>NZ_JBKEZQ010000027.1:0-52008 GCF_053345175.1 Methylobacterium sp. M6A4_1b
GCCGTCTACGAGACGGAGGAGATGGACCTCTCGGCGCTGCCCTACATCGTGATCGTGGTCGACGAGATGGCCGACCTGATGATGGTGGCGGGCAAGGACATCGAGGGCGCGATCCAGCGCCTGGCCCAGATGGCGCGCGCGGCCGGCATCCACCTGATCATGGCGACCCAGCGTCCCTCGGTCGACGTGATCACGGGTACGATCAAGGCCAACTTCCCGACCCGGATCTCCTTCCAGGTCACATCGAAGATCGACAGCCGCACGATTCTCGGCGAGATGGGCGCCGAGCAGCTGCTGGGCCAGGGCGACATGCTGTTCATGGCCGGCGGCGGGCGCACGACGCGCGTGCACGGGCCGTTCTGCTCGGACTCGGAAGTCGAGAGCGTGGTCGCCCACCTCAAGCGCCAGGGCCGGCCCTCCTATCTCGAGGCCGTCACGGCCGACGACGGCAGCGGCGACGAGAAGCCCGCCAAGGGCTCGAAGGCCGACAAGGCCGACCGGGCCGAGAAGGCCCAGGCCGCCGAGATCGAGGACATCGACGCTCCGATCTTCGACGCGGGCGCCTATGCGGGCACCGGCGGCATCGATCCCGGCGCCGAGCTCTACGACCAGGCCGTGCAGGTGGTGATGCGCGACCGCAAGGCCTCGACGAGCTACATCCAGCGCCGCCTGCAGATCGGCTACAACCGCGCCGCCTCGATCATGGAGCGGATGGAGATCGAGGGCATCGTCGGCCCGGCCAACCATGCCGGCAAGCGCGAGATCCTGATGGAGGGCGGCCACGCCGCCTCCGGCATGATGGACTACGACGACTGAGCCGGACCCTCCGGGTGGGGCATACGCCGCCCCACCCGTCGCATATTCGCCACAGGGCGGGCTTCTAAGCGGGCACCACCCGCACGCCTTCGCATCGCCTCAAGGGAGCGTCCCGATGATCGGCCGCCGTCACCGCCTCGCCGCCGGTCCGTTGTTCGTCCTGGCGGCCAGCCTCGCCCAGCCGCAGCCGGCCGCCGCCCAGGTCTCCTCGTTCCTCGACGGCCTCTTCGGCCGCAAGGAGCAGCCGGCCCCGGCCCCCGAGCCGGAGCCCGCCCCGGCGTCCCCTCCCCCGGCCGCTGCCGCGAAGAAGCCCGTCGCCCAGGCGCCGAAGGCCGCCAAGCCGTCCGACAAGGCGGCCGCGGACAAGGCCGCCAAGGCCGAGGGGAAGGCCCCCAAGGGTGAGGCCAAGGCCCTCGACGCGAACGCGAAGGGCGCCAAGGTCGCGGCCGTGGGCGCGCCCGCCGCCGCGGCGCTCGCGCCGGAGGCGGACGACGCCACCGTGATCGCGCAGGCCAACGCCTACTTCAACGGCATGACCACCCTCACCGGCAACTTCGTCCAGGTCGGCCCGGACGGACGCCGGATCGGCGGCAAGCTGACCCTCGCCAAGCCCGGCCGCCTGCGCTTCGACTACGACCAGCCCTCGCCCCTGGAGATCGTGGCCGACGGCACCTCGGTGGCGGTCAAGGACCGCAAGCTCGGCACGCAGGACCTCTACTTCATCTCGCAGACGCCCCTGAAATTCCTGCTGCGCGAGAAGATCGACCTCGCCCGCGACCTCTCCGTCACCGACGTGGCGAACGATCCGGGCGGCCTGCGGATCTCCCTGGAGGACCGCTCGACGCTCGGCGGCACCTCGAAGATCCAGCTGTTCTTCGACCCCGAGGTCAAGACCCTGAGCCAGTGGCGGATCACCGATCCGCAGGGCTACCAGACCACGGTGCAGCTCGCGAACCTGCAGAAGGGCCGCCCCGTCGAGGGCAACCTGTTCTTCATCAATTACGGACGCAGCGAGGACAAGGCGGCCGAGCGCCAGATCCGCGCGCAGTAGCGCGTCGGGATCGAATCGCCCCTGGTGTCCCGGCCCGAATTCCAAGGCGCCGGTTTTGCCGCCCGCGTCGTCATTCCGGGTCGCCGAGGGCGAGCCCGGAATCCAGAACCGCCGACGGTGCCATATCGGGCACGGCAGCGGTTCTGGATTCCGGGCCCTGCTTCGCAGTCCCGGAATGACGGCGTGGTTCGTCTGAGATTCGGTCCCATGAGCGGGGCCGGCATGGCCGACCCGACCTTGTCGCGCCCGTGCCGATGCGGCTAAGCGTCGGGCTCGCATCGTACGAGCCCAGCCCATGCACGACATCCGCGCCATCCGCGAGAACCCGGACGCCTTCGACGAGGCCCTGCGCCGCCGCGGCCTGGCGCCGCTCGCCGCCGCGCTGATCGCCCTGGACGACGCGCGCAAATCCGCGATCTCGGCCGCCCAGGCCAACCAGGAGCGCCGCAACGCGCTCGCCAAGGAGATCGGTGGCGCCAAGAAGGCCAAGGACGAGGCCCGGGCGCAGGAACTGATGGCCGAGGTCGCCCGCCTGAAGGACGAGGCGCCGACGCTGGAGGCCGCTCAGACCGAGGCCGCCAAGACCCTCGACGACCGCCTCGCCGCGATCCCGAACCGCCCGAACCCGGAGGTGCCGGAGGGCGCCGACGAGCACGGCAACGTCGAGTACCGTGCGTTCAAAGCGCACCGCCCGCAGCTTGCCACGGGCCGCCAGCATTTCGAGATCGGCGAGGCCTCCGGCCTGATGGATTTCGAGGCCGCCGCCCGGATGTCCGGTGCCCGCTTCGTGGTGTTGAAGGGCCAGTTGGCGCGGCTGGAGCGGGCGCTCGGGCAGTTCATGCTCGATCTGCACACGGGTGAGCACGGCTATACCGAGGTGGCGCCGCCGATCCTCGTGCGCGACGAGGCGATGTTCGGCACGGCGCAGCTGCCGAAGTTCCGGGACGACCAGTTCCAGGCGGGCGAGCACTGGCTCATCCCCACCGCCGAGGTCCCCCTCACCAACCTCGTCCGCGAATCCATCCTCCGCGAGGAAGAACTGCCCCTGCGCTTCACCGCCCTCACCCCGTGCTTCCGGGCCGAGGCCGGCTCGGCGGGGCGGGACACCCGCGGCATGCTGCGCCAGCACCAGTTCAACAAAGTCGAGCTCGTCTCGATCACCACGCCCGAGCAATCGGCGGACGAGCACGAGCGCATGCTCGGCTCGGCCGAGGCCGTGCTGAAGAAGCTCGACCTGCCCTACCGGATCATGACGCTGTGCACCGGCGACATGGGCTTCGCGAGCCAGAAGACCTACGACATCGAGGTCTGGATGCCGGGCCAGGAGACGTTTCGCGAGATCTCGTCCTGCTCGGTCTGCGGCGACTTCCAGGCGCGGCGGATGAACGCGCGCGTCCGTGCCCGGGACGGCAAGGCGGTCCAATTCGTCCATACCCTCAACGGGTCCGGCGTCGCGGTGGGCCGCGCGCTCATCGCCGTGATGGAGAACTACCAGAACCCGGATGGCAGCGTCACGGTGCCGTCGGTGCTGAAGGCCTATATGGGCGGGATCGAGCGGATCGAGGGGATCAAGAGCTGATGCGCATTCTCGTCACCAACGACGACGGCATCCACGCGCCGGGTCTCGAGACCCTGGAGGGGATCGCCCGGGCCATCTCGGACGACGTCTGGGTGGTGGCGCCGGAGACCGACCAGTCCGGCGTCTCGCACTCGCTCTCGCTGAACGATCCGCTTCGCCTGCGCCAGGTCGCGGAGAAGCGATTCGCCGTGAAGGGCACGCCGTCCGACTGCGTGATCATGGGCGTGCGCCACATCCTCAAGGAGCACGGGCCCGACCTCGTGCTCTCGGGCGTCAATCGCGGCCAGAACGTCGCCGAGGACGTGACCTATTCGGGCACCATCGCGGCGGCCATGGAAGGCACCATCCTCAACGTGCGCTCCATCGCGCTGAGCCAGGCCTACGGCGCCGGCGGGCGCGGCGCCATCAAGTGGCAGACCGCCGCCGAGCACGGCCCCGCCGTGGTGCGCAGGATCCTCGAGATCGGGATCGAGCCCGGGATCGTGATCAACGTGAACTTTCCCGATTGCGAGCCGCACGAGGTTCAGGGCACGGCGGTGGCCGCGCAGGGCTTCCGCAACCAGGCGCTGCTGGCCATCGACGCCCGCCAGGACGGGCGCGGCAACCCCTATTTCTGGCTCGCCTTCGCCAAGGCGACGTTCCAGCCCGGCAACGGCACCGACCTCAAGGCCATCGCCGAGAAGCGCATCTCCGTCACGCCGCTGCGCCTCGACCTCACCGACGAGCCGAGCCTGACGCGCTTCGCGCAAGGGTTCTCGGACAAAGGGTTCTCGGACAAAGGGTTCTCGGACAAGGGCTCTTCGCAGTAGCCCGACGGACCCGGAACCGGTCGAGATCCAGCCATGATGCACGAGGGCTCGATCGAGGATGCCGCCTTCGTCATGGCCCTGCGCGGCCGCGGCGTGCGCGACACCGACACCCTGCGGGCGATGGAGCGGGTGCCGCGCGAGCGCTTCGCCCCGGCCCATCACCGGGACCTCGCCCGGCGCGACCTCGCCCTGCCGCTGGCCTGCGGCCAGACCATGACGGCGCCCACCACGGTGGCGGCGATGCTGAAGGCGCTGGCCCTGCGCCCGGGCGCCCGCATCCTCGAGATCGGCACCGGCTCGGGCTACGTCACGGCCCTGCTGCTGCGCCTCGGCGCCGCCCATGTCCACAGCGTCGAGCGCTACGCCACCCTGGCGGACGACGCCCGCGACAACCTCGTGCCGGAGGACCGGCTCCTGGCGACGATCACCCTCGGGGACGGCCTGCACCCGGCGACCCTGCGGGGGGCGGAGCCCTTCGACGGCATCCTCCTCAACGGCACGGTCCCGGCGATTCCCGAGCACCTTTCGGCCCTGCTCGGCCCCGGCGGGCGCCTCGTCGCCCCGGTCGGGCGGCCGGAGGCGGCGGGCCTCGTCACCTGGTCCCGGACCCCGGACGGCACCCTGGAGCCGCGTCCGGGCGCGGCCGTCCGGTTGGCACCCCTCACCCCCGGCCGCGCCCGCGTCCTCTAGGGCGGAAGGTTCCAGCGAGGGTGCCTTCGTGGCGCAAACGTGGTGAATCGGAACGGTTGCTTAACCTGAATCCGGTTTGAATGACGTCATCAAGTTGCGTCAGGCAAACAGGTGCGTCGATGCGGGTTCGCGGGACTGGTCGAGGGTTGAGGACGCTGTCGCGTTTCGCGCTCATCGGCGTGATTGGGGGCGGCGCGGCCGCCTGTTCTTCGGATGCGTCCCGGTTGGGCGATCCCTTCGGCAATCCGTTTGCCTCCAACCTGTCGAGCGAGCCCGCCGCGACGGGCAGCCTGCCCGACGGCGAGATCGCCCCGGCGCCGGTGGTGCGCACCAGCCGCATCCAGTCCCAGGCCCTCGGGGCCCCGGGCGCGGCCGTGTCGCCCGCTGCCATGTCGCCCCGCCCGATGGCGGCGGCCCCCGCCCCGGCCCGTGCCCAGACCACCCGGCTGGCCTCCACCGAGCCGGTCTCGGGCGGAATGACCGCCTCCGCGGTCTCGGGCATGAACCCCGACGCGGCCCGCATGAGCACCCGCGCGGTGCCCGCCGCACCGGCCCCGAAGCTGATCGACCGGGCCGCCGAGAAGCGCGCCGCCGACGCCCGCCGCGAGGCGGAGGCTGCCGAGGCCAAGGCTGAGGCGAGGCGCGAGTCCGAGGCGGCCAAGCTCGCCGAAGCCCGCAAGGCCCTGGAGGCCGGCAAGGCCGCCGAGGCCCGCAAGGCCGCGGACAAGGCGGCGAGCGCCGCCAAGCTCGCCGAGGCGCGCAGGGTCGTGGAGGCCGCCAAGGTCGCCGAGACCAAGGCTGCCGACGCCCGCAAGGCCCATGTTCGTCCCGGGCAGGCCGTCGCCAAGGCCGAGGACAAGCCGGTCCGCAAGATCGAGATCAAGGAAGCCAAGGCCGAGGTGAAGGCCGACGCGGCCAAGGAGGCCGCCAAGGACGCAGCGAAGAAGGCCGAGGCGGCCCGCAGGACGGCCGAGGCCGAGGCGGCCAAGCAGGCCAAGGCCGAGGCCGCCAAGGACGCGGCCCGCAAGGTCGCCGAGGCCAAGGTCGCCGAGGCCAAGACCGCGGAAGCCAGCAAGGCGCCCGTGAAGGTCGCCGCGGTCGAGGCCCCCAAGGCCGAGCCCGCCACCACCAGCTCGGTTCCGGAGCAGTCGTTCCGCTGGCCCGCCAAGGGCCGGGTGATCTCGGGCTACGGCACCTCCGGCAACGAGGGCATCAACATCTCGGTGCCCGAGGGCACCGCGGTGAAGGCGGCCGAGGACGGCACCGTCGCCTATGCCGGCTCCGACGTGAAGGGCTACGGCAAGCTCGTCCTGGTGCGCCACTCCAACGGCTACGTCTCGGCCTACGCCCATAACGGCGAGCTCGACGTGCGCCCCGGCGAGAAGGTCAAGCGCGGCCAGACCATCGCGAAGTCCGGCGCTTCGGGCAACGTGACCTCGCCCCAGCTGCACTTCGAGATCCGCAAGGGCGCGACCCCGGTCGACCCGATGCCTCACCTCGCCAGCAACTGATTCTCAGGCGCATGCGCCGAACCGAAGAACGGCGGTCCCTCGGGGCCGCCGTTCTCGTTTGCACCGGCTGCGTGTTGCCGGTGCCTCAGCGCCCCGTCCGCACCCGGGTCCAGCTCCGGGTGACGAAGCGCTGGGTGCGGTCGTCCCAGGCGGTGTTGCTGGCGAGGCGCTGCATCGTCGCTTCGTCCGGGTAGATGCCGGGATTGCCCAGGATCTCGGGCTTGACGAACTTCCGGGCCGCCGCGTTGCCGCTGGCATAGGAGACGAAGTTGGTGTTGGCCGCCGCCACCTCGGGCCGCATCATGTAGTCGAGGAAGGCGTGGGCCTCGGCGGGATGGGGGGCGTCCTTCGGGATCGCGAAGGCGTCGAACCACATCAGCGCGCCCTCGCGGGGAATGACATAGCCGATCTCGACCCCGTTCTTGGCCTCCTCGGCGCGCTTGCGGGCCTGCATCACGTCGCCGGAATAGCCGACCGCCAGGCAGAGGTCGCCGTTGGCCAGCCCGTTGATGTATTCCGAGGAGTGGAACTTGCGCACCGAGCCGCGGACCTTGAACAGGGCGTCGGTGACCTGGGTGATGTCGTCCCAGCGCTTGGAATCCGGCTTGAAGCCGTAGAACGGCAGCAGGCTCGGGATCAGGTCCTCGGGGGAATCGAGCAGCATCACCCCGCAATCCTTGAGCTTGGCCATCAGGCCCGGATTGAGGACGAGGCTCCAGGTGTTCAGGGGCTGGCTCGCCCCCAGGCGCTCGCGCACCAGGGCGAGGTTCACGCCGATGCCGGTGGTGCCCCACATGTAGTCCACGGCGTAGGTGTTGCCGGGGTCGTAGGTGGCGAGCCGCGCCGCGATCTCGGGCCAGGCATGCACGAGGTTCGGGATCCGGGCCTTGTCGAGGGGCTGGAACACCCCCGCCCGGATCAGCCGCTGCAGGAACGGGCCGGAGGGCGCCACCACGTCGTAGCCCGAGCGCCCGGCCAGCAGCTTGGTCTCGAGGATCTCGTTGTTGTCGTAGGTGTCGTAGACGACCTTGATGCCGGTCTCCCGGGTGAAGGCGTCGAGCATCTTCGGGTCGATGTAGTCCGACCAGTTGTAGATGTTGACCACGCGCTCGCCCTTCGGCGCGGGCGTCTCGGCCCGCGCCCCGGGCAGGCCGAGCGCCAGGGCGGCGAGCGCCCCGGCGACCAGCCCCCCGCACAGGAGGGCGCGGCGGGTGCCGGCTCGGATCATGCCTTGCCCTTGGCGGCCACCACGACGATCTCGACGAGGTACTCGGGCGCGGCGAGCCTGGCCTCCACCGTGGCGCGGGCCGGCGGGTTGTCCTTGGCCACCCAGGCGTCCCAGGCGGCGTTCATCTCGGCGAAGGTGGCGATGTCGGCGAGGTAGATCGTGGCGGTGAGGATGCGGCTCTTGTCGGTGCCGGCCGCCGCCAGCAGGCGGTCGATCTCGCCGAGGATCTCCTGGGTCTGCGCGGTGACGCCGGCGCCCACCACCGTGCCGGCCACCTGGCCCGCGAGGAACACCATGTCGCCGTAGGTGACGGCCTGGCTCATGCGGGGACCGGATTCGAAGCGCTGGATCGTCGTCATGGTGGGGAAACGTGCCTCTTCGCGGATCGGCCTTGGGACGCCACGCGCATCCCGGCTCGGGGCAAGCGTTGTGCCGCGCCGGGGACCCGAACGTAAAGAGGTCCGCCGCCCTGCGCGCGGGAATCCGGCCGTGCCGGACGGTCTTGGCGCGCCACGCGACAAAGTCGCTTCGTGCAGCGCAACTCATCCCACGGATGCGGCGTTCTCACCCCATGCGTTAAGGCCAAGGCTGAGAAGCCCGCCGCTACCGCCAGTGACGTCCGACCCAGAGGGTTCGGCCAAGTTCGAGGATCAGCTCATGGGTATCATCTGGACCATCATCATCGGCTTTCTGGCCGGTGTCATCGCCAAGTTCATCATGCCGGGCAGCAACGAGCCGGCCGGCTTCATCCTGACCACGATCCTCGGCATCGTCGGCGCCTTCGTGGCCACCTTCCTGGGTCAGGCGCTCGGCTGGTACGGCCCGAACCAGGGCGCGGGCCTGATCGGCGCGGTCGTCGGCGCCATCGTCGTGCTGGCGATCTACGGCTTCATCCAGGGCCGCCGCTCGACCACCACGCTGTAATCCCGCACCAAATCGACGTCTGAACCGAAAGGGGCGCCTCACCGAGGCGCCCCTTTTTCGTGTCCGATCGAGAGCCGCCCGATGCCCGAGACGTTCTGGCACCGGGCGCGGGGCCGGTTCAGGCCTCCGTCACGGCCTTGACGGCGCAGTGGCCGGTGGCGCCGCGGATGGCGAGGCCGGCGCCGACCACGAGGGCCGCGAGGCTGAGCCACTTGTTCGGGCGCGGCTGGGCGGCGGCCGCGGCGATGCCGAGGCCGAGCACCACCGAGACGGCGCGCTCCGTGGTGGTGAGGTTCGGGGTGCCGCTGAAGATGTCGTGGATCATCGCGTTGGCCATGCTGGCGTCTCCTGTGCTGCGTCGCGGGGCGAACGCGGCGGAGGATCGGGCGTTCCACCGCCAGGGTGCGGCGCGGCACGGCGCCTTCGCTGCAGGGGACCTTCGCTGCGCGGCGTTTCCGTTATCGAGTGTCTTGCGCCGCTTCGCCTCCGCTCCGGGAACCGGATCAGCGCGGATAGGCGGTCAGGCCGCCGGCCCGCGCGGCGGCGGCCTCGGCCTTGCGGTGGGCCTCCGCCTCGGCCGCGCAGGCGGCCGCCTCGAGGTCGTCCAGGGGCGCCCGCTTCGCACAGCGCGCCCGCAGGGCGTCGAGCTCCTCCTCGGTCAGGCTCTCGATGCCGATGTAGCGGTTCTGCGCGGCGCTGGCCCGGATCAGCTCGTCGAGCTTGGCCTGGATCGCCGCGCCGTCGCGGTTCTGGGTGTTCTGGATCAGGAACACCATCAGGAACGTCACGATGGTGGTGCCGGTGTTGATGATGAGCTGCCAGGTGTCGGAGAAGCCGAACAGCGGCCCCGTCACCGCCCAGACCAGGATCAGCGCGATGCTGACCGCGAAGGTCGCCGGGCGCCCGGCGGCGCGCGCCACCTTCGAGGCGAAGGCGGTGAAGAGCTGGGCCGATTTCGGGCTTCCGACGCGCATGCGACCTCCTCGATCACGATGGCCGCGCTGACCGGAGGGAGAACCCGCGACGGCGGGAAACCGTTGCCGCGGCTAGCGGGCGTTGGGCAGGCGCACGGTCACGCCGGGCTTCGCCGCCGGAGCCTCCAGGCCGGCCGGCGCCGCCCCGCCCCAGCGCGTCGCCTCGATCCGCACCGTGCCCCATCCGGTGGCGACCGTGATCGACAGCGGCAGCAGCAGCGTCCCGTCGAGGATCGGGGCGAAGCGCACCCGCATGTCGTCGTTGGCGGCCATCCGGCGGACGTTGCTCCCGCCGGAACGGTGTCCGGAGATCGGCACCCAGCGCACCCGGCAGTCGAGGGCGGGGCCGCGATAGGCGCCCTCCGTCACCGTCACGAGGCTGCCGCGCGACAGGACGAGGTCGGCCCGGCTCGCTCCGTCGAAGACCGGGATGCGCCGGTCGCACAGGCCCGGATCCAGGGGGGCGGCTCCGAGAGGGAGCGTCAGCATGGTCAGGGGGTCGACCACGCCGACCTTGTCCTCCGGCGCCACCGGGACCCGGTCCGCGCGTGGGGTCGGAGGCGGCTCGACGCTGGCGCTGCGCACGCGCCCGCCGGCGAGGTCGAGCGCCACCGCGATCGGCTTGCCGCCGTAGCGGCTGTCGATCCGGAAGGTGGCGGTCACCGCGCCGGCGCGGGTCGCCGAACCGGCGACCGTGGCCTTGCCGGCCCCGTCGAAGAAGAAGCCGGCGAGGCCGCGCAGGCCCGCATCGAGTTCGAGGGCGTAGCGCTCGCCCGCCCGCTCGACGGCGAGGCTGGCCTCGCCCGCCGGCAGGTTCAGGAAGCTGAGACCGTAGGCCGCCGTGAAGCGGCGCGCGGTGGCCTCGCCCATGGCCGTCGCGCCGGTCCCGCCGGCCACGAGCATGGCGGCCGACAGGGACAGGGCGTGCGAGGCCGGGGAGTATCTGTGCCTGCGAGCGGACACCGGGATCGCCTCATCGCGCCGCGTGCGGCGCCCACCCTGTCATATCGCCGTCGGGCGCGGATAGTATGCGCGCTTCGGCACCTCGCGTGCCGCCAGGATTCGGCGTGCCGCCAGGATTCGGCGTGCCGCCGAGATTCTGCGTGCAGCCAGGACACGACCCCGTTGGACCGACCCGCCCGATACGCCCTCTACGTCACGCCCGCCCCCGGCTCGGCGCTGGCCGCCTTCGGCGACGCGATTCTCGGCCCCGGCCCGGCCCCCGGCCCGGAGGCGCTCCGGGCGATCCTGGCCGCCCACACCGCCGAGCCGCGGCTCTACGGCTTCCACGCCACCCTGAAGGCGCCGATGCGCCTCGCCCCGGGCGCGACCGAGGCCGACCTCCTCGCGGCGGCCGAGGCCCTGGCGGCGCACCGGAGCCCGCTGCCCGTCGGCCCCCTGCGGGTGGCCGCCCTCGGGGCCTTCGCCGCCCTGGTGCCGGCCGCACCCCCGCCCGCCCTCGGGCTGCTCGCCGCCGAGTGCGTCGCGGCCCTCGATCCCCTGCGGGCGCCCCTCACCGAGGCCGAGCGCGCCCGCCGCCGCCCCGAGCGCCTGGACCCCCGCGGCCGGGCGCTGCTGGAGCGCTGGGGCTATCCGCACGTCTTCGAGGCCTTCCGCTTTCACATGACGCTCACCGGACCCCTCGGGCGGGAGGATCGGGCGACGGCCCTGCCCCTGCTGGCCGAGGCTGCCGCGGGGCTGCCCGACCTCGCGATCGACGCGCTGAGCGTGGTCGTCCAGGAGGGCGCGGCGCCGTTCCGCCTCCTGCGCCGCCTCCCCTTCTCCGCCTGACTGGACTGGATCGCGCGATGGTCTCCGATCGCCTCGGCCTCGAACCGGCCGTCCATCCCACGGCCCGGCTCACGGATTGCCGCCTCGGCCGCTACACCGAGGTCGGCGCGCGCACGCGCCTCAGCGAGACGAGCCTCGACGACTATTCCTACATCGTCGAGGACGGGCAGGCGAACTACACGACCATCGGCAAGTTCTGCTCCATCGCCGCGCATGTGCGGATCAATCCCGGCAACCACCCGATGGAGCGGGCCTCGCAATCCCACTTCACCTACCGGGCCAGCGCCTACTGGCCGGGCGAGGCGGACGAGGCGGCCTTCTTCGCTCGGCGCCGGGCCCTGCCCGTGCGCATCGGCCACGACGTCTGGATCGGGCACGGCGCGGTGGTCCTGCCCGGGCGCAGCATCGGCACCGGGGCGGTGGTCGGCGCGGGCACGATCCTGACCCGGGACGTGGCGCCCTACACCATCGTGGTCGGCAATCCCGGCCGCGTGGTGCGCCGCCGGTTCCCGGAGGCGATCGCCGAGCGCCTGCAGGCGCTGGCCTGGTGGGACTGGGACCATGCGCGCCTGGGCCGGGCGCTGCCGGACTTCCGCGCCCTGTCGATCGAAGCATTCCTGGAGCGCCACGAGGGCGAAGCACAATAGTGCCGGCTATTGGTTAGCCGGAGAATAGTCATTCTGCTGTCGCGTGGGGCGGGTCTACCGGCGTTCGACCTGAACCGCCGGAGACCTCCATGCTGATCCTCGAAGGTCTTGCCCGCCACTACGGCGACCGTCGCGCGGTGGACGGCGTCTCGCTCTCCATCCCCCGCGGCCAGTTCGTCGGCGTGATCGGGCGCTCGGGCGCCGGCAAGTCGACCCTGCTGCGGATGATCAACCGCCTCGCCGAGCCGACCGGCGGTCGCATCCTGTTCGAGGGGCTCGACGTCACGGCCCTGCGCGGGCGCGACCTGCGGCGCTGGCGGGCGCGCTGCGCGATGATCTTCCAGCAGTTCCACCTCGTCGGCCGCCTCGACGTGCTGAGCAACGTCCTGATGGGCCGGCTCTCCGAGGTGCCCCGGCACCGCTCCCTGCTCAAGCTCTGGTCCGAACGGGAGCGTGCCCTGGCGCTGGCCGCCCTCGACGAATTCGGCATGGGCGACTTCGCCGGTCACCGGGCCGACCAGCTCTCCGGCGGCCAGCAGCAGCGCGTGGCCATCGCGCGGGCGATGATGCAGGCCCCCGACCTCATCCTCGCCGACGAGCCCGTCGCCTCCCTCGACCCGCGCAACACCCGCATCGTCATGGACGCCCTGGCCGAGGCCAACCGGCGCCACGGCCTCACCGTGCTGTGCAACCTGCATTCCCTCGACCTGGCCCGCGGCTACTGCGACCGCCTCGTCGGCCTGGCCGACGGCCGCCTCGTCTTCGACGGCACGCCCGCCGACCTCACCGAGGCGGTCGCCCGCCAGCTCTACGGGCTGGAGGCCGGCGAGGTCCTCGATGCCCCCGAGCCGGTGCGGCCCCGGGCCTATCCCGCCGCCCTCGTCGCTTGACCCTTTAGCCTGATCCTTCGGCCCGATCCCTCACCCACCCCTCCGGGAGTTTCCCATGCTGACCCGTCGATCCCTCGCCGGCGCCCTCGCGCTCGCCCTCCTCGCCCTCCCGGCCGCCGCGCAGGACTGGAAGGCGACCTATCCGGAGCTGACCCTGGCGGTGATCCCGGCGGAGAACGCGTCGGGCACCACCGATCGCTACGCGCCGATGACCGCCTACCTGTCGAAGACCCTCGGCGTGCCGGTGAAGCTGCGCATCGCCAACGACTACGCCGCGGTGATCGAGAGCCAGCGCGCCGGCAATGCCCAGCTCGCCTTCTACGGCCCCGCCTCCTTCGCCCGCGCGGTGATGACCGGCGTCAGGATCGAGCCCATCGTCAACCAGAAGCACGACAACGGCGCCTCGGGCTACTACTCGGTGATCTACGTGCGCGCCGACAGCCCGTACAAGTCGATCGAGGACCTGAAGGGCAAGAACCTCGCCCTGGTCGACCCGAACTCCACCTCCGGCAACCAGGCGCCGCGCTTCTTCCTGCACAAGGCCGGCCACCCGGTCGACACGGTCTTCGGCAAGACGGTCTATGCCGGCAGCCACGAGAACGCCGTCCTCGCCCTGGTGCAGGGCACCGTGGACGCGGCGGCCAACCTCTACAACTCCGACACCGACACCATGGTCACCCGGATGGCCACCAAGGGCATGCTCAAGAAGCCGGACGGCACCGCGATGGGCCAGAACGACTTCCGCGTGGTGTTCAAGTCCGACTTCCTGCCCGAGGGTCCCTTCGCCATGCTGGCGAGCCTGCCCGACGACCTGAAGGCGAAGATCCGCGACGCCCTCGTGGCGATGCCCAAGGCCGACAGGGCCGCCTTCGACCGGCTCTCCGACGGCAAGGACCAGGATTTCACCCCCGTGACCCTGAAGGACTACCAGCCGATCATCGAGATGCTGAAGTTCAACGACGACCAGCGCCGCAAGTCTTGAGCGGACCCGTCCCGATCCGCCTGTGACCGCCGATGCCTGAGCGGATCACGCCCCTGCCCCCGGACCGGGCCGCCGCCCTGGCGGGGGCCTACGGCGCGGCCGTGGCCGCGACCCGGCGCCGGACCTGGGCCGGCCTCGCCGCGCTCGTGGTCCTCACCGGGCTCGCCGCCCAGGCCGCCGAGGTGCGCCCCCTCGTGCTGGCGGCCAATCTCGGCCGCTTCACCGACTACATCGCCCAGATCCTGCCCCACCTGAGCCTGGCGAACCTGCCGGGGGACCTCGCCGAATGGTACTGGGGCGGGCCGAAATGGCTCGGTCTCCTGGGCGAGACCCTGCTGATGGCCTATCTCGGCACCCTCCTGGGGGCGCTCGGCGGCTTCGTGCTGTGCTTCTCCGCCGCCGCCAACGTGGCCGGCAGCCGGACGGCCTGTTTCCTCGTGCGGCGCGGCCTGGAATTCTGCCGCACCGTGCCGGAGATCGTGTTCGCGCTGATCTTCGTCATCGCCTTCGGCCTCGGGCCGATGGTGGGCGTGCTGGCGCTGGCGATCCACACCACCGGGGCGCTGGGCAAGCTGTTCTCCGAGGTCGTCGAGAACATCGACCTGAAGCCGGTGGAGAGCCTCACCGCCGCCGGGGCCGGGCGGATCGAGACCCTGCGCTTCGCGGTGCTGCCGCAGGTGCTGTCGAACTTCGTCTCCTACGGGCTGCTGCGCTTCGAGATCAACGTGCGCGGCGCCGGCGTCATGGGCTTCGTCGGAGCCGGCGGCATCGGGCAGGAACTCCTCGTGGCGATCCGCAACTTCTACTACGCCGACGTCAGCGCCATCCTGGTCCTGATCATCCTCACCGTGATGGCGATCGACCTCTGCACCGAACGCCTGCGCCACGGGCTTCTCGGGGGGCTGCGATGACAGGTCCGGAACGCGATCCGGCCGAGCTCGGCCCCGCCGAGATCGCCGCCCTGCGGCGGCGCTTTCCCGACAGCTTCCGGCCGGCCTGGCGGGGGCGCGTCCTGGCGGTCCTCGCCCTCGCCGCCCTCGTCGCCCTGGCGGGCACCGCGATGGTCCGCCTCGATTTCTCCGCCACCCGCCTCCTCGCCGGGCTCGGGCGCCTCGGCGAATTCAGCCTGCTGATGCTGCCCCCCGAAGCCGGCGGCCGGGCCTGGACCTTCCTGCAGGCCCTGGCCGAGACCCTCGGCATCGCCTTCATCGGCACGCTGACGGCCGCGCTCCTGGCGTTTCCGGTGGCGTTCCTCGCCGCCCGCAACGTCGTGCCGAACCCCTTCGTGCACTTCACCGTCCGGCGCGGCCTCGACGTGGTGCGCTCGGTCGACGTGCTGATCTGGGCGCTGATCTGGATCAACGTCGTCGGGCTCGGCCCCTTCGCCGGGGCGCTCGCCATCGCCTGCGCGGATTTCGGGGCGCTCGGCAAGCTGTTCTCCGAGGCGGTCGAGACCGTCGACGGCAAGGCCGCCGAGGGCGTCTCCGCTTCCGGCGGCGCCGAGCTGCACCGCATCCGCTTCGGGTTGATCCCGGCGGTGCTGCCGGTGCTCGGCAGCCAGGTGCTCTACTTCTTCGAGTCGAACACCCGCTCGGCCACCATCATCGGCATCGTCGGCGCGGGCGGCATCGGCCAGTATCTCAGCGAGCTGATCCGCGTCCTCGAACTGCGCCAGGTCGCCTTCCTGATCCTGATGATCCTCGTGACCGTGGCGATCATCGACGCCGTCTCGGGGCGCCTGCGCCGGACCCTGATCGGCGGCGCGGCGCGGTAGCGGGGTCGCCGAGGTCCGACGATTGCGGCGGGGCGCTTTCCGTCTGTCCGCGCGCGGTCGCGGACCCGCGACGGCCGCCCCCGGAGCACCCGGTTGCCGCGCGCGCCGGACCGTCACTTCCGCAGGGGCACGCCCTTGGTGGTGAAGCGCGGCGCGCCCGGATGCCGCATGGGGCGCTGCTGGCCTCGCGCCTTGCCGAGTCCGGTTCCGGGCGGCTGCGAGAACGGCACGAGCTGGTCCGGCCTCGGCCCGATGAGATCGGCCCGGCCCATCTCCCGCAGCGCCTCGCGCAGGAGGGGCCAGTTCTCGGGGTCGTGGTAGCGCAGGAACGCCTTGTGCAGCCGGCGCTGCCGCATCCCCTTGATCGCGTCGACCGGCTCGCTGCCGCCGCGCCGCACGCCCTGCAGCGGGTTGATCTCGGTGTGATACATGGTCGTGGCGGTCGCCATGGGCGAGGGCAGGAAGGTCTGGACCTGATCGGCCCGGTAGTCGTTCTTCTTGAGCCAGATCGCGAGGTTCATCATGTCCTCGTCGGTCGTGCCCGGATGCGCCGCGATGAAATACGGGATCAGGTAGTATTTCTTCCCCGCCTTCTTGGCGGCGGCGTCGAACATCTCCTTGAAGCGGTCGTAGGTGCCGATGCCCGGCTTCATCATCAGGTCGAGGGGGCCGCGCTCGGTGTGTTCGGGCGCGATCTTCAGGCGGCCGCCGACGTGGTGGGTCACGAGCTCCTCGACATATTCGGGGCTTCGCACCGCGAGGTCGTAGCGCACGCCCGACGCCACCATCACCTTCTTGACGCCCTCCACCTCGCGGACCTTGCGATAGAGCCGGATCAGGTCGTCGTGCGAGGTGTTCAGGTTCGGGCAGATGTCGGGGAAGACGCAGGACGGCAGCCGGCAGGCCGCCTCGATCTTCGGGTCCTTGCAGGCCATCCGGTACATGTTCGCCGTCGGCCCGCCGACATCCGAGATCACGCCGGTGAAGCCCGGCGTCTTGTCGCGGATGTGCTCGATCTCGCGCAGGATCGAACCCTCGGTGCGGTTCTGGATGACCCGGCCCTCGTGCTCGGTGATGGAGCAGAAGGTGCAGCCGCCGAAGCAGCCGCGCATGATCGTCACGGAGAACTTGATCATGTCCCAGGCGGGAATCTTGGCGTCGCCGTAGGAGGGATGGGGCGCACGGGCGTAGGGCAGGTCGTAGACCGCATCCATCTCCTCGCTGGAGAGCGGGATCGGCGGCGGGTTCAGCCAGAGGTCGCGGTCGCCGTGGCGCTGGACGAGGGGGCGGGCGTTGCCGGGATTGGCCTCCCGGTGCAGCACCCGCGAGGCGCGCGCATAGGCCTCCTTGTCGTCCTTGACCTCGTCGTAGGCGGGAAGCCGGATCACGGTCTCGCCGGGGCGGCGGGAGGCGGCCTCGTCGGCCGAATCGAGATCGTCGGCGGGCAGCTCGGCGTAATGCGCGGGCACGCGGCGGAACAGCGCGACGCCCCGGACGGAATCGAGGGCGTGCGGCGCCTCGCCGGCCGCGAGGCGGTTCGCCACCTCGACCACGGCGCGCTCGGCATTGCCGTAGAGGAGCAGATCGGCCTTCGCATCCGCCAGGATCGAGCGGCGCACCTTGTCGGACCAGTAATCGTAATGGGCGATGCGGCGCAGCGAGGCCTCGATGCCGCCGAGGATGATCGGCACGTCCTTGTAGGCCTCGCGGCAGCGCTGCGTGTAGACGATGGTGCAGCGGTCCGGCCGCGCCCCGCCTTCCCCGCCCGCCGTGTAGGCGTCGTCGCTGCGCAGGCGACGGTCGGCCGTGTAGCGGTTCACCATCGAGTCGAGGTTGCCGCCGGTGACGCCGAAGAACAGCCTCGGCCGGCCCAAGGCCTTGAACGGCACCGCCGATTGCCAGTCGGGCTGCGCGATGATGCCGACCCGGAAGCCCTGCGCCTCGAGCAGCCGGCCGATGATGGCCATGCCGAAGCTCGGATGATCCACGTAGGCGTCGCCCGTCACCAGGACGATGTCGCAGGATTCCCACCCGAGCGCGTCCATCTCGGCGCGGCTCATGGGCAGGAACGGCGCCGCCTTGCCGGGAAGCGGCCGCTTGCAGGCGAGAGGAGCCGGGGAGCGACTCGCGGAAGCTTGGAGGTCCATGGGCACAGTGCATAGACCGCCCGGGCCGCGATCTCAACGAAGCGCGCGGGGACCTGAGGCCGCGACCGCATCCGGGCGGCTGCGGCGGGCGGGCCGTCAAGTCCGCCTTTCCCTCCCCCTCGCCGTCAGCGCTTCGCCCGCCCCGGAGGGCCCTTCACTCCACCACCAGCTCCACCCGGTCGGCGGCGAACAGGCTGCGCGTGGCCTGGATGCGTGTGCCGGCGCCGTCCACGTTCACGCTGGACAGGGCGATCAGGGTCCGGCCGGGGGCGATGTCCAGGCGTTCCGCCTCCTCGGGGCTGGCCGGGCGGGCGCCGATCCGGGTCGAGAGCCGGGTGTAGTCGGCCACGCCGAAGCCCGCATAGGCGCGGGTGAGCGAGCCGCTGGCGGCGTAGGCGGCGTCGAAGCCGGTGAAGCGCGGCAGCGGCAGGCAGGTCCGGGCCGTCGAGATCGGGGCGCCGTCGGCCCGGTGCACGGTGAGGAGTTCGAGGATCGGCGCGCCGGGGT
Organism: Methylobacterium sp. M6A4_1b; assembly: GCF_053345175.1. Lineage (NCBI taxonomy): Bacteria > Pseudomonadati > Pseudomonadota > Alphaproteobacteria > Hyphomicrobiales > Methylobacteriaceae > Methylobacterium > Methylobacterium sp. M6A4_1b. The sequence goes on from NZ_JBKEZQ010000027.1 coordinate 18,321, forward strand.
CGATCCCCAGGGCATCGGCCCAGTCCGCATCCGCCGGCACGGTGGCGGCCGCGATCAGGTCGCCCCAGGCCTCGCGCCCGGTGCGCGAGACGATCTCGGAGAAGCGGGTCCGGGGCCCGATCGGGTAGGGAATCGGGCCCTGCTCCACGAAGCTGCCCCGGCCCTGCGTGGTGCGCACCAGACCGCCCTCGGCGAGCACGCCGAGCGCCCGGCGCACCGTGTGTCGGTTCACGCCGAAGCGCGCGGCGAGCGCCGATTCGGCCGGCAGCTGCGCCCCGGCGCCCAGGCTCCCGCCGCGGATCTCGCCCGCCAGGGTGTCGGCGATCTGCCGCCAGGCGGCCAGGCCGCCCCCGCGCTGGAGCGCCGTCACGCGGGTGTCGCCCGCCTTCTTCATGACTGCCTCGCCTGGGTCGCCCGCATCCGTCCTCGAAAACCCTTGTGCCCGCTCATCCGATTGTCTATACATATAGACAGGTTTGGAGACCGATCGATGCCGAGCGCCAGCCAAACACCACCTGAGCCCGGGATGCCAGACCCCGCCGCGCGTCGGCAGGCGATGGCGCGGGCCGGGCAGGCCACCGCCGAGGAATTGCGGGCCGCCCTGGCGCGGGCCGGCGCCGCGGCCGAGGCGGAGGACCTGCGGGCGCCGGAGACGGGCCTCGTCATGGTCCGCGGGCGGATCGGCGGCGACGGACGGCCCTTCAATGCCGGCGAGGCCGCGGTGACCCGGGCGGCGGTGCGCCTGCCCGGCGGCGAGACCGGCTTCGCCTACCATCTCGGCCGCGACCGGACCCGCGCCCGCCTCGCCGCCATCCTCGATGCGCATTGGCAGCGCCCGGCGGCGCGGCCTGCCCTCGAGGCGGCCCTGGCGGAGATCGCAGGGCGCCGGGCGGACGCGGCGCGGCAGGCCGCCCGCAAGACGGCGGCCACCCGGGTCAACTTCTTCACCCTGGCGCGGGGAGAGGATTGATGGCCAACGCTCTCGCCCTCGCCCGCGGCTTCGCCGATCCCGTCCACGAGGGCCAGGCGGTGTTTCGGGCCGCGATGGAGGCCCTGAGCCGGCCCGGCCGGATCCGCGCCCTGGTCACCGCCCTGGCGCCCCCCGCCCCCCTCACCCCCGAGCTCGCGGCCCTGGCCCTGGCGCTCACCGATGCCGACACGCCGGTCTGGCTCGATGCGCCCCTGCGGGCGGACCCGGCGGTCGCCGGGTTCCTGCGCTTCCACACCGGGGCGCCGATCGTCGCGGCGCCCGGGCAGGCGGCCTTCGCGCTGATCGCCGATCCCGCCCGCTGCCCCGCCTTCACGGATTTCGCACGGGGCACCCCCGCCTACCCGGATGCCTCCGCCACACTGATCCTGGCCGTCGACACCCTTTCCGACGGGGCCGGCCAGCCCTCCACCGGCCAGCCCTCCACCGGCCAGTCCTCCGCCGGGCTCGCCTTCGCGGGGCCGGGCATCCGCGGCACGGCGCGGCTCGAGGCCGGGCCCCTGCCCGCCGACTGGGCCGCGCGCTGGGCCGCGAACCATGCGGGCTTCCCGCTGGGGATCGACTGCTTCTTCGTGGCGCCGGGCCGCCTCGCCGGGCTGCCGCGCTCGGCCCGCCCCGTCGGCGCCGAGACCGTGCCGGGTTCGGACGATTGTGCGGGTTCGGAGGCGCTGCCATGTACGTCGCGGTGAAGGGCGGCGAGGCCGCCATCGACAACGCCCACCGGCTGCTCGCCGAGGTTCGGCGCGGCGACCCGGCCGTGCCCGAACTCACCGTGGCGCAGATCCGCGAGCAGATGCGCCTCCTCGTCGACCGGGTGATGACCGAGGGCTCCCTCTACGACCCGGACCTGGCCGCCCTCGCCCTGAAGCAGGCCCGGGGCGACGTGGTCGAGGCGGTGTTCCTGGTGCGGGCCTACCGCACCACGCTGCCGCGCTTCGGCGCCACCGAGCCGGTCGACACCGGCGCGATGACGCTGGCGCGGCGCATCTCCGCCACCTTCAAGGACCTGCCCGGCGGGCAGGTGCTCGGCCCGACCTTCGACTACACCCATCGCCTCGTGGACTTTTCGCTCATGGACGGCTTCGATCCGGTACCGGCGGCCGAATCCGGAACCGAAGCCGAGCCCGAGTCCGCCGCCTGCCCGCGGGTCACCGATCTTCTCGGCCAGGCCGGCCTCCTCGAACCCTCGCCCCCGGACGAAGGCGCCGCGATCGGCGACCTCACCCGCGAGCCCGTGGACTATCCCGCCGACCGGGCGGTGCGCCTGCAGGGTCTGGCGCGGGGCGACGAGGGCTTCCTCCTGGCGCTGGGCTACTCGACGCAGCGCGGCTACGGCCGCACCCATCCCTTCGTCGGCGAGATCCGGGTCGGGGCGGTGGAACTGGAGTTCACGCCCGAGGAGCTCGGCTTTCCCGTCGGCCTCGGTACGATCGAGCTGACCGAGTGCCAGATGATCAACCAGTTCCACGGCCACGGCGCGGTGCTGCCGCAATTCACCCGCGGCTACGGCCTCGTCTTCGGCCAGGGCGAGCGCAAGGCCATGGCCATGGCGCTGGTGGACCGCTCGCTCCGGGCCGCCGAACTCGGCGAGGCCGTGGCGGTGCCGGCCCAGGACCAGGAATTCGTCCTGGCCCATTGCGACAGCCTGCAGGCGACGGGCTTCGTCGAGCACATGAAGCTGCCGCACTACGTCGACTTCCAGGCCGAACTCGAACTGGTCCGGCGCCTGCGTGCCGAGCACGCCGCCCGGGCGGCCGCGCCCGCTTCCGACGAATCCCCCCTGCGGGAGGCCGCCGAATGAACGCGCCAAGTCCTGCTCCCGCCCCCGCCCCCGCCACCGCCGGCACCGGCTACAACTTCGCCTATCTCGACGAGGGCACGAAGCGGATGATCCGCCGGGCCATCCTCAAGGCCATCGCGATCCCGGGCTATCAGGTGCCCTTCGCCGCCCGCGAGATGCCGATGCCCTATGGCTGGGGCACCGGCGGCGTGCAGGTCACCGCCGCGATCCTCGGCGCCGCCGACGTGCTCAAGGTGATCGATCAGGGCGCCGACGACACCACCAACGCGGTCTCGATCCGGCGCTTCTTCACCGCCACCGCCGGGATCGCCACGACGACGCGGACGGCGCACGCCACCGTGATCCAGACCCGCCACCGCATCCCCGAGGCGCCGCTCGCCGAGGGGCAGGTCCTCGTCTACCAGGTGCCGATCCCCGAACCCTTGCGCTTCCTCGAGCCCCGCGAGACCGAGACGCGCCAGCTCCACGCCCTGGCCGAATACGGCCTCATGCACGTGAAGCTCTACGAGGACATCGCCCGCCACGGCCACATCGCCACCACCTACGCCTATCCGGTTGAGGTGGCCGGCCGCTACGTGATGGATCCCTCCCCGACCCCGAAATTCGACAATCCCAAGATGGACGACTGCCCCGCTCTCCAGCTCTTCGGGGCCGGCCGCGAGAAGCGCATCTACGCGATCCCGCCCTATACCCGGGTGCGCAGCCTCGACTTCGAGGATCACCCCTTCCGGGTCCAGAGCTTCGACCGGCCCTGCGCCCTCTGCGGCGCGGACGGGGTCTACCTCGACGAGGTGGTCCTCGACGACGTCGGGGGGCGGATGTTCGTCTGCTCGGACACCGACCATTGCGAGACCCGCCGCGCCGACGGCCACACCGGAGAGGGTGCGTGATGGAACCGCTCCTGATCGTGGACGGCCTGACCAAGCGCTACGGCCGGCGCCTCGCCTGCGACGGCATCGGCTTCACCCTCGACCCCGGCGAGGTGCTGGCGGTGGTCGGCGAATCCGGCTCCGGCAAGTCGACCCTGCTCTCGCTCATCGCCGGCGAGGTCGCGGCCGATGCGGGCTCCGTCGCCTACCGCCTGCGCGACGGCGCCACGCGCGACCTCGACACCCTGAGCGTCGTCGAGCGGCGCGCGCTGATGCGCACGGACTGGGGATTCGTGCGCCAGGACGCGACGCAGGGCCTGCGCATGGCGGTCTCGGCCGGGGGCAATGTCGGCGAGCGCCTGATGGGCGTCGGCGACCGCCATTACGGCCGCATCCGCGCCACCGCCCTCGACTGGCTCGCCCGCGTCGAGATCGCGCCCGACCGCATCGACGACCCCCCGACGCGCTTCTCCGGCGGCATGCGCCAGCGCCTGCAGATCGCCCGCAACCTCGTCACCGCGCCCCGCCTCGTCCTCATGGACGAGCCGACCTCGGGCCTCGACGTCTCGGTCCAGGCCCGCCTCCTCGACATGATCCGGGGCCTGGTGGCCGAGCTCGGCCTCGCGGTCATCATCGTCACCCACGATCTCGCCGTGGCGCGCCTGCTCTCGCACCGCGTCCTCGTCATGCGGGCCGGCCGGGTGATCGAGACCGGCCTGACCGACCAGGTCCTCGACGACCCGCAGGCCGCCTACACCCAGCTCCTCGTCTCCTCGGTGCTCGCCGCATGACGCCCCCGCCTCCCCGCCTCGCCTTCGAGGACGTGGCCAAGAGCTTCACCCTGCATCTGCGCGGCGGCGCCGCGCTGCCCGTCATCGCCGGCGTCACCCTGGCGGTCCATCCGGGCGAATGCGTCGTGCTCGGCGGCGCCTCCGGTGCAGGCAAGTCCTCCCTCCTGAAGATGGCCTACGGCAATTACCGCTGCGCCGCCGGGGCGATCCGGGTCCACGACGGAGCCCGCATCGTCGACCTCGCCACGGCCGCGCCGCGCGAGATCCTGGCGCTCCGCCGCACCACCCTCGCCTATGTCTCGCAGTTCCTCCGGGTGATCCCCCGCGTCGGCGCCCGCGCCGTGGTGGAGGCCGCCGGCCTCGAGGGCGGCCTTTCCCCCGAGGCGGCCCGCACCCGGGCGGCCGATCTCCTGGCCCGCCTCAACCTGCCCGAGCGCCTGTGGGCGCTCCCGCCCGCCACCTTCTCGGGAGGCGAGCAGCAGCGGGTGAACATCGCCCGGGGCCTCATCGCCGACCGGCCGATCCTGCTCATGGACGAGCCCACCGCCTCCCTCGACGCGCAGAACCGCGCCGTGGTGGTGGACCTCATCGCCCGGAAGCGGGCCGCCGGCACGGCCATCCTCGGCATCTTCCACGATGCCGAGGTGCGCGAAGCGGTGGCGACGCGCATCGTCGACGTCGCGGCCTTCCGCGGGGCGCTGGCGGCATGAGTCGGGATCGGGAACAGAGCATGACGGACCGGGTCGAGATCCTCGAGAACGCGCGCCTCGTCCTGCCCGACCGGGTCGAGGACGGCTGGCTCGCCGTGGTGGACGGGCGCATCGCCGAGATCGGCACCGGGCGTGCCCCCGAGCGCGGCCTCGATTGCGCCGGCGACACGCTCATCCCGGGCCTCGTCGAACTCCATACCGACCATCTGGAGAGCCACTACGCCCCCCGTCCCGGCGTGCGCTGGCATCCCCTCGGGGCGGTACTGGCCTACGATGCGCAGATCGCGGCGTCCGGCATCACCACGGTGTTCGATTCGCTGCGCGCCGGCACCGACCCGGACGGCAGCGGCCTCGGCACCGAGCTGGAACTCCTGGCGGCCGCCCTGGCGGAGGCGCAGGAGGCCGGCCTGTTCCGCGCCGAGCACCGCACGCACCTGCGCTGCGAGATCCCCTCCACCGACGTGGTCGAGACCGTGCACGCCTTCGCCGAGCGCTACGCCATCGGCCTGCTGTCGCTGATGGACCACACGCCGGGCCAGCGCCAGTTCCGCGACGTCGACAAGTACTACGTGTATGCCGGGCGCGGCGGCCGCTCCCTGGAGGAGATCAAGCTCAGCACCGCGCGCAAGATGCGCGACGGCCGCGCCCTCAACGCGGTGAACCGGCCCGCCCTGGTGGCGCTCGCCCACGCGCGCGCCATTCCGCTCGCCAGCCACGACGACACCACCCTGGAGGACGTCGCGCTGTCGCGGGACGAGGCCGTGGTGCTGGCCGAATTCCCCACCACTCTGGAGGCGGCCGAGGCCTCGCACGCGGCCGGCATCACGGTGATGATGGGGGCGCCCAACCTGATCCGGGGCGGCTCGCATTCCGGTAACGTCGCGGCCCACACCCTGGCGGAGGCCGGGACCCTCAGCATCCTGTCCTCGGACTACGTGCCGGCGAGCCTGATGATGGCGGCCTTCGGGCTGCCCGAGCGCGTCCCCGCCATCACCCTGCCGGAGGCCATCGCCACCGTGACGGCCAACCCTGCCCGCGCCACCGGCCTGACCGATCGCGGCCGCCTGGAACCGGGCCTGCGCGCCGACCTCGTCCGCGTCCGACTCGCCCGCGGCGTGCCCGTGGTGCGCCAGGTCTGGCGGGCCGGCGAGCGGGTGGTGTGATGCCCGGCGGCTTCGTCCTCGTGGTCGGCCCCAGCGGCGCCGGTAAGGACACTCTGCTCCGGCTGGCCCGGGACGCGCTCGGCCCGGACCCGCGCTTCGTCTTCCCCCGCCGCCTCGTGACCCGGTCACCCTCGGCCCACGAGGACAACGTCGCGCTCACGGAGGACGCCTTCGCCGAGGGAGTCGCCGCCGGCGCCTTCGCCCTGCACTGGCGTGCGCACGGCCTCGGCTACGCGATCCCCGGCGAGACGCTGGATCAGGCGCGGTCCGGGCGCGTGGTGATCTGCAACGTTTCCCGCCGGATCGTAGCGCAGGCCCGCGAGGCCCTGCCGAATGTCGGCGTCGTCACCATCACGGCCGCGCCCGCGGTGCTGGCCCGCCGCCTTGCCGCCCGCGCCCGGCCCGAAGACGGCAACTTGCGTACCCGCCTCGACCGCGTCGTGCCGGTCGAGGCCGAGTGCACGATCTGGAATGATCGCGACCCGGACAGTGCCGCCGCCGTTCTGGTCGCGCACCTGCGGAAACGGGCGGCCTGAGCCTGCGGGCGACCAGGGCCGTCCAAGGGCCTAAACGAGGAGCCCCAACCGATAGGACTCAAACGCGAAGAGCGCGGTCCCGTCGGGACCGCGCTCTTCGCGTTTGGACCGTTCGGCCGGGCGCTCGCGCACCCGGCCAAGGCTTGGCTCACGCCTCCTGGCGGGGTCCGCGGGCGCGGTCCTGCTCGGCGTTGCGCTCGACCTTGAGCTTCTCGGTGATGTCCTCGCCGGTCTCCTGGTCGACGACCTTCATCGAGAGGCGGATCTTGCCACGGTCGTCCTGGCCGAGGAACTTCACCTTGACCTTCTGGCCTTCCTTGACGACGTCCGTCACCTTGGCGACCCGCGCGGCGGCGAGTTCCGAGATGTGGACGAGGCCGTCCTTGGCGCCGAAGAAGTTCACGAAGGCGCCGAACTCCATCGTCTTCACGACGGTGCCGTCATAGATCATGCCGGGCTCGGCTTCCGCCACGATCGAGCGGATCCAGTTGTAGGCGGCCTTGATGGCCTTGCCGTCGCTGGAGGCGATCTTCACCGTGCCGGTGTCGTCGATGTTGATCTTGGCGCCGGTCTTCTCGACGATCTCGCGGATCACCTTGCCGCCGGTGCCGATCACTTCCCGGATCTTGTCGGTGGGGATCTGCATGGTCTCGATGCGCGGTGCGTACTCGCCGAGCTCGGGACGGGCGTCGGTGAGCGCCTTGGACATCTCGCCCAGGATGTGGACGCGGCCTTCCTGCGCCTGATGCAGGGCGACCTTCATGATCTCCTCGGTGATGCCCGCGATCTTGATGTCCATCTGCAGCGAGGTGATGCCGGCTTCCGTGCCCGCCACCTTGAAGTCCATGTCGCCGAGGTGATCCTCGTCGCCGAGGATGTCGGACAGCACGGCGTAGCGCTCACCCTCGAGGATGAGGCCCATGGCGATGCCCGCCACCGGACGGCGCAGGGGCACGCCGGCATCCATCAGCGACAGCGAGGCGCCGCAGACGGAGGCCATCGAGGAGGATCCGTTCGACTCGGTGATCTCGGACACGACGCGGATCGTGTACGGGAACTCGTGGGCCGGCGGCAGCACGGGGTGCACGGCCCGCCAGGCGAGCTTGCCGTGGCCGATCTCGCGGCGCCCCGGGGAGCCCATGCGGCCGGTCTCGCCCACCGAGTAGGGGGGGAAGTTGTAGTGCAGCAGGAAGGTCTCCTTGTAGGTGCCTTCCAGCGCGTCGATGAACTGCTCGTCCTCGCCGGTACCCAGCGTGGCGACCACGAGGGCCTGGGTCTCGCCGCGGGTGAACAGGGACGAACCGTGGGCGCGGGGCAGCACGCCGACCTGCGATTCGATGGGGCGCACGGTGCGCACGTCGCGGCCGTCGATGCGGGAGCCCGTGTCGAGGATGTTCCAGCGCACGACCTTGGACTGCGCTTCCTTGAACGCGGCCTTGACCTTCTCGGCCGGGAACTTCTCGGCACCCTCGGCGCAGAGGGCGGCCATCACCTTCGCCTTCACGGCGTCGACGGCGGCGTAGCGCTCCTGCTTGACGGTGTTCTTGTAGGCGGCGCGCAGGTCGGCCTCGCAGACCTCCAGCACCGCGGCCTCCACGTCGCCGTTCTCGGGCGCGGAGAAGTTGCGGGGCTCCTTGGCGGCCTTCTCGGCGAGGCGGATGATCGCCTCGATGACCGGCTGGAAGTGCTTGTGGCCGAACATCACGGCGCCGAGCAGAACCTCCTCGCTCAGCTCCTTGGCCTCGGACTCGACCATCAGGACGGCGTCCTGCGTGCCGGCGACGACGAGGTCGAGGGAGGAGGCTTCGAGGTCCGCGACCAGCGGGTTCAGGCTGTACTGGCCGTTGGCGTAGCCGACGCGGGCGGCGCCGATCGGGCCCATGAAGGGCACGCCCGAGAGCGTCAGAGCGGCCGAGGCCGCCACCATCGCGAGGATGTCGGGATCGTTCTCGAGGTCGTGGGTCAGCACGGTGACGACGACCTGGGTGTCGTTGCGCCATCCCCCGATGAAGAGGGGGCGGATCGGACGGTCGATGAGGCGGGAGACCAGGGTCTCCTTCTCGGAGGGACGGCCCTCGCGCTTGAAATACCCGCCGGGGATGCGGCCGGCGGCGTAGGCGCGTTCCTGGTAGTTCACGGTGAGCGGCAGGAAGTCGATTCCGGCCTTGGGCTCCTTGCCCGAGACGACGGTGGCGAGCACCGAGGTTTCGCCGTACGTCGCCATCACGGCGCCGTCGGCCTGACGGGCGACCTTGCCCGTCTCGAGGACGAGCTTGCGATCGCCCCACATCAGTTCTTCACGTTGCACGTCGAACATATGTCTTGCCTTCCTGCGGTCGGGCGAACCCGGCGCTGCCCGAGGGCAAGATGGCGGGAGACGTGGCGAAACACGCCCCCCGCGATCCTGTCCCCGGCGCAGCCGCCTTCAAGTCGCCCGGGTCTTCGGGTGGCCGGACCCATTCCGGAAGCCCGAACTGTCAAAACGCGGCCCCGAGCCGGGCCCGGAGCCGCGTGAACGCCGTGCTTAGCGGCGGATGCCGAGACGCTCGATGAGGCTGCGGTAGCGGGCCTCGTCCTTGCGCTTGACGTAGTCGAGCAGCGAGCGGCGCTGCGAGACCATCTTCAGGAGGCCGCGGCGGGAATGGTTGTCCTTGCCGTGGGTCTTGAAGTGGCCGGTGAGGTTGGTGATCCGCTCGGTGAGGATCGCCACCTGGACCTCCGGAGAACCGGTGTCCTTGCCGCCGGTCGCGTATTCCTTGATGAGCGCGGTCTTGCGCTCTGCCGTGATCGACATCGCAGTGCCTTTCGGTACGGGTTTTCGGAAAGGGCGGTCTCGTCGCGAGGGCCGCGCCACGCTCGTGGATGGCCGGTGCCGGGATGTCGTCCAGCACGGTCAAGCCCACAAGCAGCTTGTGCCCCGGCCCCGTTCGCACGGGTCGGAGCGGCGCGGACCATACACGAAACCTGCCCCGACGCCAGCCCTCGGGGTGTCGCGGCCACCCGCCGGTGCCTGGCAGGATGGTTCACGCCGCGGCGGCCACCGTGCGGATGTCCCCGGCCAGCGCGTCGATCCGGGCGGGATCCGAATCCCAGGCGAACATGAAGCGGGCTCCGCCGCCGATGAAGGTGTAGAAGCGCCAGCCCCGGGCGCGCAGGGCCTCGAGGTGCTCGGGTGCGGCGCGCAGGAACACCGCGTTGGCCTCCACCGGGAACATCAGTGCGAAGGCGGGTACGTCCGTTACGGCTCCGGCGAGACGCTGGGCGCAGGCGTTGGCGTGGGCCGCATGGCGCAGCCAGGCCCCGTTTTCCAGCACGCCGACCCAAGGGGCCGAGAGGAAGCGCATCTTCGAGGCGAGCTGCCCCGCCTGCTTGCAGCGGTAGCCGAAATCCTCGGCCAGCGCGGCATCGAAGAACAGGATCGCCTCACCCGCCGCCATGCCGTTCTTGGTGCCGCCGAAGCAGAGGAGGTCGACGCCCGCCTTCCAGGTCATGTCGGCGGGGCTGCAGCCGAGGCTGGCGCAGGCATTGGCGAAGCGCGCGCCGTCCATGTGGAGGCGCAGGCCGAGATCCCGGCAGGTGGCGGCGATCGCACCGATCTCGGCGAGGCTGTAGAGTTGGCCCGTCTCGGTGGGCTGGGTGATCGTCACCACCCGGGGCTTCGGGAAGTGGATGTCCGAGCGCCCCGTGGCGACGCCGCGGATCAGGGCCGGGTTCAGCTTGCCGTCGGGGCTCGCCACCACGAGCAGCTTCGAGCCGTTGGAGAAGAACTCGGGGGCGCCGCACTCGTCGGTCTCGACATGAGCCGAGGCCGAGCAGACGACGCTGTGGTAGGACTGGCAGAGGGATGCCAGCGCGAGGGCGTTGGCGGCCGTACCGTTGAAGGCGAAGAACACCTCCGCGGCCTCCGTCTCGAACAGGCTCCGGAACGTGTCGGCCGCCTGCTTCGTCCAGGGATCCTCGCCATAGGCCGGGACCGAGCCGCGGTTGGCCGCCTCCATCGCGCTCCAGGCCTCGGGGCAGATGCCGGCGTAGTTGTCGCTCGCGAATTGCTGGGGCTCGGGGGGCATGGCTCGCTCTCGTCTGGCACGGCGCGCATCGGAGCGCGGGGACCGAAACGACGATATGGCGAAGCCCGTTTGGTTGCCGGTCCGGCCACATCCCCGCCGGTTGCCGGTGGATGCCACCTTGCCCGGGAGGGCAGGTTGGCGTCAGGGATCGCCCTGACTCTTGATGCTGTCCGAATTCCTACCAGAGGGGCGACTGGCTGACAACGCGGACAGGTTGCCGCCCGACCGGGCTGGCCCAGTTCGATGCGGGATGACCCCGGAGGAATCTCTGGCGTGGGACTTGCGCCGGCTCGCAACCGATCCACCTCCCTGTGAAGGTCTGGCCGATGATGGGCGACAGCCTCACCGCGCGCAAATCCGTCGCGGACATCCTGGCCGCCGCTGAGGGCGCCGAGGCGGCGCCACTGCCGCGTTCCCTCTCGGCCTTCGACCTCGTGGCCCTCGGTGTCGGGGCGACCATCGGAGCGGGCATCTTCGTTCTGACCGGCACCGCGGCGGCGAACTATGCCGGCCCGGGCCTGACACTGTCCTTCGTGCTCGGCGGCATCGCCTGCGGATTCGTCGCCCTCTGCTACGCCGAACTGGCCGCCATGGTGCCGGCCCCGGGCAGCACCTACACCTATGCCTACGCAACCCTCGGTGAGGCCTGCGCCTGGATCATCGGCTGGGACCTCGTCCTCGAATACGCCATGAGCGCCGCCACCGTGGCGGTGGGCTGGTCGGGCTATGCCCGATCGCTCCTCGGCGATGCCGGCCTGCAGTTGCCCCCCTCCCTGACGGCCGCCCCCTTCAGCGCCCTGCCCGGCGGTGCGACCGCGTTGTTCGACCTTCCGGCGGCCGCCATCATCGCCCTGTTGACCCTGCTGCTGGTGCGCGGCAACCGCGAATCGGCCCGGGTGAACGCCGTGATGGTGTCGATCAAGGTCGCGATCATCCTGGCCTTCGTGGGCATCGGTGCCGCCCACGTGGACACGGGCCTGTGGTCGCCCTTGGTGCCGGAGAACACCGGCACATTCGGTGAATTCGGTTGGAGCGGGGTCCTGCGCGGGGCGGGCGTGGTGTTCTTCGCCTTCATCGGCTTCGAGACGATCTCGACCGCGGCCGGCGAGACGCGCCGGCCCCAGCGCGACGCGCCGATCGGGCTCCTGGGCTCGCTGGGCATCAGCACCCTGCTCTACGTGGCGGTGGCGGCGGTGCTCACCGGCCTCGTCCCCTATCGGGCCCTCGACGTGCCCGATCCCATCGCCAAGGCGGTGGAGGTGATCGGGCTCGGCGCCTTCTCGCTGGCGATCAAGATCGGGGCGATCCTCGGTCTCACGACGGCGGCGCTCGCGGCCCTCTACGGGCAAGCGCGGATCTTCTACGCGATGGCGCGAGACGGGTTGTTACCGCCAGCCTTCGCCCGGGTGCATCCCCGCTTCCGCACCCCGGCAACCAGCCAAGTCACCATCGGTGCGGTGACGGCCCTGGTGGCGGGCGTGGTGCCGATCGATCTTCTCGGCGAACTGGTGAGCATCGGCACCCTCTTCGCCTTCATCGTGATCTGCACCGCCGTGCTGGTCCTACGCCGGACCGATCCGGAGCATCACCGCCCCTTCCGGGTGCGGGGCCTGCCGGCGGTGCCAATCCTCGGGATCCTGTCCTGCCTCGGGCTGATGCTCGGCCTGCCCGGGGACACCTGGCTGCGGCTCGTCCTGTGGCTCGCCGTGGGGCTGGCGATCTACTTCGGCTACGGCCGAAAGGCGGCGCGGCTGCGCCGGCCGGGAGCGCCGGGCCCGTAGGAGGTCCCGGCGCGTTGAAACTCAGGAATAGTGGCGCGGGCTCGGGCGGCCGGAATAGCGCCGGCGCAGGTAGGAGACGAGCTTCGGGAGCAAGAAGGCGACGAGGAGCTTGCGCATAGAGAGACCTCCGTTTGGGGTGGGACAGCCTGACGGCCGCCATGTCGGAAACCCAATGCGGGGTCGCGCCCGGGCGTTCCGGAGTCAGCTGAATCAATCTGCGATCTGCTGGCGCCGATACGGTACCGTGCCGTCTCGGCGCGTGATCACCGCGTGCACGCAGTAGCCGCGGAAGCGCTGGTACACCCGTGCCTCCGCGTCCGAGGCGGACGCCACGGCCGCGACCGCCTGCGGCAGGGTTGCGCGCGGCGTCACCGCGAAGGCCGCGAGCCATCGGTTGAGGAGACTGCGGGCGGCCCATGGCAGGCCCGCCTGATCGCCGAAATCCACCACATGGAGCCGGCCGCCCGGCGCGAGGTGTCCGGCGGCTTCGGCCAGCACCCGCTCCCACGGCGGGATCATCGACAGGGCGTAGGAGATCACGATCCGGTCGAAGCGTGCCCGCCCGAACAGGGCCTGCGGGTCGAAGGCCGTGGCGTCCCCGCGCGCGAGGCGAATGCGGGGCTCGAGCCCGGCACGCACGACGCTGCGCGCCGCCGTGGCGAGCATCGCCGCCGAGACGTCGAGGCCGTAGCAGGCGACCTCCGGGTAGGTTCGGGCGATGCAAACGAGGTTGCGTCCGGTGCCGCAGCCGATCTCCAGCACCGCACCGGCCGGAGGCACGGCGAGTTCCGCGATCGTCCGGTCACGTCCGAGGAGATAGAATTTGCGGCTGGCGTCGTAGAGGTGGCGCTGGCGCCGGTACATCCGGTCCATCGCCTGCGCGGCGTCGCTCACGCGGCACGCAGGCGGTAGAGGTGAAAGCCGCCGTAGATGGCCGAGCGGTCGCGGGCCTGCCCTGCGCGGCTCTCGGCCTCGGCATAGTCCCAAGCGTCCAGGATCCGGTCCGGCACCCGGCCCGGCAGGCAGCGCTCTTCGGCAGCCGTGCGGAAGATGACCCGTGCGCCCGGCCGGGCGGTGCGGGTGATCTCGGTCCACAGAGCGGTCAGGTCGGCGTCGCTCATCCAATCCTGCGCGTCGAGGAGCACGTAGGCATCCGCACTCCGGTCGGGGCTGGTGGCCAGGAACGCCGTCATCGACTGCTGGCGATAGCTCACACGTCCGGCCCGGGACCGCAGGGTCTCGAAGTGGCGCGGCTGGAGGTAGGGCGGCAGGGCGGCGTCGGAGCCCGGCGCGTAGCCGCGCCCGAAGGCCTGCCAGGCGAAGTAGTTGTCGCCGAGGTCGAAATCGCAGGCGAGGCGCTCCAGTCGGTGGCGCAGCACGTCGACCATGCCGCCCGGGTGGTCCTTGGCCAGGGCGCTGTATTGGGCCGGAGGGATCCCGAGGCCGTAGAGGGAGGCCGGGCGCCGGATCAGCCAGCGCACGAGTCGCTTCTCGAACAGCGGCGCCACATGGGCATCGAACAGGGTCCGCTGCTCGGCCCGGTCGCGGGCCTTGAGAACGGCGGAAAGATCGCAGCCGTAGAGCCGCGCCAGCCGGTGCCCGGTTCCGATGAAGCGTCCGAGAAGGCCGTGCCGGAAGACGTTCTCCGAGAAGGCGGCGATGCGCCGGTGACCATCGAGGCGCCGGGCCTCCCAGTAGGCCCGCGCGGAGGCGTCGAGATGGGGCGCGATCCGCGCATCGTAGGCGGCGACGTTGTCGGTCGTGTCGGCGCGCCCGAAGAAGCGCAGATAGGCCGCCGAATCCGGCAACCGCGTCAGGGCCGCGAGCTTGAGGCGCCCCAGGGCGATATGGGCCCCGTTGAGGTCGACCGCGCTGATCCGTGCCGGATCGGCGGTGAGGTAGGAGAGGACGTTGCAGCTGCCCGACGCGATCGCGACGACGTGGTCCTCCGGCCCCAGCGCCAGGGCGTCCAGGTCGACCGCCGGATCCTCCCAGATCTGGGGATAGACCAGCCCGCTGAAGGCCAGGGTGAAGAGCCGTTCGGACAGGCCGGCGCGCGACAGGGCGCGGCTGCGATGCACGGCCTGGGTCAGGCCGAGGCTGGTTTCGCGGCGGACCGCCCGTGCTGCGGGGTTCATGCGGACTCTCGGGCTGTCCATCGGGGATGATAGACGCCGCCCCTACGCCTTGCGCATGACCGGCCGGTGACAGCCCTCAGAGTTCCAGGGTCAGCGTCACCGGTGCATGGTCGGAGGGGCGGTCCCAGCCCCGGACGTGGCGGGCGACCGTCATGTCGCGTACCGTGCCGGCGAGGTCGGAGGAGACCCAGGCATGGTCGAGGCGCCGGCCCTTGTCGGCCGCTGCCCAGTCGGGGGAGCGATAGCTCCACCATGTGTAGATCTTCGTCGGCTCCGGCACGAGCAGGCGAGCGGCATCGATCCAGCCCGCCTCGCCCCGCAGGGTCTCGAGCCGTTCGGTCTCGATGGGCGTATGGCTCACCACATCGAGGAGTTGCTTGTGCGACCAGACGTCGTGCTCCAGGGGCGCCACGTTGAGGTCGCCGACCAGGATCGCGGGACCCGTGACCCGCCGCCCGCCCCAGGCGCGCAGTTCGTCGAGGAAGTCAAGCTTGTGTGCGAATTTCGGGTTGAGGCCGCGGTCGGGCACGTCGCCGCCGGCCGGCACGTAGAAATCGTGCAGCACGATTCCAGCCGCCTTGCCCGCCTCCGGCCCCAGCACCGCCGAGATGTGGCGGGCGTCCTGGCGTTCGCAGAACGCCATCACGTCGCGCGTGAGGAGGGGAAAGCGCGAGAGGATCGCGACGCCGTTGTAGCCCTTCTGGCCGGCGAACACGACGTGCTCATACCCTGAGCCGCGCAGGGCCTTGAGGGGGAACGCGTCATCCGGGCACTTCGTCTCCTGCAGGCAGAGCACGTCGGGCTGCACCTCGGCGAGGAAGCGCAGGACCGAGTCGATGCGCAGGCGTACCGAGTTGATGTTCCAGGTGGTGACGGTCAGGCGCACGGCGTTCGGCTCGCGTGAAACTGGAAAATGTTTAAAGGATCGTGCGCGCGTCGGCGCGGCGGGCCGGCATAGACCGGATCGCCGCGCCCGTCGCCGGGAAATGCTGCGCTGGGGGTCGCGATCCGTGCGGACCCTGGGCCAGATCGAGGGATCGTCACCGTGTCGCGCATCCGTTCCGCGCTCTTCAACGCCTACTGGGCCGGCTGGACCGCCCTGTTCATCGTACCGCTGGCGGTGCTCGCTCTGCTGGGCGCGCCCGCGCGACCCATCCGCGCCTTCACCCGGCTGTGGTCGCGCGGCATCCTGTTCGGCCTCGCCCGCATCATCGGGCTGACATACGTCGAGGAGGGACGCGCCCGTATCCCTTCCGAGCCCTGCCTCATCGTGGCCAATCACCAGTCGGCCTGGGAGACCCTGGCCTTCCTCGTGCTGGTGCCGAACGTCGCCATCGTGGCCAAGCGCGAACTGGTGGCGATCCCCATCGTCGGCTGGTTCCTGCGCCGCTCGCCGATGATCATCATCGACCGGGCCAACGGCACTCAGGCCCTGCGGGTGATGATCGACGAGAGCCGCGCGGCGATCGCGCAGGGCCGCTCGGTGCTGATGTTTCCGGAAGGCACCCGCGGCGGCATCGCCGAGCCGGTCCAGTTCAAGCGCGGCGTCGAGTTGCTCTATGCCAAGCTCGGACTCGCCGTGCTGCCGGTGGCGGTGAATTCCGGCCTGTACTGGCCTCATGGCGGCGCCCGCCACAGGCCCGGCGCCGTCACGGTGAGCTACCTGCCCCCCCTGCCCCCGGGCCTGAGCGGTGCCGAGTTCATGCGGGGGACGCAAGGTGCGATCGACGCCGAGCTGAATCGCTGGCGTGACCCCGCCGCGCCGGTGGCCCCGGCGCTGCGGGTGGAGGCCTCGTAGGGGCCAGTCCTACGCGTCGAGCCCTTCGGCCTTGCGCTGGGCGGTCCGGCGACGCTCGACGCGGGCCACCGAGAAGATCGACGCCTCGTAGAGCAGCAGCATCGGGATTGCGAGCGAGAGCTGCGAGATCACGTCCGGCGGCGTCAGCACGGCGGCGGCCACGAAGACGAGGACGATGGCGTAGCGGCGCTTCTCGCGCAGGAACGCCGTGTCGATCACACCGATCTGCCCGAGGAGGGTCAGGATCACCGGCAGCTGGAAGGCGATGCCGAAGGCGAAGATCAGCGTCATGATGAGCGAGAGGTACTCGTCCACCTTCGGCAGGAGGGCGATGGTCGCCTCGCCCGGCTGCCCGATCTGCTGCAGCGAGACCGAGAACTGGATCAGCAGCGGCATCGCCAGGAAGAACACCACGAGCGCGCCGAGGATGAAGAACACCGGGGTCGCGACGAGGTAGGGCAGGAAGGCCTGGCGCTCGTTGCGGTAGAGGCCGGGCGCCACGAAGGCGTAGACCTGCGTGGCGATGACCGGGAAAGCCAGGAAGCCGGCGCCGAAAACGCTGAGCTTGATGTTGGTGAACACCTGCTCGAGGAAATGGGTCGCGATCAGCTTGGCGTTCTCGACGCCCACCACGGAGACGTAGGGGTAGACGAGGATGTTGTAGATGTGCCGCGAGAAGAAGAAACACCCGAAGAACATCACCACGAAGGCGGCCAGCGACTTGATCAGCCGGGAGCGCAGTTCGATGAGATGGTCGAGGAGCGGGGCCCGCGAGGCTTCGATCTCGGCTTCGTCGGTCTCGTTGATCATCGGCCGGATTCAAGCTGGGGTTTGGCCGGCGTCTCGGGACGCGGCGACGCGCTCGGAGAGGGGTCGGCAGGGGCGACCGGCGGTTCGGCGGTCCAGGCATGGGTCGCCGGTGTGGGACCGGCCGGCACCGGCCGCGGCGGCA
Source organism: Methylobacterium sp. M6A4_1b (assembly GCF_053345175.1). Lineage (NCBI taxonomy): Bacteria > Pseudomonadati > Pseudomonadota > Alphaproteobacteria > Hyphomicrobiales > Methylobacteriaceae > Methylobacterium > Methylobacterium sp. M6A4_1b. Next base: position 35,915 of record NZ_JBKEZQ010000027.1, read on the forward strand.
GGTCGGGCAGCGATTCCACCGGGCCGGCCGCATGCGCGTCGCGCTCGGGCGGGGCCTGGATCGTGTTCTCCCGCTCGGCCAGTTGGTCGGCGACGTTGGCGAGACCTTGAGCCGGTGAGGGCGTGGTCTTCGTCTCGACCCGGCCGTCGACCGCGCCCTTCAGCTCGTCGCGGATGGTCTGCACCGGGTTGAAGGTCGGTCCCATCGTGCTCGCCGAGCGCTTGACCCCGTCCACCTCGCGGCGAATCTCGTCGAACTCCGCCTCGCGGATCGCCTCGTTGAACTGCGACTGGAACTCGCCGGCCATGCGGCGCATCTTGCCGGTGATCTGGCCGACCGTGCGCAAGGCCTTCGGCAGATCCTTCGGGCCGATGACGATGAGGGCGACGCCGCCGATCAGCATCACCTCGCCCCAACTCATGTCAAACATGGTGTCGACTGTCCCGCGACCGTGAGCCGCCCATCAACGGCGTCCTGCCCATGGCAGGTCGCGGCGCCGTGCGCCAGACCCGCGATCGGCCGCAGCGCCCCATCTTCGTGTGGCGGATCAGACGACCTTGCGGTCGGTCGACACCGTATTGGCGGTGGTGGGCTCGCCCTGATGGGGCAGCGTGCGCACCGGCTCGCCTGCGCTCGGCGGTGGCACGGCCGTGGTGGTCGGCGCCTCGTCCTCGGCCATCCCCTTCTTGAAGGCCTTGATGCCCTTGGCGACGTCGCCCATCAGGTCCGAGATCTTCCCGCGGCCGAACAGCAGCATCACGATGCCGGCGACGATGATCCAGTGCCAGATACTCATGCTGCCCATGGCAACCTCCCGCGCCGCAGCTAGAACACCGCGCGGCGCCGTCTCGTGTGTCGATTGAGGGCGAACCTAAGGATCGGGCACCCCGAGCACAAGAAGTGCGGGTGACGCGCGCTCCGTTCCGATCGCCGCATCGCGGGCATGCAAGTTCCGGCCCGCTGCCGGTTCATAGACCAGTCCCGCACCCTTGTCGCCCGATCCGGCGCTGGTGTTCAGGCGATCAGGGACTCAGGCGGCCAGGGACAAGGCGGCCTGGAAGCGAGCCCGGGCTTCGTGAACGTCGAAGGCGTCCGGCCCGGCGGGGAGGCGGCCCAGGGCCGCTTCAGCCCGGCGCAGGGCCGCGCCGGCCAGGACGGGAGCCCCTTCGGCGACGCCGCGCATCTCGTCCGGGTCCCCGTTGCAATGCAGTCCGACGTCGATCCCGGCGGCGAAGCACGCCTCGGTGCGGGCGCGGAATGTTCCCTGAAGAGCGTGCATCGACAGGTCGTCGGTCATCAGAAGGCCGTCGAAACCGATGGCGCCTCGGATGATGTCGCGGATCACGATGGCCGACTGCGTCGCCGGATGGACCGGGTCGAGGGCGGTCAGGACGACGTGGGCGCTCATGGCCATCGGCAGGTCGGCGAGCGCCCGGAACGGCACGAAGTCCTGGCCGCTGAGCGTGGCGAGGTCCGCCTCGACCACGGGCAGACCTTTGTGACTGTCGCAGCCGGCGCGGCCGTGGCCGGGGATGTGCTTCATCACCGGCAGCACGCCGCCCTGCATCAGGCCCTCGGCGACGGCTCGGCCGATCTCGGCCACCCGATCAGGTGCGGTGGCGTAGGCGCGGTCGCCGATCACATCGTGGGCGCCGGCCACCGGCACGTCGAGGACGGGGGCGCAGTCGACGTTGATGCCGACGCTGGCGAGGTCGTGGGCCATCAAGCGGGCGCCGAGATGCGCGATGGTCGCGGCCGAGCCGTTGAGGCCGCCGAAGCGGCGACCCGCCGGATAGGCCGGCCAGTGCGGCGGCCCCATGCGCTGCACCCGGCCGCCCTCCTGGTCGATGAGGATCGGGGCGTTGGAGCGGCCCACCGTGGCCCGCAGCGCGTCGGTGAGCGCCCGGACCTCGTCGGGCGTGCCGATGTTGCGCTTGAACAGGATGAAGCCCCAGGGCGCCACGTCCCGGAAAAAGGCGGCCTCCTGCGCGGAGAGGGTCTTGCCGGCGCAACCGAGGATCAGGGCACGGGAGGTCATGATCGGGGACGCGTCCTCGGAGGGTTGAGCCGGCGCGGCGTGACGGGGGTCGAGACGGGTTTGTCGACGAATCGACACGATGCCTACCCGAGCAGGATGAGGCCGGGCGACGTCGAACGGAATGGGATGCGTGCGGGAACGCGGGCGCGTGGCGTTGTGGCCACAGGGCGACCGGCCTCCGAACGCGCCCGGATGGTTCGCCCGCGGAGTGACCGGGCGGCCCGAGGCTCCCGGTCTCCGCTGTCGGACCTCAGTTCTTGGCCACGAAGCACTGGCCGCCGGCGCCCTGGAGCTGGGTGCAGAGGCTGGCCGCCTCTGCCTTGCCGAGGGGTCCGACGCGGACGCGATAGATCGTCTTGCCGTTCACTTCGGCCTGACGGATCAGGGCGGGCTGGCCGGAAAGCTGACTGTACTTGCCCTGCATCTGACGGAAGGCGGCCTGGGCTTCGCTCTCGCTGGTACGAACGCCGAGCTGGACGGTGTAGCCGCCGCCACCCACGGATGCTGTGGCGGCGGGCGCCGCCGTCACCGGCGGTGGCGCGGCGATGGCGGACGTCGCCTCGGGTGCGACGGAAGCGACGCGCTGCGGCGCCTTGACGCGCGGAGCCGGAGCCGGGGCCGGGGCAGGCTCCTGCGGTGCCGCGGCGGGCGCCTCGGCCACCGGGGTCGTCGCCATGGGCGGCGGCAGCCGGCTCGCACGCTGGCGCAGGGACGGGCTCGCAGCGGCGCCGTCGCCGGATGCGCCCGGCAGGGTCATGGTCGGGATCACCGAGGTCGGTGTCGCCGTCGCGTCGGCGGAGGCCTCGCGCTGCGGCGGAGGCGGCGGGGTGTCGGGCTTGACCGAGACTGTGCGGACCCGGCGAGGTTCACCAAGGGAATCGGCGAGGCCGCCCTGCTGGGCAGGCGCGGGCGCGGCCGTCGGTGCAGCACTGCCGGGGGTCGCCCCACCCTCGCCGCTCCCGAGGGCCGCACGGGCGGCCTGGGCCACGTCGAGAGGCTGCTCCTCGCGATTGACGATTCGGATCTGGCCGTCCTTGGCAGCGCGCTCGTAGATCTGCTTGTTCTGGTCAGGGATCTCGACGCCGTCGGACTTCTGAGGCGCGATCTTCAACGGCGCGGTGTCGGCCAGGATCGTGGGGACGCCGCCGCCATTGCCGGAATGGCCGTGCAGGCCGCGCCAGGCCAGGGCGCCGGTGACACAGAGAGCAAGGACGCTGAGGCCGGCACCCACCGAAACGAGGCGGCTGCGCTTGCGCGGCCGCTCGAGGGCGCGGCCGCGGTCGTCGGCGTCGTTAGGGTCGAATTCGGCCGCGTTCGGGTCCGGGTATCCGCTCTGTGCGTCGGCATAGGCGCCGTTGTCGACGGATGCGAGGTATTGGTCGAAGGCATCCGTGGGCGAGACCGGGTGCGGGGCGACCGGATGGACAGGTGCCTGGGCGTAGGTCTGGGACGGGGCCGGCGCATCCACGAAACTGGGCTCGATACGGCCGCGCGCGGCCGCATCTGTCCGTGCATCGCGGGCCTGGAGCAGGGCCCGGAACGGATCGTCCTGTCCAACGATGCGAGCGAGCTCGGCCAGGGGGTCGGCTTTGGCCGCGCCCGGAGCCTGGACCGGAGCGGGAGCCTGGACAGGAACCTGGGCCGACGCCGGAGGCTGCTGCAGATCCCGCGCAAAGGCGTCGAAATCGACCGTCGCCCGCGAAGCGTTCGTCGTCATGGCAGCATCCCTCTTCACGCCGAGATCACCTCACCGCATTTCGTCCGGCGCGGTGACGCCCAACACCGCGAGGCCGGAGGCGACGACGCCTCGCAAAGCCTCAACGAGGGCCAATCGAGCCCGTGTGGAGTTTCGGTCGTCAGGATTAATAAACCGTAATTGCGGCAAGTCTTTGCCTTTGTTCCACAAACCATGCAGCGACGAGGCCAGTTCGTAGAGGTAGAACGCCACCCGGTGCGGTTCATGCGCGGTTGCCGCGGCCTCGAGGACGCGGGGATATTGCGCGACGAGTCGCATGACCTCGACTTCGCTCGAATCGATGAGGAGCGACAGGTCCGCCTCGCCGAGCAGGCTGGCACGGGAGAAATCCTCGTCCGGCATCGCTTGCGCGGCCTGGCGGAACACCGAGACGCACCGCGCATGGGCATACTGCACGTAGAAGACCGGGTTCTCCTTCGACTGCTCCACCACCTTGGCGAGGTCGAAGTCGAGGGTGGCGTCGTTCTTCCGGTAGAGCATCATGAAGCGCACCGGATCGCGCCCGACCTCGTCGACCACCTCCCGCAGGGTGATGAATTCGCCGGCGCGCTTCGACATCTTCACGGGCTCGCCCGCGCGCAGAAGCCGCACCAGCTGGCACAGCTTCACGTCGAGGGTGGCGTGGCCGTCGCTGACCGCCTTCACGGCGGCCTGCATGCGCTTCACGTAGCCGCCGTGATCGGCACCGAGCACGTCGATGAGGTCGCTGGCGCCACGGGTGATCTTGGTCCGGTGATACGCGATGTCGGACGCGAAGTAGGTGAAGGAGCCGTCCGACTTGAGCAGCGGTCGGTCGACGTCGTCGCCGAATTCCACCGTGCGGAACAGGGTCTGCTCGCGGTCCTCCCAGTCGTCGGGCAACTGGCCCTTGGGCGGCGGCAGGCGCCCTTCGTAGACGAGGCCCTTCCCGCGCAGCTCCGCCAGCAGGACCGGCACCTCCGCCTTGAGGGAGGCTTCGGAGAAGAAGACGTCGTGATGGATACCGAGGCGTGCGAGGTCGTCCCGGATCAGGTCCATCATCGCCGCGATGGCGAAGGCCCGAACCGTGGGGAGCCATTCGGCCTCGGGCTGATCGAGGAGGGCGCGCCCGTGGATCTCGGCCAGCCGGGTGCCCACCGGCACGAGGTAGTCACCCGGATAGAGCCCCTCCGGCACCGGGCCGACGGGCTCGCCCAGGGCCTCGCGGTAGCGCAGGAAGGCCGAGCGGGCGAGCACGTCGACCTGCGCGCCGGCATCGTTGATGTAGTACTCGCGCGTCACGTCGCGCCCGGCCGCCACGAGGAGGTTGGCCAGGGCATCGCCGAACACCGCGCCGCGCCCGTGGCCCACATGCATCGGGCCGGTAGGGTTGGCCGAGACGTATTCGATGTTGACCCGTCCCCCCGCCATGGCGCCGCGCCCGTAGGCTTCGCCCTCCGTGAGGGCTGCCCGGACGACGCCGTGGAAGGTGCCCGGGGCCAGCCGGAGGTTGATGAAGCCGGGGCCGGCGACGCTGGCCTCCGTCACGTCCGGGTCCGCGCGCAGGGCTGTGGCCAGGATCTCGCCCAGGGCCTTCGGGTTGGTCTTCGCCTCCTTGGCCAGCACCAGCGCGGCGTTGGTGGCGAGGTCGCCATGGCTCGCATCGCGCGGCGGCTCCACCACCACACGGGCGAGATCGAGCCCCTCGGGCAGCTGCCCGGATTGGATGAGGGCCTGCACGGCGCCGCGCACGCGGGCCTCGAAGGTGGCGAAGATGTTCATGGTGCCGTAAAATTCCGTGTCCGGGGCTCGGCGGGGACGTCCGTCCCGTGGGGAACGCTCCGCCCCCTCGCCCAGGCCGCGGCATAGCAAGGGCGCTCCCGGGTGTCACGGCGGACCCGCCGGCCCCGCTTCGTGAAGGCCGCCTCTCCGAGCACGGTTACCGGCGCGTTGGCGGGATCGCGCCGTTTCGCGAGATTGCCGAGACGGCCCGTTCGGCCTGTCGCACGAGAGCCACGATCCCGCCCGCGGATCGATAAAATTGCGCGGATCGACTTCAGCGCGGAACAGGTCCCGGGGCGGCACCCTGGCGGCATAGGACCTGAGGACGCCGCCATGGACCGGACGAAGACGATTGCGCTGATCCTGCTCGCGGCACTCGCCGCGCTGACGACCGGCGCGTCGCAGGCCCAGACCCTGGCCGCCCTGCCCACGCCCACTCCGGCGGCATTGACCCTGGCCGAGGCCAGGCCGCTGCTGGCCTGGGCCGCCTTCTGCCAGCGCTACGCCTCCGAATGCGCGATCGATGCCAACGAGCCGAACCGCATCGCCCTCACCCCCGCGATCTGGAGCACCATCGTCTCGGTCAACCGCCGGGTGAACAGGTCCCTGGTCGCCGTCACCGACCAGGAGCACTGGGGCGTGCCGGACCGCTGGGATCTCGCCGAGGACGGCTCGGGCGATTGCGAAGATTATCAGCTCCTCAAGCGCAAACTCCTGGCCGAGGCCGGCCTGCCGCGCCGGGCGATGCGGATGACGGTCGTGATCGACGAGAAGGGCGAGGGGCACGCCGTGCTGACCCTGCTCACCGACCGCGGCGACTTCATCCTCGACAACAAGACCGCCGAGGTGCTGGCTTGGTACCGGACCGGCTACGTCTTCATCAAGCGCGAGTCCGCCGATACGGTGGCATGGGTCTCGCTTGGCGGAGTCACCTCGCCCGTCACCACCGCCAACCGCTGAGGGCGCGGGCTCGAGCGTACCGGCTGTTCCGAGGGCGAGGCGGGCCACAGGGGCATCGTTTCGTATTGCGGAACCGAGGCGGAACCAATGCCTGCGCCAGCGCGTTAACGCGGGTTTAACTTTCCGATTGAGCCTGGATCGTTCCCGTGCAAACCTTGTCGCTCCATCAGGGAATGGCAGGGCGACCGGCATGCGGCACGCGATACTGCGAAGCGTCGAGGGGCTGCCGCACGGGGAGCGTGGCGCCCTCTGGCGACGCCTCGCCCGCACCGCGCAGCTCGGCCTCGTCGGCACCATCCTGCTGATCGGCGGTGCCAGCACCGAGGCTCAGACCGTGGCCGCCCTGCCCGATGCCCCGGCGCTTGAGGAGGGTGTCCCGGCTCGGCCCGTCGCCGCCTGGACCGCCTTCTGCGCCCGGATGCCCGAGGAGTGCACGGTCGACACGACGCAGCCTGCCGTCATCACCCTGACGCCGCGCATCCGCGACCTCCTCGGCCGCGTCAATCGCCGGGTCAACGCCCGGATCAAGCCGATCACCGATCTGGCTCACTGGGGCGTGGTCGATCGCTGGGACTATCCCGACGATGGCTTCGGCGACTGCGAGGATTATCAGCTCCTGAAGCGCCGAATGCTGGTGGAGCGCGGCCTGCCGCGCCGCGCCCTGCGCATGACCGTGGTCATCGACGAGATCGGTGAGGGACACGCGGTGCTGATGGTCCGGACCGATCGCGGTGACCTGATCCTCGACAACAAGACCAATGCGGTCCTGTCAGGCCCGCGCACCGGCTACACCTTCATCAAGCGCGAGGGCCAGGACGGTCTCGCCTGGATCACCCTGAACGGCGGTGCCTCGCCGGTGGCCACCGCAAACCGCTGAGGCGGCACATCGGGGCGGTGCCCAAGCCGGGCCGCCCCGGACGCGGCCTTCCGGCCGTGACGACGACCCGGAGACTTGGTGCGAACGCCTCAAGAGGCGCGAAGGCCTCTCATACGAGCTCCGGTTGATCCCTTCGGGATCGCGGAGTTCTGTGATCCTCGAGCGCCGCGCGGGCTGCCGATGCGGCGCCCGCTTTGATCAGGCGGACGTCTTTTCAGGCGCCCGCGATCATGTGGGCAAGGTCGAGGGCGACACGGCCCGACATCAGGCTCCAGCCGCAAGCGATCATCGTGGCGACCATCACGAACGGGATCGGGCGGCGCTCCAGCCGGCGTCCGCGCATGGTGTTGCGCAGGATGATGAAGGGCGCGCCGAAGGCCAGCATCGGCAGGGCCGCCACGGCCGTGACGCCGCCGCGCTCGAGCAGGCTGAAGCTCGCGCGGCGCTCCGTGAACAGCTCGAAGGCGCTGGCGAGAAGGCCCGAGAGGGCGAGACCGACGCAGAGTGTCTGCAGGGAGTCGAGGGCCGAGGGGCTGAGTGTCATGACGCGTACGCTCCACCATCGAGAGGCGATGTGGTGCGCACTGTGCCGTGTCGTTTACGAAACGTTAAGGGTTTCCTGCCGTCAGGGTTAAATCCGCGCACAGGCTGATGCGGCCGGACGGCCCCGCGGCAGGTGGGCGCCCTCAATCCTCGAGGTCGATGTCCAGGATCGCCATGGCGAAGTTGAACGAGCGGTCGCCGTCCTCGTCGTCGACCGAAACCACGCCGAGGAATTCCTCGCCGATATAGACCTCGGCCGAATCGTCCTTCTTCGGACGGGGAACGAGGCGGATGTTGGTGTTGGCGAAGGTCCGGCGGAGGAAATCCTGCACCTTCACAATGTCGGTCTTGTTCACGCTGATCGCCTCTCGCGTTCGGGTCGGTCGGGGCCTCCGGCTCATGGCCGATCGCGCGCGGCGGCCCCGAGGGCATCTGAGTCCGGGCGGACCGCGTTGGTGGCCAGAGCCGGGCTGGTCCCCGCTTGCCACGCCGTCGGAGCATGGGCAAGCCGGGTCCCTGTCCGGGCTGCCCGGCGAGACGGCGTCCGCCTCAGATGCCGTCGGCCATGTGGATGAACTGGTCCATGGCGACCAGCTGGTCCATGGCCCGCGAGGGCTCGGCGCAGCCGGCGGTGCCGACCACGCGGGCAGGCACGCCGACCACGGTCGTGTTGGCCGGCACCGGGCGCAGCACCACCGAGCCGGCGGCGATGCGGGCGCAAGCCCCCACCTCGATGTTTCCCAGGATCTTGGCGCCGGCGCCGATCATCACGCCGTGGCGGATCTTCGGGTGGCGGTCGCTGCCCTGCTTGCCGGTGCCTCCGAGGGTGACGGCGTGAAGGATCGACACGTCGTCCTCGATCACCGCCGTGGAGCCGACCACGAGGCCGGTGGCGTGGTCCAGGAAGATGCCGCGCCCGATCCGGGCCTGCGGGTGGATGTCGGTCTGGAACACCTCCGACGACCGGCTCTGCAGGTAGAGAGCGAGGTCGCGTCGCCCGGCCGCCCAGTACCAGTGCGCGAGGCGGTGGGCCTGGATGGCGTGGAAGCCCTTGAAGTACAGCACCGGCTCGATCGCCCGGCTGGTGGCCGGGTCGCGGTCGAGCACGGCCGCGATGTCGGCGCGGAAATCCTGGCCGAGGCTCGGTTCGGCGGTGATCGCCTCGACGAAGCCGTGGGCGATGAGCTCGGCCGGCAGCGAGGCATGGCCGAGCCGGGCCGCGACCCGGTGCGCCACCGCGCCCTCGAGGGAAGGATGGTTGAGAATTGTCGCCACGATGAAGGAGGCGAGCTGCGGCTCCTCGCGGACGATGGCCTCGGCCTCGGTCCGCAGGCGTGCCCAGATCGGATCGCACACGGCCAGCGGCTCGGGGGCTTTCGCGGCGATGGGGAAGGGGCTGGCGGACATCGGGTCCTCCTCTGGACCGGGCTCGTCGCGGCGCGCCGGAATATACCGTGACGCGACGCGTGGGTCGCGCCGTGCGGGCGGGATTTTGCTCTCGCCCCGCGGCGCTCCGGGATGGTTGTGCCTGTCGTCGTCGGGTCCGGCAGGAGAGACCGGTGCCGGACCGCTCGTCCCTTAGCTTGGTGTGCATCGCACGGTCGATCAAGTCCGTGCGGGTCCGGGGGACAGGTCGAGTCCGAACGCTCAGGCGCTGCGGCGGTGATCGAGGGTGCCGAATCGCGCCTCGATGGCTTCGGCGAGGCGGTCGACCATCACGTCCACGGGCACGTCGGAGGTGTCGACCACGGACGAGGCGCGGGCATAGAGGGGCTCGCGGCTGGCGAGCACGGCACGCAGTTCCTGCATCGCCGAGGGGTGGTCGCCGGTGGTGGTGAGCTCGCCCTGGTCGCGCACCCGCTGCATGTGCTCCTCGGGGCGGGCGCGGAGCCAGATCGTGAAGAAGGCCTGGAGCAGCAGGTCGTAGGTCAGCGGCTCGGCGACGATGCCGCCGCTGGTGGCGAGCACCAGAGGGCCGGGATGCTCGGTGAGGCGGCGCAGGGCCGCCTGCTCCAGGCGGCGGTAGCCCTCCTGGCCGTAGATCGCGAAGATCTCCTTCACCGAGAGCGCGTTCTCGCGCTCGATCTCGGCATTGAGCTCGACGAAGGTCCAGCCCAGGCGGTCGGCGACCCGGCGGCCGAGGGTCGACTTGCCGGCGCCGCGCAGGCCGATCACCGCGACGCGGGGCTGCGGCGCCTCGCCGCTCGCCGAGGATTGGCCCGACAGGATGCCCTTGGCCAGGGCGATCTGCTCCGGCGAGGCATTGCCGAGGAGGTCCCGGATTACGTGCCAGTCCGGCAGCGTCTCCTGCCCGGCGATCAGGTCGTCGAGGCGCACGCCCATGGCGTTGGCCACCCGGCGCAGCAGGATGATCGAGACGTTGCCCTGCCCGCTCTCGAGCTGTGCGATGTAGCGCTCGGACAGACCGGAGGTCTGAGAAAGGAGCTTTCGCGACAGGCCCCGCACGGTCCGGGCATGACGAACCCGCCGGCCGAGATCAGCCAGGAAGGTCGATTCTTGTTCTACCGCGCCGGCCATGCCGTCGTCCGCTTCCTCGGTTTGCGTTCGGCCCAGGGGGCCGCGCGCTGATGACTACACTAGGGTGCCGGTTCCGGAACTATGACCACGGATGTGGAAATATTGTGCCCGGATTCGGCACTTCGGTTACGTCGAAAAGCAACAACGCGGATATCCGGTATCGGGATAGCGCTTCTGGGTCGTTGCGATGATCATGCCGAAACGGGCCGAAGCCCGCCACTTCGCATTGCACCATGTGAGGCGAGGCGCGCTCCGACGCAAGCGGTTAGGGTCCCGGGAACGGGGGAAACTCGGAGAATCGGGCGAAGGCCGCCTCGGCCGGATGCGCATCGATGCCGGGACAGGCGGATGCGGCCGGGGGACCTACTGCGCGGCCGGGAGGGCCGAGGCCTCGAGCACGGTGCCGGCCACCGGCGCCTTCTTCGCGACGGCCGGACGCCCGACGGCGGCGAGCGCCGGAGCCGACGGGCGGCGGGGCGGCAGCGGCACCTCGATCGTCTCCGTGAAGGCGGCTTCGACCTGCGCGCCGGCCGGAGTCATCGCCGGAACGATGCCGGGATGGGGGCTGATCGCGGCCGGGGACGTGGCGTCGGCGGGTGCCAGGGCGGCGACCTCCACCCTGGCGAGGCCCGCGAGGGAGGCGGGACGTCGGGGCGGCAGCGGCACCTCGACCGTCTCGGAGGGGACGCCGTTGGCGGCGGGGCTCGGCGCGTAGGCGAGCGCCGTGTTGGCGGCGATGACGGCGGGGCTGTCGGCGCGGGCGAAGGCGCTGGCGAAGGCCTCGCCGGATTTCGGCGTTCCGAGGTCGTCGGGGACGCTGGTCTCGATTCCGAGACGCTTGGCGGCGTAATAGTAGCCCCGGTTGTAGAAAGCGTAGGCCTGGGCGATGTCGCCCTTGGCGGCCCGGTAGGCGCCGGCGAGGTAGGCGATCCCGTAGCGCAGGTTCACCCGCGGATCGAACAGGCCGGCCGCATCCCCCTGGTAGCCGAGGCCCTTCGCGGTGGCGTGCTTGATCTGCATGAGGCCGAGGGCGCTGCCGCCCTTGGCGTTCGGGTTGTAGTTGCTCTCGCGCTTCACGACCTGGTGGACGAAGCTCAACGGCACGCCGTTGGCCTTGGCCTGCTGCTCGATCAGCGCATCGATGTTGTCCCGCGCCGCCGTGCCCTGGGCCAGGGCCGCGCCGGGCGGGAGCATCCCGCACGGCATGGCGACCGCGGCGACGGCGAGGAGCAGGAAGCGCTGGTGCATCGGAGACCCGGATCGTCCTTGTTCTTGGACGGTCAAGGTCCGGTCGAATTGAGGCCGGAAAGCGGCTCAGGGAGGCCGAGCGTGGCCGTTTCCCCATGTGCTGTGTCGCACATGGCACAGTCGGCGCGCCCGTGTCCGGATTGTGTCCGCCGTGATTCGCCAATGTTGCCAGGGACCTCGTGGATTCGCGAGGCTGCCGGCGCGGGACCCGCGTCAGCGTCGCAAAATGAATTCGTCGATCGCTTTCGCGAAGCCGTCCGCATCATTCGTGGACGTGACGGCCCGTGCCGCGGCCTGGACGACCGGCGCCGCGTTGCCCATCGCCACCGAGAAGCCGCTGCGGGCGAACATCGGGACGTCGTTGGCGGCGTCGCCGAGGGTCGCGATCCGCGCGCGGTCGAGGCCGAGGTGCCGGCTCATGGCATCGACGAAGGCGGCCTTGCCGGAGCCGGGCGGCGTCACGTCGAGATAGTAGGCCTGTGAACGGTGGACGTCGGCCCGACCCGTCAGCGCCGCGGCGATCTCGGTCTCGCACGCTTCCAGATGCGCCGCATCGGCGCTGACGCCGACGATCTTGGCGGCTTCCCCGAGGAGGGGCGCGAGGTCCGCGACCACGTTCGGCTCGACCTGCAGGGTCCGACGCTCGAGGTCGGTGTAGGCGCCGTGCGGATCGGTGAGGTTCCACTGCCCGCGCGCGAACACCCAGGTGTCGAGGCCGGCCTCGGTGAAGCGCCGCACGGCCTCGCGGGCGGCCTCGGCCGGGATCAGCTTCTCCGACAGGATGGTGAAGTCGGGCGCGACCAGGGTGCTGCCGTTGTAGGCCCCCATCGGCAGGGTGAGGCCGAGCTCGGCCGCCAGGGACCTCAGCCCCACGGGCGGGCGGCTCGACGCGATGGTGAAGGCGATCCCCGCCGCAGCCAGCCGCCGCACGGCCGCATGGGTCGCCGGGGTCAGGGCCTTGTCCGTGGTCACCAGGGTGCCGTCCACGTCCGAGATCACCAGGGCGATGTCGGCGGGCGTCGAATTGGGAGGCAGGGGCATGGAATCCGGCAGGGTCTCAGGGTTGCGGGGCACCCTCTCCCAAACCCAGCCGGGCCACGATCGTTGCGACGATGGCCTCGGGCGCCGCGTCGATGCTCACCACGACGGCGTTCTCCTCAACCCCCGGCGGCTCCAGGATCGCGAACTGGGTGTCGAGGAGGGCCGCGGGCATGAAGTGCCCCTGCCGGTGCGCGAGGCGCCCCTCGATCAGGGCGCGGTCGCCCTCCAGGTAGACGATCCGCACCCCGGCGCGGCCGCGCACCAGCACGTCCCGATAGGCCCGGCGCAGGGCCGAGCAGACCACCACGCCGGATGCGCGCCGCTGCAGCTGCGTATCGATCCAGGCCCCGATCGCCGCGAGCCAGGGCGCGCGGTCGTCGTCGTCGAGGGGGTGCCCGGCCCGCATCTTGGCCACATGCTCGGGGGTGTGAAAGCTGTCGCCGTCGACGAAACCCCAGCCGAGCGGTTCGGCGAGACGGGACGCCACGGTGCTCTTGCCCGAGCCCGAGACGCCCATCACCACGAGGACCACGGGCGCGCGGCCCGGCGCCGGGTTCTGGCCTGATGACATCGCGCGTTCCTCTCCCGGCGCCCACATCGGAGCGGCCCGGCATCCTTCACCGATCGGGCCAGGCCGGCCCCTCCTCGACCCTCAGGAGGCGAGCGCCGTGTCCGAGCAGGGGCCGAGCGGATCGGGATCGGACAGGACGGGGTCGAGGGCCCGCTCGCGCAGGCGCTGGGGTCCCAGGGTCATCGCGAAGAAGTCGTAGTACCCGCGCCGGTCGTTGGCGAGGAGGAACTGGAAGTGCATCCGGAACGGCCGCCAGCGCACCTTGCGGTAGGTCTCGGTGCTGATGATCTCGCGGAACCGCGCCGAGCGCACCAGGGGGTTGGCGACCGCGTGGCCCTGCAGGTCGAGGTCGAGATGCACTACCGGGTTGAAGCCGGGAAAGTTCATCCAGTCCTGCGGCGCCTGGAAGTCGACCCAGACGAGGCGCCGGGAGGTCACGAGGCTCGCGATCTCGCAGCGCAGGCCCCGCGCCGCGCCCTGCATCGCCACGAGGGGAAGTCCGGACCCGAGGGTGACCAGGGCGAGCGTGGACGGGCCGGTGCCGAGGCCGGGGTCGCGGGCGAGCACCCGGGCAGCCACCTCGACGGCGCTCAGGCCCCCCGAGGAGTGGCCGAGGATCATGATCTCGTCTGGGGCGTCGCCGGCCGCCGAGAGGGCGGCGCAGCGGGCGAGCACATGGTCGGCGAAGGCCTCCAGCCGGCCCTCGTAGTCGGGCCGACGCCCCTGGCCGTGCTGCCAGTTGAAGACCCAATCGTTCAGGAGCTGCCAGAAGAACACCCGGTTGAGGAGCGCCTCCATCGCCTTGATCCAGGCGAGCCCGATGAGGAGGCCCGCCGGAACCGTGACCCAGAGGGGCCATCCGAGGCTGTGGCCGAACGCCGTCCCCAGATGGGCGTGCACGAAGGCCGCGATGGCCAGGGTGCACAGGCCGAGGAGCAGGACCATCACCAGCGGGTAGAGGATGACGTTGCCGTATTTCCAGTTCAGCCGGTAGAATCGCAGCAGCAGGCCGGAGACGATGGACTGGAGCGTGCCGACGACCAGCAGGGCGACGCTGATCGGGCGGCGGCGGCGGAAGTCCTCGCGGACGATGTCGTCCCACAGGAGGACGTCGTAGGTGGTCTCGGCCCCGCGCGTCTCGGCTTGGGCTGCCACGCGCCAGCTCTGCACCAGTCCGTCCGCGCTCAGCGTCGCCCCGGAGACGGTGCGCTTGGGCTCGCCGAAGCGCTTGGCGTGGCGGGCCAGCTCGCGCACGAACAGCATCCGGTAGCGGCTGCTGCCTTCCGGATCGTAGCCTGGAAGATAGAAGATGTGCCGTCGCGCGACCGACCCCGGAACACCCTCGGCTAATCCGGGTGGTGTGTAGTCGAACGACGATGTCATCGAATGCGGTTCTGCCGAAACCAGGTTTACGCGAATTCAATCGGGACGTCCGGACGAGAACGCACATCGCGGGGATCCTTTCAAGCATCTTCCGGCACACGTTTCGCTCGGTGAAAGGCGTGAGTAGCGGGGATGGCCGTCGGCCGTCGGCCGCTCGCCGTCGGACTGTGACCCCACCGCCACGGACAGCGCCCCGGCGATGGTCTAGGCAGCCCATGAGAGAAACCGACAGGCGATCCTGCATGCGCGCACTGCCACTGGCCCTCTGCACCGTTCTGGGCACCGCCCTGACGGTGTCGGGCTGCTCGTCGTTTCTTCCCGCGGCCGGACCGACGACGGGTGCGGTTGTGGAGGGGGCCGACATTTCGACGAGCGAGGGCACGTTCGCGCGCTACGAGATCGTCGACCTGTCGGCGGCGACCATCGAGGCCCTGCGGGGTCGTGCGCTGGACAGCCTGCTGGCCTCCTTCGGCGACCGGCGCCCGTCCCTCGAGCCCGTCATCGGGGTGGGCGACTACGTGGCGATCTCGGTCTGGGAAGCCGGCTCGGGCGGCCTGTTCTCCGGGCCGCTGGTGGCCGACCGCTTCTCGGCCGGCTCCAAGTCTGCCCTCATCCCCGAGCAGGTGGTGCCCCGGGACGGGGCCATCAGCGTGCCCTATGCCGGGCGCATCCAGGTGGCCGGGCGCCGGCCCCAGGACGTGCAGGCCCTCATCGAGACCGAACTCGCCGGCAAGGCGATCCAGCCCCAGGTGCTGGTCTCGGTCACCAAGGCGGTGTCGCAGACGGTGACCGTCACCGGCGAGGTCGTGGCCGGCGCCCGCGTGCCGCTCTCGGGCAAGGGCGACCGCCTGCTCGACGTGGTGGCCACCGCCGGCGGCGTGCGCGCAGCCGTCAACGAGACCTTCGTGCGCCTCTCGCGCGGCCAGCAGACCGCCACGGTGCCGCTGACCACGGTGGTGTCGAACCCGGCCGAGAACATCTTCCTGCGCCCGGGCGACACCCTGACCCTGGTGCGCGATCCCCAGACCTTCCTGGCGGTGGGCGCCCTGGGCAACTCCACCGAGATCCCGTTCCAGGCCGAGGGCATCACGCTGGCCCAGGCGCTGGCCAAGGCGCGCGGCCTGTCCGACTTCCAGGCCGATCCCTCCGGCACCTTCATCTTCCGCTTCGAGCCCGCCGCGGTGGTGCGCCGCCTCAAGCCCGGCAGCCCCCTGCTCGGCACCCCCCTGGTGCCGGTGGTCTACCGCATCAACATGCGCGATCCCAACAGCCTGTTCCTGACCCAGGCCTTCCGCATGCGCAACCGCGACCTCGTCTACGTCTCCAACGCCCCCTTCACCGAGGTCCAGAAGGTCCTCTCCGTCTTCTCCACCATCACCGCCCCCGTCTCCGCAGGAGC
>NZ_JBKEZQ010000028.1:0-50390 GCF_053345175.1 Methylobacterium sp. M6A4_1b
GAGCTGGACATGAAGCGAGGTCAGAAGACGGGTGCGGAGCAGGTGGTGCTGAAGCTGCGCCAGATCGAGGTGCAGACGGCGCAGGGTAAGAGTTTGGCGATAGCGTGCCGGGAGGCGGAGATCTCCGAGCAAAGCTGCTATCGCTGGCGCAAGGAGTACGGCGGCCTGCAGATCGACCAGGCCCGTCGGATGAAGGATCTGGAGCGCGAGAACGCTCGATTGCGCCGGCTCGTGGCTGATTTGTCCCTGGAGAAGCAGGTGCTGGCGGACGTCGCCGCGGGAAACTCGTAGCCCCGGAGCGACGCCGGCGGGCGGTCGACGGCATCAGAGAGAAGCATGGTCTCTCAGAACGCCATGCCTGCCGGATCGTCGGCCAGCACCGGGGCACGCAACGCTACGTGCCCACGGTACCGGCTGACGAGGATGCGCTGACCCGCGCCATCGTCGCCCTGGCGTCTTCGTCACGGACGCTACGGCTACCGCCGCGTCACCGCGCTGCTGCAGGCAGCGGGCTGGCAGGTAGGGAAAGACCGGGTTCAGCGGATCTGGCGTCGTGAGGGGCTCAAGGTTCCGCAAAAGCATCGGCCGCGAAGCCGGCTGTGGTTGAACGATGGCTCCTGCGTACGGCTGCGGCCTCTCCATCGCAATCACGTCTGGAGCTTCGACTTCGTGCAGGGCCAGACCCACGACGGGCGAAGCCTGCGCATCCTGACGCTGATCGACGAGCACAGTCGCGCCTGCCTGGCGCTGAAGGTCGCGAGGCGCATCAACAGTCTGGGTGTGATCGAGGCGCTGGCCGACGCGATGTGCCTGCATGGCATCCCGGAGAACATCCGCTGCGACAACGGCCCGGAGATGATCGCGAAGGCTTTGCGGAAATGGGTCGCCAAAACCGGCCAGCAGATCCAGTACATTGCACCAGGATCGCCGTGGGAGAATGGCTATTGTGAGAGCTTCAATGGCAAGCTGAAGGACGAGTGCATACGCCAAGAAATCTTCTACTCGCTCAAGGAGGCACAGACCGTGATTGGGATCTGGCAGAACACCTACAACCGCGTTCGCCCGCATTCGTCCTTGGGCTACCGGCCGCCCGCGCCTGTCACCGTCCCGGACCTGGCCTTCCGGCTACCCATGGCCGCCACCATGCAGTAGCCTCTCAATCGGCTCGCTCCAAAATACCGGTCAGGTCAACCGTGAATGACGAGAACACGCTTCTGTTGTCGAGCACGCTCATCAAGGTCTGCCCGGATACGCAGTAGCTGAGTTCGGTCGCGTTGGCATGCCAATGCGGTTCGCGAACGGCGCCGGCGGCAAGGATCAGGCGCTTGATGGACAGCCGCCTAAGGATAGGCATGGTGTCTGCATCGAGACGCGCGATCGATCCGAGTTCGCTCTCGAACTCGATGGGGCCTGAGTTCAGAGATCGAATGTACTTTCCCTGCATCATTGTTCTCCTGTACATGGATTGTTTACAAGAAACTCCTGAAGGCGCGGAGATCCGACTAGACTCGACGCGGCGCTCGCACAAGCGAGATGCCGACCGGGTCCCTCGACGCCCGGCCTCCGATGCCGCGACCACGCGCCGGCTCTCGGTTCCTCGGCACCCGGAATTTCATCGGGGCTCGGAATCCACCCGACGGCGAAGTCCCCTATACCGCCGCCCTCATCGCGACCGCGATCATCGGCCGCCGCGATCCGGCGGGGCAGCTCGGCTGGTTTGAGCGGAGGAAGCATCCTTCTTGTGTCGGAGGTTCGAACTCCTCCCTCGCCGCCCCGAATCTATCCCGATGCGTCTCTGGTTGATCTCTGTTTTTTGCTGAACTGCCAGCCGGGCTTGTCCTGCTCAGCGACGCTTCGCGTGGGCGCCGAGGCGGGGCGACAGGACGAGCATGAGCGGCACGACGGCAAGGGCCGTGGCGGCGGTGGCCAGCATCGCGGTGCGAGGGCCGGCGGCGTCGCCCAGGCGGCCGTAGAGCAGGGGAGCCGCCAGGGCACTGCCGCCCAGAGTCCAAGTATAGAAGACCGCGAAGGCCTTCGCGACCTGGCCGCCCGGCGCGAGTTCCGGCACCGTCCCGTAGAGCACGGAGGAGGTTCCGTTCAACATGAGGCCGACCACCGGCAGGAGCGCCAGGACGGGCACAAGCGGGAGCACGATCACGGCGAGGATCGCCAGGGCCGTGCCGGTCTCCGTCAGGATCACGGTCCGCGTGACGCCGAAGCGTTCGCCGAACCGTCCGCAGACGGCCTTGCCGAGCGCGCCTCCGATGAAGACGGCCGAAAGGGCGAAGCCGACCGTGGTCAGGCCGGCGCCCTTTTCCTGGAGCAGGAAGGGCAGGTAGAGCAGGAAAGCCGGGCGTGCGGCGTTGTCGAGCGTGCCGATGGCCACGAGCAGGCCGAAGCCGGCCCTTCCGGTCCCATCGGGACCGGCGGAGCGCCGCGGCCGCGCCGGCGCATCGTCTCGTGACGCGGGATCACGCGGCAGCATGCGCAGGAGGCCCATGGCCACCACGACGCCGAGGGCGGCGATCAGCCAGAGCGCCGTGCGCCAGTCCGTCAGCGTCAGCAGGAGCCCGACGAGGGGCGGCACGCTGGCCTTTCCGAGGTCGCCCGTGAAGTTGTAGGTGCCGAGCGGTCCGCGTGCCGAGCCGCTATAGGCGCGGGCGATCACCGCTGAGGCCAGGGGATGCTGGGTGCTGCTGCCGATGCCGCCCAGGGTGAGGGCGACGCAGAGGCCGGTCAGGCTTCCGGAGAAGCCGGCCAGCGCGTAGCCAGCAGCGCTGAGCAGGGTCCCGAGTATGAGCACCGTCCGGGCACCGACGCGCTCTGCGAGCCTTGCCGCCGGCATCTGCAGGGCGGCAAGCGCGCCGTTGTAGAGGCTGCGCAGCAGGGCGAGGGCGGCGTATCCGAGGGCGAACTCCGCCTGCCAGACCGGCAGGAGCACGTAGATCAGGTCCGTGTAGCCGTCGTGCAGGGCGTGGTTGAGGCCGACGGCGGCCAGGGTCCGCCGCGCCTCCGAGCCCGGCGGGGCGGCGACGGCGGAGACGCTGGAGGACGCGGCGAGATCCTGCGTGGGCGGCATGTGGGAATGATCCTGTTTTGCCGCCTGAGGATCGCGCGCTCGTCCGCGGCTGACAAACGCCTTAAGCTGACGCTCGCGTGAGGAAACCTGACCCGTGCTGCGCCGCCTGCCACCCCTGAACGCGCTGAAGGCCTTCGAGGCCGCCGGGCGCCATGCCAGCTTCACCCGAGCCGCCGAGGAGCTGCGCGTCACCCACGGGGCCGTGAGCCGGCACGTCCAGGCGCTGGAGGCCTGGCTCGACCAGCCGTTGTTCGAGCGCCACAACCGGCGCGTGGTCCTGACGGAGGCGGGGGCAGGCTACCTCGCCGAGATCGGCGCCGCCCTCGATCGGATCGCCCTCGCGACGGCGCGCCAGGTGGAGCGCGGACGGCCGCGCCTGCTGCGCGTGAACGCACTGGCGACCTTCACCCTGCGCTGGCTGATCCCTCGGCTCTCCGCCTTCCAGCGTGCCAACCCTGCCGTGGAAGTGCGGCTGACCACGTCGAACGTGCCCCTGGCGAACCTGGCCGAGCCCTTCGACGTCGCGATCCGGGGCGGTCCCGACCTGCGGCCGGGCCATATCGGGCGGCCCTTCCTGTCGGAGCGCCGCCTGCCCGTCTGCAGTCCCGCCCTCCTGCGGCGGCTCCCCCTGACGGAGGCGGGGCAGCTTCGGGACCACACTCTGCTGCACGCGGCGACGCTGCCCCAGGTCTGGCCGCAATGGCTCGAGGCCGCCGGCGTCCCCGGCTTGGAGCCGCGGGCCTCGGTGACGCTGGAGCATTTCTACCTGACGCTCCAGGCCGCCCTGGACGGTCTCGGCGTGGCGATGGGGCCGGAGCGGCTGATCGCCGACGACATCTCCGCCGGTCGGTTGACATGCCCCATCGCCGGTCCGTCCCTGCCGGCGCGGAGCTACTTCACCTACGTGCCGGAGACCCGCGCCGACGATCCCTCCGTGCGGGCGTTCTGCGCCTGGCTCGTCGCGGCGGCCGGTCCGTGAGACACGGGCCTGCCTCGCGGCGGGATCCGACCGCTGGTCTCAACGGGCGGTCGGAGACGGGGCCGCCCTCGTCGCGGACAGGGCGGCGGCCTTGCCGGCGGCCGCGTAGAGATTCAGGCGCGCATAGAGGCCGAAGGCCGATCCGTCGTCCAGGAACCCGCCGCCCGGACCCTGCGTCTCGGTCAGGATCGCGTTGGCTTCCGCGAGGCTGAGCGCCGGGAAGGCGGCGGTGAGCAGGTGCCCGGCCTCCGGGGCGACCCGGCCGACATCCTCGAAGGTGCCAACCCGCTCGGGATGCACCACGGGCAGACCGTAGGTCTGGGTCGCATCGTAGAAGGCCGCGTTGGCCGCGGCATCGCGGAAGCGGCCGGTATCGGCAGCCGCGCAAGCGGCGACGGTGTCGCCGCATTCCGCCTTCAGGAAAGCGGTCAGGTCGGTGCGGGCCGCCTCAAGGGCCGCGCGGTAATCGGTGACGGCCACGGCCGTGTTCGTCGAGCGGCTCATCTCGTTGACCACGGCCGGGTTCCGGCGAATCTGACCGACATAGGCCGGGTCGTTGGCGAGGAGATGGGCGACCGCGTGCAAGGCGACGGCCCGTCCGCCCAGCACGTCCATGGCGTAGTGCGCCCCGAGAATGATCCGGTTGGTACCGTACTCGGCCGCGCGCGCGACCATCTGCTGGTAGCGCTCCGGCACCAGGATCGCGAGCACCACGGACTCGGTGTAGCCGTAGGTGGTGTGACCGCTCGGATAGGAGGGACTGTCGGTCAGGTTCTGGCGCGGGCCCCGCAGCCAGTCCAGGCTGTGGGACGGCCGGCCGAAGTAATCGGTGCCCCGATAGGCGAACAGGCTCGGCAGGGTCTGGAACGGGCGGGCGTTGCCGTAGAGATCGCCCCCCGGCGTGCCGGCCGGCCGGTCGTAGGCCTTGCCGAACACGTCCGCCGTGCCGCCGCGCTCCGTGAGGATCTTGGCAGCGGCCTCCGAGACCGGCACCTTGCCGTTGGTGGTGCCGTTGGCGAAGAAGTACTTGCCGGCGTTCGAGTCGGACTTGGCGACGTTGTTGGTGTAGCCGAGGAGGTCGGCGACGGACTGCGCCACGTTGGTGAAAGTCTCGTCGACGGCGTAGCGGGCCTTGGCCTGGTACGCGTCGCCGAGCCTGCTGCCGAGGCCAGCGGCGAGCTCCGTCGCATTGCCGTCGGTGATGAAGGCGTCGCGCAGGGCGAGTTGGCGTTGCTCGGCCAGCGGCAGGAGGAGCGGCGTCTTGGCGGACCCGGACTGGATCGCTCCGGTGACGGCCAGGTTGGCGTCGAGGGCCACCCGCCCCGCCGCGCTCCCGCGCAGGATGCTGACGGGTGCGAGCCCGCCCAGCGCCGTGAGGTTCGGGGCCGACTGCGCAGCGGCGGGAAGGGGCGCCAGCAGGCACAGGACCGTCGTCCAGGTCCTCAGCGTCTTCCTGGTTTTCAGCGTCTTCGCCATGGCATCGCCTCCGCTGCGCGCCGTCGCTTCGTTGCCAGTCATAGGACGACCGCGTGACATATCGGCGTCAGATGCGCGGGACGATCGACCGCTCAGGCCGATCGGCCGGGGCCGATCGACGAGTCCCGGTCCGCGGCGAGCTGAAGCATCAACTCCGCGAGACGCGGGTCGAGGGGCTCGTCGATGACGGGCTCGTAGAGGGCTTGCAACTGGCGGCCGAGACGAAGCCGCGTGGCCTCGTTCAGGGTCGGCAGAGATATCTCCTCGGGACGGCGATGCCGTTCGTGCTCTAGATCGCTGGCCATGAGCCTCATGTGGCGGACGAACGGTTGCCGGCAATGGGCGAACCCGTCCTCGCCCACACCCTTTCGCTCCGCGGCCCGGCCGGAACCCTCCGCACCCGCCCCCGGTTGGCCGCACACGACACCCGGAGGATCCATCCATGAAGACCAGTCTCGCCTGTACCATCGGCCTCGGTCTCAGCCTCGCTCTCGGCCCCCTGGCTCTCGCGGGTCCGGCCGAAGCCAAGGGCTGCATCAAGGGCGCCATCGTCGGCGGCGCCGCCGGGCACATGGCCGGGCACGGGAAGATGGGCGCCGCCGCAGGCTGCGCGGTCGGGCACAGCAAGGCGAACAAGAAGGATCAGCAGCGGAGCGGCGGCCAGCAGGCGCCGCAACAGAACTGAAGCGCAGGGCCGGACACCCGCCGCCTCGGCCCTGAACAGGACAGGAACCGGAGGAGCCGAAGCCGCCCCTCCGGCATCGATCGCACCGTCTCGAAAGATCTGTTTCCCGGCGAGATCCGGCATCTTGCAGGCCCTGGGACAGACTCCTCAAAGCGCGACGGAAGTGCCGGGAACTTCGCCGCCGAAATGCCCGTTCCCGCGGGCGTGCCCCAAGCTGCGCGCCGCTGCCCAACGGCATGACCTCGGGCGAGCAGAAGGGGCAGATCCTGTGGCAGTCGTCCGGGCTGCGGCCCGGCCCGCAATACGACGCTGCCCTCGTCGACGCCTCATTGCAGGGACACCCGGAGGCCGACGCGATCCACGGCGCCGACGCGGAGACATGGGGAAGATCCTCAGCTCCGCCGCATCGCCCGCGGAGCCATTCCGCTCGTCCGGCTTCACATCTCCCAGCACACCCAGATGCGCGGCATGATGGGCGGCCCGACCAGCTGAGGCCGACACCATCCGGGCGCAGGTGGCCATCGCAAAGACCGACCGCGCCCCTCTCGACCGTCCGGCGCACCGGGGACCGAGGCCTGACCGGCGCGGCGCGCGGCGCCTCGGCCCGAGCGGGGCACGGGGCGAGACCGCCGGCTTCCCGTGGCGGCCGCAGACGCCCGACGAGCCCGAAACAGCC
The DNA here is from genome assembly GCF_053345175.1 of Methylobacterium sp. M6A4_1b. Lineage (NCBI taxonomy): Bacteria > Pseudomonadati > Pseudomonadota > Alphaproteobacteria > Hyphomicrobiales > Methylobacteriaceae > Methylobacterium > Methylobacterium sp. M6A4_1b. Next base: position 6,896 of record NZ_JBKEZQ010000028.1, read on the forward strand.
TTAAGGATCTGTGCAGCAGGACCGGCTAAACTCCGACGATGCGCTACACACCGGCGGCCGGCCTTCTTCTCCTCGCCTTGCTCCACGCTCCCGCGGCGTCGGCAGGCCCCCTCGATACCCTGATGGGGGTTCCCGACGCGCCGGGCGTGGTGGCCGGAGGGTCCTTCGGCCCGAACGGGAACGACTATTTCGGCGATATGCGCCTGCAGCGCCCGGGCCCGCGGCCACTCGCCGACCGGTACGCCCGGGTCAAGCCGCGGTCCGCCAAGATCGACAGGCCGCTCCCGAAATCCTGAGGCGGCCCGGATGCGGACATCAAGAAACCCGCCGCGGCCGGAGCCGGGCGGGTGAGGTGTTCGCCTTGGGAGGAAAGCGTCTCTCTTCCTAACGGCTCCGCGAAGCAAAACCACTTCGCCCGGCGCGGGTCTGGTATACCAGAATCGTGCGGACCGCCCGATCCTGCCTCCGTCCCATCCTATTCGGCGAACGGGAACGCCCGCGCGTCGGCAACGATGCCGTCGAAGCGGCCGAGACCGAGAGAGACAAACTCGGTCCTTCGGCACAGTCACGATCCACCGCGCCCCCTTGCCGTGCCCCGAAGGCGGCGGTTCGCCGGCCGCGGCAACGCCCCGATCGATTTCGCCCTGGCGAGAGCGAAGTCCGGGCAGCCTGCCTCGTGCGAGCCGTGGGTGATGACCGCCGCCCCTGATGATCCTGCGACGAAGCGGCGCGCGAAACCTGTCCGATCCGAGTCGTGCCGACCGGAGTGCATAGCGTGGTCGGGAACTTGCCTTCCCGTGCCCCAACCGGTTCTCCGCCGGTCATTCACAAGATCTCGATCCGTAATCCGAAGTCCGAGCTCAAACGTGGATCGAGCCCAAGCCCGCAACCCAACGTTCCTCGACAGTCAAAAAAGTACGTAGATACTATCAAAAGTGAAATACAGCTTACTTCTTAAGTAACGGGTTGTAATCAATTGATCCGCGTTGTAGCTAAGCAAATTATCGTGTCGGCTGTCTTCGAATCTCGGGATCGCCAGCGAGTCGGGCCCACGTGAATGATCGCAAGGGGGAGGCCACGCTATGTCACTCGCCGCAATCGAACCGAGCGCTTCCGTTGCGAGCGATGAAGAGTCGACTGTCGTCGTCATCGACCCCCGGATCCTGTTCAGGGAGAGTCTGATCTCCCAAATCCAGAAGAATGCCGGCGCGCCTCGGGTCCTCGGCTTCTGCAGCGTCGGGCTCTGGCAGAAGGAGGCCAAGGACCGTCCGCCGGCCTCTGTGATCATCATCGCGGCGACCCACCGCAGCATCGCGCAGATGGAGGGCGAGCTGGACGCGCTCGCAACGGTCAGCCCCGGCGTCCCGGTGATCCTGCTGTCGGAGATCGAGGAATACCATCAGGTCACGGAAGCGATGCGGCGCGGCCTCAGCGGCTTCATTCCGATGACGAGTTCCGTGAAGGTCGCCCAGAGCGCGATCGCGCTGGTGCTGGCGGGCGGCTGCTTCGTCCCGTCCGGCATCCTCTGCACGCCTCCCACGCGCCCGGTCTCGGAGGCGCGCGGACGCGGGTCGATCCGGCTGACCGAGCGTGAGGCGGCCGTGCTCAGCGTCCTGCAGATCGGCAAGCCGAACAAGGTGATCGCCTACGAACTCAACATGTGCACCAATACGGTGAAGGTGCACGTGCGCAACATCATGAAGAAGCTCCAGGCCAAGAACCGCACCGAGCTCGCCTATCTGGTCAACACCAATGGCGTGGTGTCCTGGGCGCCCCAGCTCGGCGGGGCCTGGTTCCACGCGCGTCCCTCCGCCGAGCCTGCCGCCGCCGCGCAGCCACCAGCCCTCTCTCAGACCTCCTGACGCGGGACCGGGCACCGCCTCGCCCGCATCCGGGTTCCGGTCGCCGGCGCATCCGGAGCATCGGGCTCGCCCATGGAGGGCCATGCCCGCGCCAGAATCTCCGGGCGGAGACCGGTCAGGCCGACGCGGTCATTCCACGCAGGGCGTTCTCCGCGGCGAGGAAGGCCTCGACCTCGGCGGGCATCGGCTGCGCCTCGACCTCGATGCCGATGGCCGCGAGCAGCGTCCGCATCGGCACGTAGCTGCGCCGCCGACGGTGGTAGAGGCCTGCCTGCACCAGGGCGATGGCCGCGACCGTGCCGGACTCCCGGATCACCAGGCGGTGCTCGATGACGAAGCGGGTGTCGTCCCAATGCGCCAGCCGGGTCTCCAGGTCGAAGGCCTGGAACGGGCGGAGTTCGCGGCGGAACCGGATCTGGCCGGCGCTCACCACCGGGGTCCAGCGTCGGCGCAGCACCGAGCGCCACAGGCCGGAGCCGAGCATGAGGTCTGCGCGGCCGAGATCCATCAGGGTCCAGTAGCGCCCGTTGTTCATGTGCAGCGAGGTGTCGAGGTCGTGGGGCCAGACCCGGAAGCGGAGGCGCGAGACTCCGAAGGGCAGGGCAAGGCGTGGCCGTCGCCACGCGGTCGCGACGAGCCAGAGGAGACGAAGCCAGAGGTTCATGGAAATCCTGGATCGGGGCTATCGGCCCGTCCGGATTGGCAGAACCCCGGCGCCGGCGCCAGCCTGCGCCACCGCCGGGACACGCGCATGCCGGCAGGCCCGGCGGCGGACGAGGGTCGCAACCTCAAGCCGCAGGAGGTCCCTCGCCGGCCCCGGAGCGCGAGCGCGAGCAGGAGGGGTCCCGGCCTCGGCCCTTCGGCTCCCCGTCCCGGCGCCGAGGAAGATGCCGCGCCGCGCCGAAAGCCGCCGCCGGCCTGGTCCATCGGGCCTCTCGGCGCTGTAGGCTCGCCGGGGCTCGGGCGCGACGCGCGCCGGTCGGGTCCGGTGAGAGGGATGGACATGCTGGCCCCGACGCTCCTGCGGCGCCTCGATCCGACGACGCTGCGCCTGTTCGTGGCGATGTGCGAGGACGGCACCCTGACCCAGGCGGCCCGGCGTGCGGCGATCGCCCCGTCCGCCGTCAGCAAGCGCCTGGTCGAGCTGGAGCAGAGCCTGGGCGTCCAGCTGATGACGCGCCAGGCCCGGGGCATGGTCATGACCCCGGCCGGTGAGACCCTGCTCCATCATGCCCGGCGCATGCTGCACGACGTCGAGCAGATCGTGGTGGAGCTCGCCGAGCACGCCAAGGGCGTCCGGGGCATCGTGCGGATGTTCGCCAACCTGTCGGCCATCGTGCAATTCCTCCCCGAGGACCTGCGCGCCTTCCTGGCGCGCCAGGAGACCATCAAGATCAGCCTGGAGGAGCGCCCGAGCGGCGGCGTGGTGGCCGGTGTGGAGGCGGGTCTGGCCGAACTCGGCATCTGCTCCGGGAGCATCCCGGCCCGGGACCTGCACAGCGTGCTCTACCGCCGCGACAGCCTCGTCGTCGTCATGCGGCACGACCACCCCCTGGCGGACCGCCCCGCGCTCGCCTTCCGCGAGACCCTCGACCACGACTTCGTCGGGCTCCACGCCGAGAGTTCGATCTATGCCAGCGTGCGCGGCGAGGCCCAGAGCATCGGCCGCCCCTTGCGCCTGCGCGTCCACGTGCCGGGCTTCGATGCGGTCCTGCGCATGGCCCAGGCCGATATGGGACTCGGCGTGGTGCCGCTCGGGGTCTTCGCCCTCCTCGGAAAGGCCATGGACCTCGCCGCGATCCCCCTCACCGACCCCTGGGCGCAGCGCGAGCTGCGCATCGTGACCCGCCCCGGCGAACTTTCCCCGGCGGCGGGTCTCCTCGTCGCCAGCCTCACCGCCGACGCCGCCTGAAAGCCGCGACCGTTCTCCGGATGCGAACGGTCATGGCCGAAAGACGGTTGGCTCTCCTCCGCCCTTCGCGGGTATCGATGGGGCACCAGGACGGTGGCCGAAGACCATCGCCGACACATCCGGAGGAATCGTTCATGGCCGGACCGCTCGCCGGAATCCGCGTTCTCGAACTCGGACAGCTCATCGCCGCCCCCTTCGCCGCCCGCCTGATGGCGGAATTCGGCGCCGAGGTGATCAAGGTCGAGGCGCCGGGAGAGGGCGATCCCCTGCGCAAGTGGCGCAAGCTGCACGAGGGCACCTCGCTCTGGTGGTACCTCCAGTCCCGCAACAAGAAGTCGATCGCCGTCGACTTGAAATCGCCGGAGGGCGCCGACGTGGTGCGTGCCCTGGCCACCAGCGCCGACGTGGTCATCGAGAACTTCCGGCCCGGTGGCCTGGAGAAGCTCGGGCTCGGCTGGGCGGACCTCTCCGCCCTCAATCCCAGCCTCGTCATGGTCCGGATCTCCGGCTACGGCCAGACCGGGCCCTACCGCGACCGGCCGGGTTTCGGCGCCATCGGCGAGGCGATGGGCGGCCTGCGCTTCACCACCGGCGACCCGGACAGCCCGCCGGCCCGCGTCGGCGTCAGCATCGGCGACACCCTGGCCTCCCTGCACGGCGTCATCGGCGCGCTGATGTCGCTCCTCCACGTCAAGACCGCCGGCGGCAAGGGCCAGGTCATCGACGTCTCCCTGGTGGAGAGCGTGTTCAACGTCATGGAAAGCCTCGTCCCCGAATACGACCTCCTCGGCGAGGTCCGCACCCGGACGGGCGGCGCCCTGCCGGGCATCACGCCCTCGAACACCTACCCGACCCAGGACGGCGGCTACGTCGTCATCGCGGGCAACAGCGATCCGATCTTCCGGCGCCTGATGCAGGCGATCGGCCGGCCCGACCTCGCCGACGACCCGGCCCTGCGCAGCAACGACGGCCGCTCGGCCCAGGCCGCGATGCTCGACGCGGCCATCGCGGCGTGGTCGGGGTCGCGCAACATCGCGGATGCGCTGGCGGCCCTCGAAGCGGCGCAGGTCCCCGCCGGGCGGATCTACTCGGTGGCCGACATCGTCGCCGACCCGCACTACCAGGCCCGCGACATGATCGTGGCGACCGAGCTGCCCGGCGGCACGGCGGTGAAGATGCCCGGCATCGTGCCCAAGCTCTCGGGCACGCCCGGAGAAGTGCGCTGGTCCGGCCCGGCGCTCGGCGCCCATACCGACGCCGTGCTGGCGGATCTCGGCTACGACGCCGCCGCGATCGCGGCCCTGCGGAACACGGGGGCGGTGGCATGATAGGCGGCATGGGCGACGAGGCACCCCTGATCGTCCAGGAGGTCGCGCCCCGCGACGGCCTGCAGATCGAGCCCGTCTTCGTCGAGACCGCCGACAAGGTCGCGCTGATCGACGCCCTCTCGGCCGCGGGCTTCACCCGGATCGAGGCGACCTCGTTCGTCTCGCCCAAAGCCGTCCCGGCCCTGCGCGACGCCGCCGAGGTGCTGGCGCGGATCACCCGGCGCCCCGGCACGCTCTACGTCGCCCTGGTGCCGAACCTGAAGGGCGCCGAGCGGGCGCTCGCGGCGCGCGCCGACGAGCTCAACCTCGTGATGTCGGCGAGCGAGACCCACAACCGCGCCAATATGGGCCTCACCCGGGAAGCCTCCCTCGACGGCTTCGCCCGCATCGTCGCGGCGGCGCGCGGCACCGGGGTCAGGCTCAACGCCACCGTGGCCACCGCCTTCGGCTGCCCCTTCGAGGGCACGCAGCCGCCGGAGCGGGTCCTCGGGATCGTCGAGCGCTACCGCGCCCTCGGGATCGACGGCATCACGCTCGCCGACACCACCGGGATGGCCAATCCGCGCCAGGTCGCCGATCTCGTGACCCGTGCCCTCCGGCTCGTCCCGGCGCAGGCGCTGACGCTGCACTTCCACAACACCCGCGGCCTCGGCCTCGCCAACGTGCTGGCGGCGCGGGCGGCCGGCGGCCGGCGCTTCGACGCGGCCCTCGGCGGCCTCGGGGGCTGCCCCTTCGCCCCGGGCGCCACGGGCAACATCTGCACCGAGGACCTCGTGAGCATGGCCCACGAGATGGGCATCCCCACCGGCCTCGACCTCGACGCGCTGATCGCCCTCGCGCGCGGGCTGCCCGCCCTCGTCGGCCACTCCGTCCCGGGGCAGGTGGCCCGGGCCGGGCGCCCCGGCGCGCTCCATCCGCCGCCGCCCGGGATCGCGACCTGACGCCCGGCCCCGGCCCGAGGTCGTCCGAACTCCGAAGGTCGTTCGGACATCGAAGACCGCCTGAACGTGCAAGACCGCCTGAACGTGCAAGACCGCCCGGCCAAGGGCGGCGCGCCCCATCGAGACGCCCCCAGGGAGAGACACCATGACCCTCGCCGCCCCGGCCGCCCTCGGCGCGCCCGCAGACAGTCGCGAAGCCGCGACCTACCGGAAGATCGCCTGGCGGCTGATGCCGCTGATCATGGTCTGCTACCTGTTCGCCTTCTTCGACCGCATCAATATCAGCTTCGCCAAGTTCCAGCTCCAGAGCGACCTCGGCTTCAGCAACACCGCCTACGGCCTCGGCGCGAGCCTGTTCGTGGTCGGCTACGTCATCTTCGAGGTGCCCTCGAACCTGATCCTGTACCGGGTCGGCGCCCGGCGCTGGATCGCCCGGATCATGATCTCCTGGGGGCTCGCCACGGCCGCCATGGTGTTCATCACCCAGGAGTGGCACTTCTACGCCCTGCGCTTCCTCATCGGCGCCATGGAGGCGGGCTTCGCCCCCGGCATCCTCTACTACCTGACCCTGTGGTTCCCGGCCTCGCGGCGGGGGCGCATCACCGCGATGCTGTTCGTGGCCTCGGCTTTCTCGGGCATCTTCGGCGCCCCGTTCTCGGGCCTGATCCTGACCTCGCTCAACGGCGTCGCGGGCCTCGCCGGATGGCAGTGGCTGTTCCTCGCCGGCGGCCTGCCCTGCCTGCTCCTCGGCGCCCTGGTGATGAGCCGCTTCGACGACCGCGTCACCGATGCCCGCTGGCTCACCGAATCCGAGAAGACCCTGGTGGCGAGCCAGATCGCCGAGGCCAATCGCGGCATCGGCGACCACTCGCTCCTGGGCGCCATCCGCAGCCCCGGCTTCCTCAAGGTCGGGCTGATCTACTTCCTGCTCCAGATCGGCTCCTACGGCCTGAATTTCTGGGGACCCGACCTGATCCGGACCGCGAGCGGCGCCAGCACCGGGACGGTCGGCCTCCTGGCGGCCCTGCCCTACATCTGCGGGGCGATCAGCATGGTGGTGATCGGGCGGCTGTCCGACGCCTCCGGCAACCGGCCGAAATTCGTGGCCGGCCTCGCCATCGCGGCGGCCCTGGGCTTCTTCGCCGCCGGCCTGTTCGACCGTCAGATCGTGCCGCTGATGCTGGCCCTCTGCCTCGTCGGGACCGGGATCGTCGCCTCGATCCCCACCTTCTGGACCCTGCCGCCGAAGCTGGTCACCGGCGTCGGCGCCGCCGGCGGCATCGCCCTCATCAACACCCTCGGGCAGTTCGGCGGCATCGTCAGCCCGGTGATGGTGGGCTGGGTGAAGGACCTCACCGGATCGACCACCCCGGCCATATGGGTGATCGCCGGCCTGTGCCTGACCGCCGCCGCGATCAGCCTGTTCGCCCTGCCGGCCCAGCTGCGCCGCAGCGACCGCATCCACTGACCCGTCCGGGGTGCCCCTGGGAGGGGGCGCCCCGCCCGGCCTCAGGCGTGGGGGACGGGCAGGGGCGCCTCGTCCGTCGCCCCGACGAAGCGGCCCAAGACCCGGCCGAGGACGGCGCCGAGGCTGTCCATCAGCAGGAACACCGCGGGCACGAAGACCAGCGAGAGCAGGGTCGAGACGATCAGGCCCGAGATCACCGCCACCGCCATCGGCGCCCGGAACTCGCCGCCGATGCCGAGCGCCATGGCCGAGGGCACCATGCCGGCCGCCATGGCGATGGTGGTCATCACGATGGGGCGCGCCCGCTTGCGGCCCGCATCGACGATCGCGGTGACCCGGTCGACGCCGCGGGCCATCTCCTCGACGGCGAAGTCCACCAGCATGATGGCGTTCTTCGTCACCAGACCCATCAGCATCAGGATGCCGATCACCACCGGCATCGAGATGGGCATGTTCAGGATCAGGAGGCCGAGGATGGCGCCGCCGATGGAGAGCGGCAGCGAGAACAGGATGGTGAGGGGCTGCAGGAACGAGCCGAACAGCAGCACCAGCACGGCGTAGACCATCATGATCCCGGCCCCCATCGCCATGAGGAACCCGGAGAACACCTCGGCCATGATCTCGGCGTCGCCCGTCTGCCGGATGGTGACGCCCGGCGGCAGGCTCTTCGCGGTCGGGGTCTCCAGCGCCTGGGCGATGAGGGAGCCGAGCGCGTCGGAGCCCTCCATGTTGGCCTCCACGGCCACGCGCACCACACGGTCGTAACGCTCGATGGCGCCGGGGCCCTGGTCGAGCTCGATGTCGGCGACGGCCGCGAGCGGCACGGCGGCGCCGTTCTTGGCCGGCACCTTGAGGTTCTCGAGGCGCGAGACCGCGCCCCGTGCACTCTCCGGCAGTTGCACCCGGATCGGCACCTGACGGTCGGGCGCGTTGAACTTCGCGAGATTCAGGCCGATGTCGCCGATGGTGCCGACCCGCACGGTCTCGGCGATGGCATCGGTGGAGACGCCGAGATCGGCGGCGGCGGCCTCCTTCGGCCGGATGCGGACCTCGGTGCGATTGAGGGGGGCCGTCGACATCACGGAGACGAGGTGGGGGATCGCCGCCATGTCGCGCTGAAGCCGGGCGGCGACCTCCGTGACGACGTCGACGTCGGGTCCGCCGACGACGAGAGCGAGGTCGCGCTGGCCGCCGTCGCGCAGCGTCCAGGAGCGGATGTCGGGTTCCTGGGCGAGCAGGCCGGCGATCTCGGTCTCGATGTCCGCCTGCTTGCGGCTGCGCTCACTCTTCGGCGTCAGGTTGACGATGAGGGTGGCGAGCCGGGTCTCCTTCTTGCCGCCGGCCTGCCGGCCGCCGTCGACGAAGACCGAGACCACTTCGGGCAGGGTCCGGATGCGGGCCACCACCCGGTCGGAGACCGCAACGGTGTCGGGGAGCCGCGCGCCCGGCGCGAGCTCGACCATGAACAGCGTGCGGGCATTGTCCTGCTTGGGCACGAACCCCGAGGGCAGCAGGCCGGTGGAGGCCAGGGAGCCGGCGAACAGCGCGAGGCCCACGATCAGCGTGACGACGCGGTGGCGCACCGACCAGCCGACGAGGCGCCCATAGGCGCGCATCACCGGCCCCTCGCGCTCCTCGGCATGGCCGTGGTCGCGCAGGAAATAGGCGGCCAGCATCGGTGTGATCAGGCGCGCCACGAGGAGCGACATGAACACCGAGACCGCGATGGTCAGACCGAACTGCATGAAGTAGCGCCCGGCGATGCCGCCCATGAACGAGACCGGCGCGAACACCGCGATCAGGGTCGCGGTGATGGCGATGACGGCGAGGCCGATCTCGTCGGCGCCCTCGATGGACGCGCGGTAGGGCGATTTGCCGAGCCGCATGTGGCGGACGATGTTCTCGATCTCCACGATGGCGTCGTCGACCAGGATGCCCGTCACCAGCGTGATGGCGAGCAGGCTGATCCCGTTGAGGGTGAAGCCCATGGCGTCCATCGCCCAGAAGGTCGGGAAGACCGAGAGCGGCAGGGCGATGGCGGCGATCAGGGTCGCGCGCCAGTCGCGCAGGAACAGGAACACCACGAGCACGGCGAGCGCCGCCCCCTCGATCAGGGTGTGCATCGCCGAATCGTAGGAGCCGATGGTGGCCGCCACCGAGGAGTCGATGGTCTCGAACTGGATGTCGGGATAGGCGGTCTTGAACTCGGCGATGCGCTTCTCGACGCCGGCCGCGACCTCCGCGTCGCTGGCGCCCGAGCCGCGGGAGACCGCGAAGGCCACCACCGGCTCGCCGTTGAAGCGCGCGAAGGTGCGGGGCTCCTCGATGGAATCCTCCAGGGTCGCCAGCTCATCGAGGCGGACCTTGCGGCCTCCGGGGAGCACGATCGAGGTGGCCTTGAGGTCGCGCAGCGAGCGCGAGGCGGCCAGCGTCCGGATCGACTGCTCGCGCCCGCCGACCTCGCCGCGCCCGCCCGCCATGTCGGCGGAGGTCAGCCGCAGCTGCCGGTTCACGTCGGCCGCGGTGATGCCCAGCGCCAGCAGGCGGTCGGGGAGCAGGGTGACGCGCATCTCGCGGGCGACGCCGCCGACGCGCTCGACGCCGCCGACGCCCTTCACGCCCTGGAGGGAGCGGGCGACCTTGTCCTCCACGAACCAGGACAATTCGGCCGGCGTCATGCCGGGCGACTTCACGCCGTAGATCAGGATCGGCAGGCCGGTGATCTCGACGCGCTGGATCACCGGCTCGTCGATGGTGCGGGGCAGGTTGATGCGGATCTTCGAGACCGCGTCCTTGACGTCGTTGACGGCCCGGTCGGTGTTCACCTCCAGGCGGAACTCCACCGTGGTCGTGGACGAGCCCTCCGTGATGGCGGAGGTGATGTGCTTGACCCCGCGCACGCCGGCGATCGAATCTTCGACCCACTTCGTCACCTGGGTCTGCAACTCGGCGGGAGCCGACCCGCTCTGCGTGATCGTCACCGAGACGATCGGCACGTCGACGTTGGGCATCCGCGTCACCGCGAGGCTGCGGAAGCTGACGAGGCCGAGCACGATCAGCACAAGGAACAGCACGAGGGGCGCGATCGGGTGGCGGATCGCCCAGGCGGAAATGTTCAGGCGCATGCGGCGACTCGATGGGGGTTGGAGGCAGGGGTCATGCGCGCGTTCCCCCCTCCGGGAGACGGTGGACCGCGAAGCGGGTCGGGCGAGGGGAGCGCGCTGACCGGAGAGGTCGCCCCCTCTCCCGGTCGCTCCGGGACCGCCCGTCCCCCGGAGGGGGGGGGAGGGTTTGGTGTCAGGGCGTGCCGGCCTCGGCGGTCTCACGCGGAGAGGGCGCGGCGGCCACGGCCGGCTCCGGCACGGCCAGCGTCACCGGGCGGACCCGGTCGCCGTCGCGCAGGAAGCTGCCGGCCCGCGCCACCACGCGCTCGCCGTCGGCGAGCCCGGCGCGGATCTCGATGTCGTCGTCGTCGGACAGGCCGGTGCGGACCTCGCGGGCCTCGACCACGTCGTCGGCGACCACCAGGACGGAGCTGCGCTTGGCCCCGCCATACAGCACGGAGGCCTGCGGCACGGTCACGCCGCGGGTGCGGGCGAGCTCGACGGCGCCGCGCGCGAAGGTGCCGATGCGCAGGCGCGGGTCCGGCTCCAGGCGGATTCGGACCTTGCCGAGGCGGGTCGCGCGGTCGACTTCCGGGTAGACGGTCCGTACGCTGCCGGCCAGGCGAACGCCGTCGCCGAGGTCGATCCAGGCCGGGGCGTTCTCGCGCAGCTGCGGCAGCTTAGTCTCGATGACCTCGCCCTCCAGCTCGATCTCGCCCCGGGCGATCAGGCGGAACAGGGGCTCGGCCGAAGCCGAGGCGGCCAGACCCACCCGGGCGGTGCGGCGGCTGACGATGCCGGCCTCCGGCGCGCGGATCTCGGCGCGGGCCAGGCGCAGGTTCAGTTCATCCAAAACGGCCCGGGCCTGGGCGAGGTCGGCCCGGGCGATGCGCAGGCCGTTGCGGGCGAAGGCGAGCTTGCCCTCGGCCTGGCGCAGGCTCGCGGTGCGGCCCTCCATCACGGCCGCGGTGGCGTTGCCGGTCCTGAGGAGCTGCTGGACACGCTCATAGGAGAGGCGCGCCTCGGTCTCGGCTGCCTCCGCCTGCTCGATGCTGCTCTGGGCCTGGGGCACGGCGGCCTCGGCCTTCTCCACCAGCGCCGCCTGCTGGGCGAGCTGGCGGTCGATGAGGTCGCGCGAGAGGCGGGCGAGCACCTGGCCGCGGGCCACCCGAGCGCCTTCCTCGACCAGCACCTGGGTGACCCGGTAGCCCTCGATTTCGGGTGTCACCAGGATCTCGTCCCGTGGGACCAGGGTGCCGGTGACGACCACCGACTCGACGATCTCCCGCCGCCTGGCATCGACCACGCTGATCGTCGGCACGAGGCTGACCTTCACCGGCTGGCCGGAGCCGGCCGGGGGCTGAGCCGAACCCGCGAGGGTCGCGGAGGCCGGCAGCGCCAGGGCGAGCAGGGCGAGGCCGAGGCGGGCGGCGATCATGGGCGGAGTTCCGTGGCGGGGAAGGGGGCACGGCCGGCGAGCCCGGCCTCGATGAGGACCTGGAGTTGCGCCACGGCGGATCCCGTGTCGAAGTCGGGCAGGATGGCCCGGCTCAGGACAATGCCCTTCAGCTGGGGCGCCAGCAAGTCGTAGAGGGCAACCGGATCGCAGTCCGGTGCGGTGGCGAGGTCGGCGAAGGTCTCTTCGAACCAGGTCCGGGCCTCCGCCTCGGTCTCCGCCGTCAGGGCGGCGATCGCCGGGTTGCGGGTGCCCTCGGACCAGATTTCGAGACGCAGCACCGCCGCCTCCCGGGTCAGGGCGCCGAAGTACTGCCCGAGCACGCCGAACAGCGCGCCGCGCCGGTCACCCTCCTGCTGAAGGCGCGTCACCAGCTGGGCGCCGCTGATCCGCTCGCGCGCGACGAGGCCGAGGACCAGCGCCTCCTTGGAGCGGAAGTAGTGGTAGAAGTTGCCCGCCGTCATGCCGGCCTCGCGGGCGAGATCCTGCATCGTGGTACGGTGGAACCCGTTGCGCACGAAGCAGGCGCACGCCGCGTCGAGAATCTGTTCCCGGCGCGCGGCCTGGCTGGCGCGGGCATCGATCAGGGTGCCGATCGGCGAGGCCATGGTCAGGAGACCTTGCCGCCCGCCGCCGGGGCGACCACCCGGCAGGCGGCGACCGAGGCATCCGCATCGGCACAGAGCCGGGCCTGCCAGCCCACCGCCCCGTTGCCGGTCCAGGCGATCAGCGCAGCCCATCCGAGCAGCAGGACGGCTCCGAGCAGCAGGTGCTCCGGCGCGACGAAGGCCCGTACTTTTCGAGCCAGCGCCTGAACCGGAACGGTCTCGTATGTCCGCTGCATCGCAACCTCCTACCGACCATGCCGTCATATTGAATGTTCATTCACTAGTCAATGAGCGTTCATTTCAGGTGTGTCGTTCGGCACGGCCTCGCGGCTCCCCGTGACGGTCAAATCGTTCGGCGTAGGGCGCCGTGTCAACGTGAAGCAAGCCCGAGCCGGAACGAGGATGCGCCGCACGGGTTCGAGCAGACCCCGCGGAGGATCCGGGTCGGCCCGGTTCGGACATACGCGACGCGCACGGACTGCCCGTGGCGCCACGCCCGGCCCCGTCCGGGACCGTCCGCTCACCATCCGAGGTCGCCCGCGCCGTGCTGAAGCCTTTTCCCCGCGAGGGCGGTGCCGTCGCCCGCACCGACGGATTCCTTCCGATCGAAGGCTACGCGGCCATCGGCGAGGGCCGCTCGGTGGCGCTCTCGGGGGCCGACGGATCCATCGACTGGTGGTGTTGCCCCAACCTCGATTCACCGCCGCTGTTCGACCGCCTGCTCAGCCCGGAGGAGGGCGGCTACTTCGCGATCACGCCGGAGGAGCCCTTCACGGCCGAGATCGGCTACCGCGACGGCAGCAACGTCCACGAGACCGTCTTCACCACGAAGACCGGGCGGGCGCGCCTCACCGAGAGCCTGAACAGCGGCCCGGCCGGACGCCTGCCCTGGGCGGAACTCGCCCGCCGGATCGAGGGCCTGGAGGGGCACGTGCGCTTCCGGGTTTCGCTGGTGTTCGGCACGCGGGGCGACACGGCGGCTCCCTACCTCTCCGGCAACAGCAACGGCACCGCCTTCCACGTCGCCGGCATGATGGGCCTGTTCCGCACCAGCGACGGCGTCCGGATCGAGACGGAGAACGACCACGCCATCTCGGGCTTCGTCGAGGTCCGGGCGGGCCAGCGGGAGATCGTCGCCATCGTGGCGGCCGAGAACCAGCCCCTGGTGGTGGCACCGATCGGCGAGATCGACGGGCGCATCGACGTGTCGTGCCAGGAATGGCGGGACTGGACCGAGCGTCTCGCCTATCGAGGCCGCTACGCCGAGCCCGTCGAGCGCAGCGCCCTGGCGCTGAAGCTGCTGCTCTACTCGCCCACCGGGGCGATCGCGGCGGCGGCCACCAGTTCCCTCCCCGAGGGCATCGGCGGATCCAAGAACTACGATTACCGCTACGCCTGGATCCGCGACGCCGGCTACGTCATCAAGGCCTTCCTGCGCCTCGGCGCGCAGGCCGAAGCCAACGCGGCCCTGTCCTGGCTGATGCGCCACATCGGCGAGCACGGGGCGCAGGTGCTCTACACCCTCGACGGCGGGTGCGTACCCGGCGAGCGGGACATCGACCTGGCCGGGTATCGCGGCTCGCGTCCCGTGCGCACCGGCAACGCCGCCACGAGCCAGCACCAGCACGGCATCTACGGCGACATCTTCGAGACCGCGGAGCGCTTCGTCGCCGACGGCAACATGCTCGATCTGCGCACCGGGACGCTGCTCGCCCAGCTCGCCGACCAATGCGCCGAATCCTGGAAGCTCAAGGATGCGGGCATCTGGGAGCTGCCGGATGCCGAGCACTATACCGGCTCCAAGATCAGCTGCTGGCAGGCGCTGGCCCGGGCGGTGGAACTCGCCGATGGCGGACACCTCCCTGGCACGTGCCGCGAGCGCTGGGCCCGCGCCCGCGACCGGGTCGCGGAGTGGATCGACCGGAACTGCTGGTCGGAGGCGAAGCAATCCTACGTCATGCATCCCGGCACCGAGAAGCTCGACGCCTCCCTGGCGCTGGCCGTACGCTTCCGGTTCGGCAACCCCGAGCGCCTCGCGGCGACCTGCCGGGCCATCGACCGGGAGCTGGGGCGCGGCCCCTACCACTACCGCTACACCGGCGCCGAAGCGGAGGAGGGCTGCTTCCTCGCCTGCACGTTCTGGCTCGTGGAGGCCAAGGCGCTCCTCGGTGAACCGGAGGAGGCGCAGACGGCGTTCGAGGCCCTGGTAAAGGCCCTCGACCGGAATTCCGGCACCTATTCGGAAATGGCCGACCCGGCGACCGGCGCCTATCTCGGCAACCTGCCGCAGGGGCTGACCCACCTTGCCCTGATCCAGGCCGCCGCCACCCTGTCGGGCCTCAGCCTCTGAGGCTGCGGCATTCGGCGGGAGCATCGGTCGCAGATCCGACCCCCGCCCTGCCGCGTTCCCGGAGGCCACAACAGGAGACGGCAGCATGGCCAAGGCCACGGACAAGACGACGGACGTGACGACCTACACCCTCAAGCAGGCCCTGGCGGCACGGGTCGACGATCACGTGGAGATCGCGGTCGAGGCCGAGGACGGCACCCGGTTCAAGATCCGGGCGACCTCCGACCAGCTCGACGCCCTCACGGGCGACCTCGAGACCATCCTCGAGGCCGACGACGCGGACGCCTGACGACGTCCGGGGCCCGCGACCCCGCGGGCCCCTTTCGCTCCAAGACAACCCGCGAAATCAACTCGCGAAGACAAGCACCGAAGACAGCACCGGAAGGCCCTCAAGCCGATGACCATCGATCCCCGTGACGCCGGCCCGCGGCCGCCCTTCCCCGGCGACCAGCAACAGGAGCGGCCGGGCCTGACCTCGCGGATGCGTCCGGCCCCCGACCACGGCGAGACGAGCTACGTCGGCAAGGGGCTCCTCACCGACCGGGTCGCCTTGGTGACCGGAGGCGATTCCGGCATCGGCCGCGCGGTGGCCATCGCGTATGCCCGCGAGGGCGCCGACGTGGCGCTCTCGTATCTGCCGGTCGAGCAGTCCGATGCCGAGGACACGGCCGCGTGGGTGCGCAAGGCGGGCCGGCGGGTCCTGCTCCTGCCCGGAGACCTGCGCGACCCGGCCCATTGCCGCGACCTCGTCGCGCGCACCGTGTCCGAGCTCGGCGGCCTCGACATCCTCGTCAACAACGCCGCCGCGCAGGTGGTCAACGAGACGCTCGACGACGTGACGCCGGAGGACCTCGAGGGTTCGTTCCGCGCCAACGTGTTCGCGATGCTCTACCTCGCCCAGGCGGCCGTGCCGCACATGAAGCCGGGCTCGGCCATCGTGAACTCCACGAGCCAGCAGGCCAAGGTCGCCGACAAGACCATGCTGGTCTACGCCTCCACCAAGGGCGCCATCGCGAGCCTGACCATCGGCCTGTCCAATCTGCTGGCACCCCAGGGCATCCGGGTGAACTGCGTCGCCCCCGGCCCGGTCTGGACCCCGATCCAGCCCATCGTGAAGAGCCCCGAGCAGATCGAAGCCCTCGGCGCCGACACGCCCCTCGGCCGCGCCGGCCAGCCCGCCGAACTCGCCCCCGCCTACGTGCTCCTCGCCTCGCGCGAGGGCAGCTACATGACCGGGGCGCTGGTGCCGGTCACGGGTGGAACGCCGATGTATTGAGAGGGTTCGACGCGGTTTCGTTCGGCGAGCCATCGCCGACGCACTGTCAGTCTCAAGCGTCGATGACGCTGGTCAGAGCAGATTCGATGAGCGCCGAACGGGTGAGGCCGCGGGCTTGCGCCGTCTCGTCGGCCTGCAGCAGCATCGCCTTGCTGATGGTGATGTTCACGCGGACTCGATCGGTCGGAAGGTGGCGTGGAAAGATCAGCTGCGGGAGGCCTTCGGCGTCCTTGGGCGTCCGGCTCTCGAGAAACTGAACCATGCTACGTCCTTCGGGTACCGGCTCCCGATCCGCGCGCAGGGCCGCCAAGTGGCCGGAAAGGGCTTCGCGTGCCGCCACCACCGCGTCCTCGAAGGTGTCACCGCCAGTGACGCATCCCGGCACGTCGGGAAAGGTGACCCCCCAATCCGAATCGCCTTCCGGGGGGTGGATGAGCGCGACATAGCCGTGGTTGCTGGGTGCTTTCATGACGTTCGCTCCTGCAGCGAGAAGGGCTTCCGGGACATCGTTATGGATGCCCTTGCGCTAGAGACCTGCCGCTTCCCGGATGCTCCTCACCGTCTTTGGATGCATATCCTTCTTCGGATGGGGAATAGTGATCTTTCCCGGCCGGGTTGGATGCTTGAAGTGCCGGTGACTGCCGGTCGTCGAATGCCAAACCCAGCCGGCGGCCACGACCTCCCTGATGAGGCCCCTGGAATCCATCGCCGCCCAGCCGTCCTTCGTATGTATGGCATACACACGATGGGTCCGGATGACAAACGGATCCGCTCCGTGGAAGCGGTCGGGGGCCGCCGGGTCGAATTCCGTTTTCGCTTATGCTCAGCCGATCAGCGTCCCGCCTTCAGGAACGCCTCGGCGCTGCGGAGGCTCAGCGCCATGATCGTCAGGGCCGGGTTGGCGGCGAGCGAGCTCGGGAAGGTCGAGCCGTCGCAGACCCAGAGGTTCGGGACCTCGAAGGTGCGGCCGAAGGGATCGACCACCGCCGTGTCGCCGTCGCGGCCCATGCGGCAGGTGCCGATGGTGTGGGCGACGCGCTCCAGTGTCCAGAGATCCGTCGCCCCCGCCGCCGCCCAGACACGGTTCAGGAAGCGGGTCGCGTGAGCGTTGAGCCGCTTCTCGTTCTGGCTGTAGCCGAAGCTGATCGCGGCCTTGCGCATGCCCAGCGCATCGACCTCGTCGGACAGGGTCAGCACGTTGGCGTCGCAGGGCAGGGTCTCGCCGTTGATGCCGATGCCCGCCATGTGGTTGTAGCGGGCGAGTTGGTCGGCCAGGGCCCGGCCCCAGAGCTTGCGGCCCCGTGTCAGGGAATTGGCGAAGGTCAGCGGCACCACCCCGAGGCTCTGGACGAGGTAGCCGCCGGCGAAGTCCGCGTCCGCCGGGCGGATCATGTCCTCGGTGATGAGCGAGGAGGGATAGCCCTTGTTCATCCGCATCTCGGGCTCGAAGGTGCCCCAGACCTGGGTCGCGACGTGCCCCATGTAGTTTCGGCCGACCTGGCCGCTGCCGTTGGCGAGGTCGAGATGCAGGAGCAGGCGCGCGGATTCCACCGAGCCGGCGCAGAGGAAGACGTTGCGGCAGGGCTGGCGACGATCGATGCCGCCCTGGCGGTAGATGACCGCCGTCACCCGTCCGTCCTTCGCGCGTTCCACACCGTGGACCCGGGCCTCGGCCCGGATCTCGGCCCCGTGATGGAGGGCGAGGGGCAGGTAGGTGACGTCCATGCTGGTCTTGGCGCCGGTGCGGCAGCCCTGGTGGCAGTAGCCGCAATTGATGCAGCCGGGCCGCGTCGGACCGTGCTCCTGGGCGAAGGCGCGCGAGACCACCGCCGCCGGCGCGTCGGCGAAGCGCACGCCGAGGGCTGCGCAGGCGCTCGCCATGGCCTGGGCCGGAGCGTTGCGGGCGACGGGACTTAAAGGATAGGCGCGGGTCTCGTCCCAAGGATAGGCGGCCGGGCCGGAGACACCGATGAAGGCCTCGACGCGCTCGTAGAACGGCAGCAGCTCGGCATGGTCCAGGGGCCAGTCGACGCCCTCGCCGGTCTCGGTATGGAGGCGCAGGTCCCGGGCGTCGGCCCGGGGCGTGAAGGCGCCCCAATGCAGGGTCGAGCCGCCGACGCCGGTGCCGCTGTTGTTGCCGCCGAAGGCCTCGGGCGTCGAGCCGCCGCTGAGCCGCTCCTCGGTCCAGTAGATCTCGTCGGCCAGGGTCTCGTCGAAGGCGAATCCCTTGGGGTCGAAGTTCGGTCCCGCCTCCAGGGCGACGCAGGAGAGGCCGGCCTGGGAGAGGCGCGCCAGCAGGGGTGCGCCACCGGCGCCGGTGCCGATCACCACCGCGTCGACGGTCTCGGAGGTTGCGTGGCGACGCATCGCGTCGAGGTTCATCGGGCGGTCTCCAGGGGGGCGTTCGGTTCCCAGCTCTCGCGTTGGCCGATGCCGACCGCGCGGAAGCCCGGCAGGGGGTCGGTGTCGCCGCCGGCGCCGATGCCGCCGAAGCTCATGCGGGCCAAGGCGACGGGATGAGCGAGATAGGTGCGGGCCACGTCCGCGCGCAGGTCCTCGAACCAGAAGCCCATCTGCTCCGCGTCGAGGTCGCCCGAGACCGCACCGGTCTCCAGGCTTCCGAGCATCGCATCCTGCGCCTCGGCCTCGAGGACGACGAAGGGCGCGTCGTGCGCGGCACGGGCGGCGGCGTCCAGGGTCCTGAGAGCGCACCGGTAGGCCTCCGGGTCGGGCGGAAGCCGGGCGAAACGCCAGCCATCCCCGGCCCCGCTCGCCAGCCGCGCGTCGATGCGGGCCGCGAAATCGATGGTCGCTGCACCGTCCTGCGGCAGCACCCGGGCGCAGGCGGCCCTCAGGATGGCGAGACCGACGGGGTCGAGGGCTCGGGGCTGGTAGGCCGGGTCGTCCGGCTCGGCGCGCTGCAGCAGAGCCGCGCGCAGGCGGGCGTTCACGCGGTCCGACCGGATCAGGTCGGCATAGGCGTCCGGGAGCAAGGGCGCCTCGGCCCCCGTCGCGCTCGCTCCTGCCGCTTCTCCGGCCACGAGGCTTCGCACCGCCTCGGCCACCGCTTCGGGGCGCTCCAGCGGAATGAGGTGCCCGGTCCCGACAAGGGAGACGAGGCGGTGATGGGCGAGATGCGGTGCCGTCAGCGCGGCCTGGGCCGCCGGGCCGAGATCGGCATCCTCGACCCCCGCCAGGATGACCGCCGGGCTGCGCAGCACGCCGATGCGGGCGCACCAATCCTCACGGCTGCCCGACGTGAGCCAGAGCGTCCAGGCCGCGGGGCTGGCGCGCAGCACATCCGCCACGGTCCGCGCCATCCGATCCGGGTCGAGGGGCGCGGCGACGTTCGCGGCGACGAAGGCCTCGGCCTCCCGCTGCCGGGTCTCGGAATCGGCGTCGATCCAGGCGATCATGGCGGCGCGCCTGTCCTCGGCCATGGGCTCGGGGGAGGGCGGCGAGCCCGCCATGAGCACGAGGCCGGCGAGACCTTCGAGGCCGGACGCGCCGTCCTCCGCCTGCCGGGCGACCGCCAGGGCGACCTTGGCGCCCATGCTGTTGCCGGCCAGCAGCCACCGGCCCGGCGCATCGGCACGGATCCGGGCGGCCACACCCTCGGCCATCGCGGCGACGTCCCGTCCGGGACCGGCGCCGTCCGCGCCGAAGCCGGGCAGGTCGAGGGCGACGCAGGTCACCGCGTCCGCGAGGTGTTGCGACACCGTCTCGAAAGTCCCGGCACTGCCACCGAGGTAATGTAGGCAATATAAGACCGGGCGGTCGGATGGTTTGACGGGCATAGGCTCGAAAGAGCGCGCGGCGTCGTCTCTTCAAGTCATCGGGGACGCGGCGTTCGGCAGCAGCCCGGGCGCGGAACGAACGCCCGCGCCGCTAGCGGGGCGCGGAGGCCTGCAGGGCCGCGAAGACGCGCAGGCTCGCCTCGAGATCGGCTGTGCTGACCTCCGCGAAGACCTCGGCGCGGAGCCGGGCGAGGTCGGCCTCCATGCGGGCGACCACGGCCGTGCCGGCGGGCGTCAGGCTGAGCACCTTCGCCCGGCGGTCGGTCGGATCCTCGCGGCGGAGGGCGAGGCCGGCCTCGCAGAGCTGATCGAGGAGGCGCACCAGCGACGGACCCTCGATGCCGACGGCCTCGGCGAGGGCGTTCTGGCGCGGGGCGCCGTCGAGGCGGGCGATCATGATCAGCGGAACCGCCGTGGCGTCCGAGAGGCCGTGCGCCTCCATCACGGCGTTGGCGGCGCGGCGCCAGTGCCGACCCGTCAGCAGCAGCGTATGGGTGTAGGCGAGGCGGAGCTGATCCAGGCTCCGGACAGACGGCAATTCGGCAGGCGGCAGGTCCGCGGGCGGTTTTCGGGACGACACGCGCGAGGCTCCTGCGAGCACCGGCCCGTGGGCGGGCCGGTGCTCTTTTCGTTTGCGTATTATTAGGATGCAAGCCGTTTGATCGCAAGCGGACATCGTCGTATCAGGGCACCAGCACACGTCTCGCCGTCCGGCCGCATCCGGCGGCCCGCGCCGTGGCTGGCGCCGCACCGGCCCTTGATTGATCCGACGAGACGTAAGTAAGGACTGACGATGAGCGCCCCCGACGACCTCTCCTTCACCACGCAGCCGCATGCCTCGCCCGTCTCGCCGGAGCGTCGGGCCGAACTCCTCGTCGATCCCGGTTTCGGGCGGGTGTTCACCGACCACATGGTGACCATCCGCTACGTCGAGGGGCGCGGCTGGCACGATGCCCGCGTCGAGGCGCGCGCGCCGATCTCCCTCGATCCGGCGGCGGCGGTTCTGCACTACGCCCAGGAGATCTTCGAGGGGCTGAAGGCCTACCGCACCGCCGATGGCGGCGCCGCCCTGTTCCGGCCGGAGGCGAACGCCCTGCGCTTCCGCCGTTCGGCCGAGCGCCTGGCGATGCCGCCCCTGCCCGACGCCGTCTTCGTCGAATCGGTCAAGCGGCTCGTCAGCGCGGATCGCGACTGGATCCCCTCGAGCGAGGGCGGCAGCCTGTATCTCCGCCCCTTCATGATCGCCAGCGAGGTGTTCCTCGGGGTCAAGCCGTCCTCGGAATACCTCTACCTCGTCATCGCCTCGGCGGTGGGCGCCTACTTCAAGGGCGGCTCCGAGACCGTGACCGTCTGGGTCTCGCAGGACCAGACCCGCGCGGCGCCCGGCGGCACCGGGGCCGCCAAGTGCGGCGGCAACTACGCCGCCAGCCTGCGCGCCCAGGCGGCGGCCGTCGAGCATGGCTGCGCCCAGGTGGTGTTCCTCGACGCGATCGAGCGCCGCTGGGTCGAGGAGCTCGGCGGCATGAACATCTTCTTCGTCTTCGACGACGGCTCGATGGTCACCCCACCGCTGAGCGACACCATCCTGTCGGGCATCACCCGGGACTCGATCCTGACCCTGGCCCGGGCCGACGGCATCGCCGTCGCGGAGCGGCCCTATTCCATCGACGAGTGGAAGGCGGACGCCGCCAGCGGACGCCTGCGCGAGGTCTTCGCCTGCGGCACCGCCGCGGTGATCACCCCCGTGGGCACGGTGCGCAGCGCGGATGGCGCGTTCTCGGTCTCGGACAACGTCGCCGGCCCGGTGACGAAGCGCCTGCGCTCGGCCCTCGTGGACATCCAGCGCGGCAACGCCCCCGATCCCCACGGCTGGGTCACGCGGGTGTACTGAGCCGGCCGCCGCCGGTTCGGGCACAGCGGCACGCACGTCGGATCGGCGATCCGTGGGTCGGGCGGGGGTCTCCTCTCCTTCCAGGCAGGGCGATCGCAGATCGCTCCCCCCCCCGTCATTCCGGGTCGCCGCAGGCGAGCCCGGAATCCAGATCCGCCGACAGCGTCAGACCTTGCACGACCTGCGTGTCTGGATCCTGGGCTCCGCTGCGCGGCTCCAGGATGACGCGGCGGTGACGCAGCCATGACGAACAGCGGACCGCCTTCTGCGTTCGCCCTGCCTTCTTGGAGAGAGGGCAAGGGGGCATCCCAGACGCTTGCGTCGCGATGAGGAACCCGGCTCAGGCGAGCCAGGGCCGGGCCGCGAGGTGCCGGGCCTGGAACGCCCGGATCGCGTCCGCGTGGTCGAGGGTGGCCCCGATCGCGTCGAGGCCGCGGACGAGGTGATCCTTGCGCCGAGCCGGAATGTCGAAGCGCTGCACCGCGCCGTCCGTGGTGGTGATGGTCTGGGCCGGCAGGTCGATCGTCATGCGGTTGCCCGCGGGGTCCGCCGCCCGGGCCGCGAGCTCGGCGAGGGGACCGGGCGCCAGCTCGATCAGCAGCAGGCCGTTATTGGCGGCGTTGTCGGCGAAGATGCCGGCGAAGCTGGTGCCGATGACCGCGCGGATGCCGCCCTGGAGCAATCCCCAGACCGCGTGCTCGCGCGAGGAGCCGCAGCCGAAATTCGGGCCGACCACGAGGATGCACGCGCCCTGCCACTCGGGCCGGTTCAGGACGAAGTCCGGGCGCGGCTGCCCCGGGCCGACGTAGCGCAGGTCGTGGAAGGTCGCCGCGCCCAGGCCCTCCCGGTCGATGCCTTTCAGGAACTGCTTGGGCATGATGACGTCGGTGTCGATGTTGGCGCCGGGCAGGCCGGCGGCCGGACCCGAGAGGACCGTGAAGGGCTGCATGGTCAGGTCTCCGGCGCGAGGCGGTTTTCCGGCGCGAAGCGGCGGCTGTCGGTGAGATGGCCGGCGATGGCCGCGGCCGCCACCATGGCGGGGCTCATCAGGTGGGTGCGCCCGCCCGCACCCTGGCGGCCTTCGAAGTTGCGGTTGGTGCTGGAGGCACAGCGCTCGCCCGGCGCCAGCACGTCGTCGTTCATGGCGAGGCACATCGAGCAGCCGGATTGGCGCCACTCGAAGCCGGCGTCGAGGAAGATCCGATCGAGGCCCTCCGCCTCCGCCGCCCGGCGCACGCTGGAGGAGCCGGGCACCACCATGGCCTGGACCCCCTGCGCGACCCGCCGGCCGCGCACGAGGGCGGCGGCCTCGCGCAGGTCGGAGAGCCGGGCGTTGGTGCAGGAGCCGATGAAGGCGCGCTGGATCGGGATGGCCTCGAGGGGCGTGCCCGGCACCAGATCCATGTAGGCCAGCGCCCGGACCATGTCCCGACGCCGGGCCGGATCGGGCTCGGCCGCCGGATCGGGCACGCGGCCGTTGACCGGACCCGCCTGGTCGGGGCTGGTGCCCCAGGTCACCATCGGGTCGATCGACGCGGCGTCGAGGGCGACCTCGCGGTCGAACACCGCGCCGTCGTCGCTGCGCAGGGTCAGCCAATGGGCGCAGGCGGCCTCCCAGAGGGCGCCCTTCGGAGCGCGGGGCTTGTCCGCCAGGTAGTCGAGCACCGTCCGGTCGGGAGCCATGACGACGCCGCGGGCGCCGCACTCGACCGCCATGTTGCAGATCGTCATGCGCCCCTCGACGGACAGGGCGTCGATCGCGGGGCCGGCGAACTCGACGGCGTAGCCCGTCGCCCCGTCGGCGCCGATCCGCCGGATCAGGGCCATGACCACGTCCTTGGCGGTGACGCCCGGCGCCAGGAGGCCCGAGACCGTGACCCGCAGGGTCTTCATCCGGCGGTACACCAGGGTCTGGGTGGCGAGGTAGTGCTCGATGTCGGAGGTGCCGATGCCGAAGCCGAGGGCGCCCAGGGCCCCGTAGGTGGTGGTGTGGCTGTCGCCGGCCGCCACGATCATGCCGGGCTGAACGAAGCCCTGCTCGGGAGCGACCACGTGCTCGATGCCCTGGAGCGGGTGCAGCACGTCGAGGAGTTCGATCCCGAAATCCCGGCAATTCTCGTCGAAATACGCGACCTGGCGCGCCCCGCCGGGATCGGGCATGGCGGCGACGCGCCGGGCCGCCGTGGGATTGACGTGGTCGACCACCGCCAGGGCGGCCTCCGGCCGCCAGACCCGGCGCCCGGCGGCGCGCAGGCCGCTGAAGGCCTGGGGGCTGGTGTACTCGTTGAGCACGGTGCGGTCGATGTAGAGGAGGACGCTGGCGCCGGGGCCTTCGGCGCCGTCGAGGCGGCGCACGGTATGGGCGTCCACGAGCTTGTCGTAGAGGGTGCGGGCCTGCATCGATCGGTTCTCGGCTGTGCGGAAACGGTGTCTCGGAACTGAACCCGATCCCGGACCGGGAGGCCAATGCCGATGCGGCATCACGTGATGCCGTGCCGCGCGGCCGGTTGATTCTCCGCCGGACCCCTCGCATTCTGGCGCCCTCCGGCAAGGCCCGAGACCCGAGCCCCCGAGACCCGAACCCCCGAGAGCGCACACGCGATGGATTCCGCCTGGCTGGAGGATTTCCTGGCCCTGGTCGATGGCGGCCACTTCTCCCGGGCCGCCGAGCAGCGCGGCATCACCCAGCCGGCCTTCAGCCGCCGGGTCCGTGCCCTGGAGGATTGGGTCGGCGGCCCGCTCTTCGACCGCGACAGCCAGCCCGTGACCCTGACCCCGGCGGGCCTGCGCTTCCGCCCGGTGGCGGAGGAGACCCTGCGCCGGCTCTACCAGGGCCGGGACGCCGCCCGCGCGGCCGGGCGCGCGGCCGCCGAGACCCTGCGCTTCGCCGCGACCCAGGCCCTGTCCCTGACCTTCTTCCCGCCCTGGCTGCGGGCCTTGGAGGCGCGCGAATCCTTCAACGCCACCGTGCATCTCACGGCGGCCCACATGGCCGCCTGCGAGCAGGTGATGCTGCGCGGCGAGGCGCAGTTCCTGCTCTGCCACCACCATCCCGTCGCGGCGAGCGTCCTGATGTCGGAGCCGTTCCGGAGCCTGCCCGTCGGCACCGACCGCCTCCTGCCCGTGAGCGCGCCGGTCCCCGGCGAGGCGACGCCGCTGTTTTCCCTGTCGGAGGCCTCGCGCACCCCGGTTCCGCTCCTCAGCTTCAGCGGCGAGTCCGGGATCGGGCGCATCCTGGCGGCCACGCGGGCGGTGGAGGAAAGCGGCACGCGGCTCAGCCCGAGCTTCACCTCGCACCTCGCCTCGGTGCTGGTGGCCATGGCCCGCGACGGACGGGGTCTCGCCTGGGCGCCGATGAGCCTGGTGGCCGACGACCTCGCCCGCGGCACCCTGGTGCGGGCCGCGGGCCCCGAGCGGGACATCGCCATCGAGATCCGGCTCTGCCGCGCCCGCGCCCGGCAGAGCCCGCCGGCCGAACGCCTCTGGACGGCGGTGGCGGGCGGGTCCGATTGGGCGGGGGGCTGAAGGATCAGGGCAGGGCGGCGCGCTTGCGCAGGATCATGTCGCCCCGGAACAGGAACTTCTGAGCGCGCTTGCCGGTGTCGACCTCGGTGGTGAAGACGTTGCCGCGGCTGTCCACCGCGAGGTTGTGGACCCAATGGAAGTCCCCGGCCATGCGGCCGTTGCGGCCGAAGGCGCCGAGGACCTCGCCGGTCTCGCGGCTCAGGGTGCGGACCTCGTTGTTGGCCCCGTCCGCGTTGAGCAGGTAGCTCTGGTCGGCGTCGGGCCAGAGCGCCAACTCCCAGACGGAGCCGTTGGCCCGGGTGTTCTTCTCGACGAAGAACTCCTTCACGAAGGTGCCGTCGCGGCGAAACACCTGGACCCGGTCGTTGGTGCGGTCGCAGATGTAGACCAGGCCGTCGCGGGCGATCTGCACGCAGTGGACGGGGTTGCGGAACTGCTGGGCCGGAGCCGCCGCCGGATCGTAGGCCGGCAGGGTCTCGTCGGTCGGCGGCTTGCCGTAGGCGCCCCACATCCGCTTGAAGACCCCCGTCTCGGCATCGAACACGATGACACGGTGGTTGAAGTAGCCGTCGGCGACGTAGAGTTCGTTGGTCTCGGGATCGACCTGCATGGCGGCGGGCTTGCCGAGCCGGCTGGTATCGAGGCTGTTGGTCTGAGGTCCCTGCTTGCCGATCTGCAGCACGAACTTGCCGTCGGGGGTGAACTTCAGGATCTGCCCGTCGGTCTCCCCGTTGCCGGCGAGCCAAACGAAGCCCTTGTGGTCGATGTGGATGCCGTGCTCGTTCTGGGGCCAGTCGTAGCCCTCGCCGGGGCCGCCCCAGCTGCGGATCAGGGTGCCGGCCTGATCGAACACCAGCACCGGGGGCGCGGGGAAGCAGCACTTGGTGCGCGGCGGGTTGAGGCTGGCCGCCTTCTCGTCGTCGGTGAGGGTGCGCGGGCGCTGCACCACCCAGATGTTGTCCTGCGCGTCGACGGCGACCCCCGAGGCCTGGCCCATGATCCACTGGTTCGGCAAGGGTTTAGGCCAGGCCGGTTCGACCTGGAACGCCAACGGGTCCGCGGACGCCACGCCCGCCCACGCGACCGCGATCGCGGCCAGACCAAGCCGAAGCCTCATGCTTTCCTCCCGATGCCGTCCGGTCTTGCCGACCGTGACGTGCACACAGTATTCGCGGCCGGCGGGAGGGCGTCCAGTCGCGGCGGGGCGGAGGCTTGTCGCCGGCCCCGATCTGTCACCCGGCCCGGCGCGTCAGGCGCTCGCGTGGGAGGGACCCCTCAGGACGGATTCCCACAGGATCGCCGCCCGCTCCCAGGTCAGGGCCCGGCGCTGCAGGAGCGCGCCGGCGCTGAGTTCCGACCAGAGGTCGTCCTGGGTGGCGAGGCCGACGACGGCCTCGGCGAAGGCCGCGTCCGTCCCGGCGACCCAGCCGTTCACGCCGTGCTGCACCCGTTCGGCGAGGGCGCCGATGCCGGCGGTCACCACCGGCAGCCCCATGGCCTGGGCCTCCGCCGCCGCGAGGCAGAAGGTCTCGTCGGGGGAGCCGGGGCAGACCATGGCGCGGGCGTTGCCGTAGAACGCCGCCAGGGCGGCGGCGCCCCGCCGAGGGTGGAACACCACCGGGCCGCGATCGTCGGGCGAGTCCGGCTGTTCCGAGCCGAAGACGTGGAGCTTCGCCCCCGAGGCGATCAGGGGCGCCGCGCTGCGCCAGAGCCGCAGCATCCGGTCGAGGCCGCGCTGGGGCTGGGACGCGTAGACGAAGTCCCGGCTGCGGCCCCGCGTCGGCTCGGACGTGCGGAAGACCGGCGAGACGCCGTGCGGGACGACGTGGCGGCGCCGGAACGGGTAGAGCGGCGACATGATCCGCGCCGCGAGGGTGCCGACGAACACGGCCTCCGGCCGCAGGGTCAGGAAGGGGAGGAGATAGCCCTTCCGCACGGCCTTCTCGACGTTCAGCGGATTGTGGACCCAGACGATGCCGCGCCGGCCCGGATGGGCGCGGAGCGGGCGCGGGTCGTTGCTGGTGACGACCGCGTCGGCCTCGCAGGCCGCCGCCTCCGCGAGCGGGATGTTGCGGACGCCGTCGCGCTCCACCGTCCCGCTCCGGCGCGTGGCCAGGGTCACGGTCCAGCCGCGCCGGGCCAGGGCGCGGGCGAGGGCGATGTTGGTGCTCTCGATGCCGCCGAGGCCGATCTCGGGGGGCGTGTCGAGGCCGAAGGCCACCGGCGTCGCGCAGATGAACAGGACCCGACGCATCGACATCTCCAGGGATCGCATGTCCGGCCGGTCAGAGGCCGAGGCTCCGGGCCTGCTGGCCGAGCCAGGAGGTGGCCGGGGGCGGGGCGTCGAGCCCGATCGACCAGAGCTTGCCGCGCCAGGCATGCACCGACACCGTCTCGGGCACGACGAGCGCCCGCGCCGCCCGGTCGTCCGCCTCGGCGAGGCGATGCGCCTCGTCGTCGCCGAGGGGATAGAACACCTCCCGCGCCCGGGCATGGTCCTCCAGGCGGAGCTCGCGCACGAAATAGGTGAGGGCGCGGGGGCCGATCGCCAGGCGCTCCGGGTGGAACGGGACGCGCTTGCCGACCAGCAGTTCCAGGCGCCGCTTCACCCGGATGTGGCCGGTGGCCCAGGGCGCGCGGATCGGCACCTTCGAGATCGCGTCCCAGTAGCGGGACACGAGCTCGGAATCCGGAGGCGCCGACAGGATCGCGTTGTTGAGCCGGCTCGCGTTGAGCCAACCGAACAGGTATTCCCCCGCCCCGCCCGGCGTCTCGAGGGGGCGCAGGAAGATGCAGTCGAGGTCCGACCAGATGCCCCTGCCGTCGCGGATCAGGCTGAGGCGCAGGTAATCGGCGTAGAAGGCGAGGACGCCGCGGCTGCGATAGAGGTCCGCCATGAGGTTCGGTCCGATCCCCTCGCGGGCATCGATCACCGTCCCCGGCAGCCCCTGCGCGCGCAGGGCCGCCACGTCGTGCGAATAGATGTGCAGGGGGTGCCCGGCCGCGACGATCGAGGCGGCACTGAGCCGTTCGAGCCAGGTCACCGGCCCTTCCCAGTAGGTCACGATGGTCCGGAGCGGGGTCGGTCCCCCGGAGGGAGCGGAGGTGGGCGCGGATCGACTCATTCCCCCCTCACGCCCTTCTCGCCATCGCCCGAGGATCACCCGAACGCGGATCGCCCGCCCCGGATCATCTGGGCTGCTCTATCGCGGCGCCTCGGGCGCGACCACCGCTAAATCCGTGCGGATCAGGGCCGCGGCTCGGGAGCGGCCAGGATCCGCTCCCGCAGCGGGGCGTCGGCGTAGCCGTCCGGGGGCAGGCCGTTGGCCGCCTGGTAGGCGCGGACCGCCGCCCGCGTCCTGGGGCCGATCTTGCCGTCGGCAGAGCCCGCCGGGAACCCGCGCTCGGCCAGGCGCAGCTGGAGCGCCCGGACGTCGCCGGCGGTCGGCATCGCGTCGCCGCGCGGCCAGTCCCGGGTGAAGCCCGCCGCGCCACGCAGGCGGTCCGACAGGTGCGCCACGGAGAGCGCATAGGCGAGGGCGGTGTTGTAGCGCAGGATGATCCGGAAATTCGACTGGAGGAGGAAGGCCGGTCCGCGCGCTCCGGCCGGCAGGATCAGCGTCGCCGTGCCGTCCTCCGCCAGAGGCTGGATCGGGACCACCCCGAGCGCCTTCCAGGCGGCGATGCTCCGCTCCGTGGTCTCGTCGGCGAGCGCGAGGTCGAACCCGTCGGGAAGGCGCGCCTCGCTGCCCCAGCGCGCGCCGGAACGCCAGCCCATCGCCGTGAGGTAGTTGGCCGTGGAGGCGAGGGCGTCCGGCACGGAGGTCCAGATGTCGCGCCGGCCGTCGCCGTCGAAATCCACCGCATGAGCCTGGTAGACCGTCGGCATGAACTGGGTGTGGCCCATGGCCCCGGCCCAGGACCCGGTGAGCGGTCCGGGTGGACCCTTGTCCTGGGCCTGAATCTCCAGGGCGGCGATCAGCTCGGCGCGCCAGTACGGCGCCCGCGGCGTCTCGCTGCAGGCCAGCGTCGCCAGGGAGCGCAGGACCGGACGGACGATCGCGGGATCCTCGAGCACGCTGCCATAGGTGGATTCGACACCCCAGAACGCCGCCAGGATGAAGCGGTCGACGCCGTATCGGGCCTCGATGGCGTCGAAGGTCGCGGACCACTCCGCCAGCTTGCGCCGGCCTTCGGCGATCCGCGTCTCGGTGAGGTTGGCATCGAGGTAGGACCAGATCGGCTTCACGAACTCCGCCTGACCCTGGGGTGCCGCCGCCACCTCGGCATCGGGGGACAGGGCGCGCAGGTGGTCCGTCACCCGGGTCGGGACGCCGCGCGCCTCGGCCTCGGCGGCGATCGCCCCGGTGCAATGCGCGAAGGCGAGGGGTTGCGCATCGGACCCGGCTGCGGCACCCCCGGCGGACGGCTCGGCCGAGACGATCTCGACCGCGCCCGGGATCAGGGCGGCCAGACCGGGGACCGCCAGGACTGCGAATGCGATCGCGGCGGCGCGCCGCATGGGAGCCCGGAAGCGTCGCTGCCATCCCATGCCGGTTTCCTTCCTGCGCCGCCCCGACGGGACCCTAGCGGCGGGAGCCCGGAGGCGGAAGCGGGACTTGTCCAGGATAACCCTCGGCCATGGGGAACCTCGGCCACGGGGAACCTCGCCGGCGGAACCTTGGCCTTTCGGCCGTCTCAGCCGACCGTTGCAAGGGCGGCGCGTCAGCTGTCGGGCCAGGGAGGACGACCATGCGGTGCCGCGATCTACTCGACCGCGCGAGACGGTGCCGATGCTCGTCGCGCTGATCCTGTTCCTGAGCGGGATCACGGTCGGTCTCACCTGCCGGGCCACGGTCGCCATCGGCCTGTCCGCCCTCGTGGTCGCGCTCTCGGGCATTGTCTGGATCGCCCGGTGGGATGTCTCCGCCGTGAGCCTGCTCGTACTGTTCGCACACCTCACCGCGGTTCAGGCGGGCTACCTGCTCGGCGCATACCTGCGCGTCCGCAGCGACAGCGCCTGAAGGCGTCACCGCCTCACCAGAACCAGACCGCCGTCGGGCTGAGCACGAAGATCGGCCACCACAGGAGCAGGGCCGTCGCGCAGAGAAGGGGGACCAGCCCCAGCGGCGGCCGCTGGTTCGGGTCGCTACGGACTGTCTTGAAGCGGGACATGAGTGGTGCGGCCCGGAACGTTTCAGTGTTCGTCTCGCGCTGAACTGCACGGGCCGGATCTCAGGTCTGGCGATGCATCCGGACATCTCTGCGTAACCAAACGCGGGGAAGTGAGGGCCATGGGACGGATCGCAGCCAAAATTGCCGCAATGAGGCTCGACTCACGGTCCCGTTTGTCGCCTTGCTCCGCGCAAGGGGAAGTCATCGATCCGTGCGCCCCCCGAACGGCGTCGCACGGCCAGGGAGTTTTGACATGATCGGACGTGGGTATCGGACGCCGTGGATCGCGGCGGCCTTCGCGGCGCTCGTCTGTGCGACGGGCGCGGCGAACGCGGCGCAGTGCGGCAACAGCGCGGCCGGCTTCGAGGCCTGGAAGCGGGACTTCGCCGAGGAGGCGCGCGGCCGGGCCAGCGCCGCGAGCCTCTCCGCACTGATGGGCACCTCCTACTCGACGGCGACCATCTCGGCCGATCGCGGCCAGAAGAGCTTCAAGCTCTCCCTCGACCAGTTCCTGGCCAAGCGCGGCGGCAACACCATCGTGTCGCGCGGCCGCGCCCTCAAGGCCCAGAACGCCGCCCTGTTCGACTCGATCGAGCAGCGCTACGGCGTGCCGCCCGGCCCGCTCCTGGCGATCTGGGGCATGGAGACGGGCTTCGGCGCGGTGAAGGGCAACGTGAACACGCTCTCGGCGGTCGCGACCCTGGCCTACGATTGCCGCCGCTCGGCCTACTTCACCGACCAGCTCTACGCCGCCCTCACCCTGGTGGATCGCGGCGTCCTGACCCCGAGCACCCGGGGCGCGGCCCATGGCGAGGTCGGACACACCCAGTTCCTGCCCAGGAACGTCCTGAACTACGGCGTCGGCGGCAGCCTCGACAGCACGGCCAACGCCCTGAACTCGACGGCGAACTTCCTCAAGGGTCATGGCTGGCGCGCCGGTGCCGGCTACCAGCCGGGCGAGCCGAACTTCGCGGCGATCCAGGGCTGGAACGCCGCCTCGGTCTACCAGCGCGCCATCGCGCTGCTCGGCGAGCGCATCGACGGCCGGTAAACCCGACCGCGATCCGTCAGGCCCCGGCCGGAGGCATGGGTCGATCCCGGCCTCCGGCGAACCCGAGTGCGGCCCCGGGTGCGGCGGCCGACCTCAGGGTCGCAGCCCCGCGACGTCGTCGCTGCAGGGCATCATGTCGGTCGCGCCGGCGACGAGGCCGGCGAGCGCGCGAAGGTCCTGCGGCTGGCGCGGGCTCGCCGCCAGCCGGCCCGCATCGCGCTTGAGGGCGCGGTTGCAGCCGCAGGAGGGCAGGCCGCCATCGGGCGTGCAGGCATCGTGACTGCGGCACGCCGCATCCAGCGCGTCGATCGGCGCGACGTCCATGCCGTCGTTGCCGGGGCCGCAGTAATGCCCATGGATGAGCAGGGCCGGGCGCGGCGTCTGTCCTGGACCCGTGAGGTCCTGGGCGGCGAGGGGCGTGACGACGGGGAAGGCCCCGAGAAGCAGGGCGAGTGTCAGTATCCGCATGGCGGGTCTCCGGTGGGGAATTCGGGTCGGAACGGGGCGGGGACGCGCCCGCCCGGCGCTGGGCGACGCCGACGGAAGGTCGGGCAGGGTCTGGGACGAAATCGGGAGGCGGAGGACGCCCGGAGGCGGTCCGCGCCAGGGCTCTCAGGTCGGGGCGGCGTCGCGGACAGGCGCCTGGGCGTGTCTCGGGCCGGAGCCGGCGATCCCGGTGGTCGGCGTCGCGAACGTCATGATGTTTGTCCCGCGTCTCGTCAGGACGGATCGGAGGCGCGCCGCTCGCGCTGGCCGCATCCGCCGTCCGGTAGCCCCCTCGCGGAGACAACCCTATCGGAACCGCTGCGTTCCATATTCCTGGATCGAAGCGGCGCCGGTTCGGCCAGCGGGTCCGATGCCCACGCGCGAAAGCGAAGCTTCGCGGAGCGCAAGCGGCACCCGCCCGGGTGACGGAAACCAAAGCGTAGGGTTAGACAGGCGAATAAGGAACTCATCAGTTCCTTATTCGCGATCCGTCAGCAGGCCGCGACGTTCACCGCGAGACCGCCCAGGGAGGTCTCCTTGTACTTGGCCTGCATGTCGTGGCCGGTCTGGCGCATGGTCTCGATGACCTCGTCGAGGCTGACCCGGTGGATGCCGTCGCCGCGCAGGGCCAGGGAGGCGGCCACCACCGCCTTGTTGGCCCCGAAGGCGTTGCGCTCGATGCAGGGGATCTGGACCAGGCCGCCGATGGGATCGCAGGTCATGCCGAGATGGTGCTCCATCGCGATCTCGGCGGCGTTCTCCACCTGGGCCGGGCTGCCGCCGAGGAAGGCCGCCAGCCCCGCCGCCGCCATCGCGGCGGCCGAGCCGACCTCCCCCTGACAGCCGACCTCGGCGCCGGAGATCGACGCGCGGGTCTTGATCAGGCCCCCCACCGCCGCGGCGGTGAGCAGGAATTCCCGCGCGCGGGCATCCGACCAGTCGGGGCAGAAATCGCGGGCGTAGCGCAGGACGGCCGGCACGATCCCGGCCGCGCCGTTGGTGGGGGCCGTCACCACGCGCCCGCCGGCGGCGTTCTCCTCGTTCACCGCCAGGGCATAGAGACTGATCCAGTCGACGATCTCGTGGGCAGCGCGGGCGTTGCGCAGGCGGCCGGCGGTGAGGTCGTCGTGCAGGCGCTTGGCACGGCGCCGGACCTTGAGGCCGCCCGGCAGCTCGCCGTCCTGGCGCAGGCCCCGATCGATGCAGGCGAACATCGCGTCACGGATGGCGTCGAGGCCAGCCTCCACCGCCTCGGGGTCGCGCGAACCGCACTCGTTGGCGAACTGCACCTGCGCGATCGTGCGGTCCTCGCTTAGGCACAGGGCGAGGAGTCCGGCCGCGGAGGCGTAGGGCAGGGGGCAGTCCGTCTCGGTGCCCGGCGCGGCCTCGGCCTCGGTCACCACGAAGCCGCCGCCGACGGAATAGTAGGTCTCGGCGTCGAGGATCGCGCCGGCACCGTCGAGGGCGCGGAAGCGCAGGGCGTTTGTGTGCAGCGGCAACAGGTCGGTGAAGTTGAAGGCGAGGTCCGCGGCCGGGTCGAAGGCCGCCCCCCCGGGGCCGAGCCGCTTGCCCGCCCCGAGCGCCGCGACGAGACCGGCGACGGCATCCGGGTCGATGGAGCGCGGGTCGTGCCCGAGGAGCCCGAGGAAGATCGCCGTGTCGGTGCCGTGCCCGCGCCCCGTCC
Source organism: Methylobacterium sp. M6A4_1b (assembly GCF_053345175.1). NCBI lineage: Bacteria > Pseudomonadati > Pseudomonadota > Alphaproteobacteria > Hyphomicrobiales > Methylobacteriaceae > Methylobacterium > Methylobacterium sp. M6A4_1b. The sequence continues at coordinate 40,810 of NZ_JBKEZQ010000028.1, forward strand.
AGGCGAGGGAGCCGAAGATCTCGGCCTGGATGCGGTCGAGGCCGGGCAGCCCCTCGGTCCGGGTGCGGAACCGCAGCGCCGCCACCATCGGGCCGACGGTGTGCGAACTCGATGGGCCGATCCCGATCTTGAAGAGGTCGAAGGCGCTGATCATCGGCTCTCGCGTTCCGGAAGGCACGGATGCCCGGGGCAGGACCCGCGTCACCGGCTGCTCGGGCCGGGGGCGGGCGCCGGCCGGGACCCCAGGACCTTGCCTGATACACCGCCGGGCCGAGGCCATGCATCCCCCCATCGGCGCCACCGCATCGGATGGGCGGCGTGGACCGCTCCGCCGGAGCGATCCGGATCCGCTCAGGCCGCCGCGCGGTCGTAACCGGTCCGGTCGGCGGCCGAGGTGAGCAGCTCGGCGACGAGGGCCACGAGCTGGTGCCCATGATAGGGCGTGCGCAGGCGCAGGGCTCCCGGTTCGAGGGCTTCGCCGTCGAGCCGGCGCAGGGAGCGCGCGGTGTAGACCACGCCCACCGCGGGATCGAGGCAGCGGGCGACCCCGGCGAGCGAGAGGCCGTCCACGGTGTCGCGCACGTCGGCATCGGTCACCAGCACGTCGACGCGGCGCTGGCCCGTCTGCGCCAGAAGCAGGCTCTCGACTTCGCCGGCCGTCCGCGCGCCGAGCACGTCGTAGCCCGACATCTCGAGGCAGCTCGTGGTGATGGAGCGGGTCAATTCGTCTCCGGCGAGGAGAACCACGAGCGGTTGGCGGGACGCGGCCATCATGGACGAACTTCCTGGGTGAACCGATATCGAGCGCTTCGGCTTTCAAATGGACGGTGGTGCGACCGTAGAAGCGACCAGTTAACGCGTCCTTAAACGACCGGTTTCACGAGGCAACAGCGATTCTGGAGACAAGCTGAAGAGATCAGCAATTTCACCTGGATGCTCACCTTATCAGCATCGACATGCCCGAAAAGGCAGCGAACCTAGCACTTTGGCCGCGTCGACTGGATTTTACGGCATTCGGGCGCCCGCAATAAGGGCACCGCGCCGGGGAAGACGGTCCAGCGTGGTCCCGCCGACAGGTCGAATCGGCGCCCTGCGCCCCCTTCCGCAGGCGTGAGGCAAACCTTCGGCCTCACCCCGCGATCGGGAGAACGCGCATTCCCTTTCCGGCCGAAAAAAGCCGTTTGCTTCCTTTGACGCCAGCACAGCATCGCGCAATTCTAGGACAGCAATGACAGACCGGGGCACCAACGCGCACTAAGTCAGTCTTCACAGGAATGTGAGCGCTCCGATTTTTGTATTCAATTGATCGAATTCGAACACCGGGGCGCACGGCCTGTGCGTCGTGCCGGAACGCATGGGTGTGATCATGGGCTTTCAACCTGAATTCCGCGACGCGGGCGAGCCGATCCGCTTCGCCTACTGGGTGCCCAACGTCTCGGGCGGACTCGTCATCAGCAAGATTCCCCAGCGCACCGGCTGGGACGCGCCCTACAACCGGCGCCTGGCGCAGATCGCGGAAGCAGCCGGGTTCGACTACGCCCTGACGCAGATCCGCTTCACCGCCGGCTACGGCGCCGAGTACCAGCACGAATCCGTCGCCTTCAGCCACGCGCTACTGGCCGCCACCTCGAAGCTGAAGGTCATCGCCGCGCTGCTGCCCGGTCCCTGGAACCCGACGCTCGCGGCCAAGCAGATCGCCACGATCAGCCAGCTGACGGAGGGGCGCATCGCCGTCAACGTGGTCTCGGGCTGGTTCTCGGGCGAGTTCCGCGCCATCGGCGAGCCGTGGCTCGACCACGACGAGCGCTACCGCCGCTCCGAGGAGTTCATCCGCGCCCTGCGGGGGATCTGGACCCAGGACAACTTCACCTTCCGGGGCGATTTCTATCGCTACAGCGACTACACCCTGAAGCCGAAGCCGGCCGACCCGCAGCCGGAGATCTTCCAGGGCGGCTCGTCCCGCGCGGCCCGCGACATGGCGGCCCGGGTCTCGGACTGGTACTTCACCAACGGCAACACGCCCGAGGGCATCCGGGCGCAGGTCGACGACATCCAGGCCAAGGCGCGCGTCAACGGCCACGCGGTGAAGGTCGGCGTCAACGCCTTCGTCATCGCGCGCGAGACCGAGGCGGAAGCCCGCGCCGTCCTCCAGGAGATCATCGACCACGCCGATCCGGACGCCGTGAAGGCCTTCGGGCACGAGGCGAAGAACGCCGGCAAGGCCTCGCCGGAGGGCGAGGGCAACTGGGCGAAGTCGAGCTTCGAGGACCTCGTCCAGTACAACGACGGCTTCAAGACCAACCTGATCGGCACGCCGGACCAGATCGCCGAGCGCATCGTGGCGCTGAAGGATGCCGGCGTCGACCTCGCCCTGCTCGCCTTCCTGCACTTCCAGGAGGAGGTCGCGTATTTCGGCGAACACGTGATCCCGCGGGTTCGTGCCCTGGAGGCGGCCCGCCGCGAGCGCGCGCAGGCGGCCTGAGCCGCGCCGCGACCCGATCTCGTCACCCGATCCGGAGACACCGCATGAACATCGCCGTCAGCCCGCCTCCGCGGGACACCCATCGCTGGCCCACCGGCGCGCCCGGTCCCGAGCGCCCGGCCGCGCCGGCCCACGTCATTCGCGACGGGGCCGAGGCCCTGCGCGTCGCCCATGCCCTGGCGGAGGCGTTCGGGGCCGGCGCCGCCGAGCGCGACCGCACCGGTCGCCGTCCCCTGGCCGAGCTCGACGCGTTCTCGCAGAGCGGCCTGTGGTCGATCAACGTGCCGCTGGCCCATGGCGGGCCGGGGCTGTCCTACCGGGTTCTCGCGCAGGTCATCGCCATCGTCTCGGCGGCCGACCCCTCCATCGGGCAGATCGCCCAGAACCACCTCGGCATCGTGGCGTCGATCGACACGGTCTCGGACGAGGCCCAGAAGGCGCTGCTGTTCGGCCTCGTGCTCGCCGGCACCCGCTTCGGCAACGCCTTCTCGGAGATCGGCACGCCGCGGGCCGCCGACTTCAAGACCCGCTTCGTGGAGGACGGCGACCACGTCGTGGTGCACGGCACCAAGTTCTACGCCACCGGCGCGCTGCTCGCCCACCTCGTGCCCATCGTGGCCCTCGATGCGCAGGGCCGGGCCTGGTACGCGATCGCCGAGCGCAACGCGCCCGGCCTGACGGTCATCGACGACTGGTCGAGCTTCGGCCAGCGCACCACCGCGAGCGGCACCGTGCAGATCGACGGCGTGCGCGTGCGCAGGACCCACCTGGTGCCGGCCTGGAAGGGCTACGAACGCCCGAGCGCCGACGGAGCGATCTTCCAGATCATCCAGGCGGCGGTGGATGCGGGCATCGCCCGGGCGGCGCTCGCCGACACCATCGCCTTCGTGCGGACCAAGTCCCGACCCTGGGTCGACAGCGGCCTGGAGCGCGCCTCGGACGACCCGCACACCATCCGCATCGTCGGCGATCTCACGATCCGCCTGCACGCGGCCGAAGCGCTGCTCGACCGGGCCGGCCTCGCCCTCGACGCCGCCGTGGCGGCGCCCGGCGCAGACACCGTGGCGGCCGCCCAGCTCGCGGTGGCGGAAGCCAAGGTGCTCACCACGGAGGTGGCGCTCAACGCCAGCAACACTCTGTTCGAGCTCGCGGGCACCCGCGCCACGCTCGCCGAGCACAACCTCGACCGGCACTGGCGCAACGCCCGCACCCACACGCTCCACGACCCCGTGCGCTGGAAGTACGCGATCATCGGCAACCACGCCCTGAACGGGGTGAATCCGCCTTTCCACGCCTGGAGCTGAGGGCGGAGTCGAAGGCAGCGGCCGGACGGGGCGCAGCCGGGTTTCGGCTCTCCTGAAAGGCCGGGTTTGCAGTCCGGGACACCGGAAGCCCATGGGTGGACGGGAAGCCCACGGCTAGGCGTCCACCCGGAGCCGATCCTGGCGCCGACAGGATTGCACCTGCACAGAACCTCGGCGCATCGGCGTGTGCGGCCGCACCGGCCGTGGGCCGACGGGCGCATGGCAGCGTTTCCGCGTGCGGATCTGCTCAATTCCAAGAAAGCCGCCCATCTTAAGGTGGTCGTCATGGTTTTCGTCGCGGAATGCGGCGGAGCAAAACTGTATTCGGGAATCGGAACCGTGGATATCGAGACCGCCAAGATGCTGGTGGGGGCCGTCCTGATGGTGGCCATCGGCGCCTTCTCCGTGCTGAGCCTGGGCTGGATGGTGCGGGACATGGTCGCCGACCTGCGTGCCGGGCGCGCGAACCTGCGCGACGAGACGGTCTCCGAGCCGCGTTGACCGCCCTCGCGTTGTCGACCCGGACGGGCGACGACGCGCTTTGACGCGGGAAAAGATCGGGGTTGGTATGCAACCCGCCCCTGGCGGTCGCGCATCCGTGATCCATGTCTCGATCATGAACGCCCTTCCGCAGGACTGCATCGACACCAGCCCCGCACGGATCGCGACCGCCGCACGCGCGGTCTCGCGCCGCGCGGCCGAACGCGCCGACAGCCTCGACCGCGACGGCGGGTTTCCGGCCGAGGACGTCGCCCACGCCCATGCGGCGGGCCTGCTCACGGCGCCCCTGCCGGTGGCGCTCGGCGGGGCCGGCCTCGATGCGCCCCATCGGGCGCCGGTCCTGGCCGATCTCCTCGCGCAGGTCGGGCGCGGCAGCCTCGCCCTCGGCCGGCTCTACGAAGGCCACGTCAACGCCCTCGCGTTGGTGCTGCGCTACGCCGAGCCGCCGGTCGTGGAGCGCCTCGCCGCGGATGCCCGCGCCGGGCACCTCTTCGGCGTCTGGAACACGCAGCCCCAGGCGGGCGGCCTCAGCCTCGAGCAAGTCGGCGGCCTCGCTCCGGCGGGCGCCTCGTGGATCCTGGCCGGGGTTAAGTCCTTCGCCTCCGGCGCCGGAGCCGTGACCCGGCCCCTGGTCACCGCGCGCCGGCCGGACGGCCGCCAGCAGATGCTTGTGGTGGACCTGGAGCCCGGCACCCGCGCCGACCTGTCCGGCTGGCGGGCTCAGGGGATGCGGGCCTCGACCTCGGGCGTCCTCGACTTCACCGGCCTGCCCGCCGGCCCCGGCAGCGTCATCGGCGGCCCCGACGACTACTTTTCCGAGCCGCGCTTCTCCGGCGGCGCCTGGCGCTTCGCCGCCGTGCAGCTGGGCGGCATCGAGGCGGTGTTCGACGCCCTGCGGACGCATCTCCGGACCACCGGGCGTGGGGGCGACCCGCACCAGGCGGCCCGCCTCGGCGAGGCCGCGATCGCGGTGGAGAGCGCCCGCCTCTTCGTCGGGCGCGCCGCGCAGCTCGCCGCCGATCCGGAGGCGGAGCCCGGCCAGGTGATCGCCTACGTCAATCTCACCCGCCTCGCGGTTGAGCGGGCCGGGCTCGACGTCCTGGAGCGCGCCCAGCGCTCGGTAGGCCTCGCGGGCTTCCTCAGCCCGCATCCCCTGGAGCGTCTGGCGCGCGATCTCGCCACCTACCTGCGCCAGCCCGGCCCCGACCGGGCCCTGACCAGCGCGGCGGCCCACGTTCTCGCGGCGGACCGGCCGGCGGACCTCCTCTGGCGCAATCCCGCCGGGGTGCCTATGCCTGACGAGGTTCCGGCCGATCTGTAGGCGCTGACGCCCATGACACGCTCCTCGCACACGCTGCCGTCGGACTACTTCACCGAGCTCTACGCCGCGAACCCCGATCCGTGGGACTTCGCCACCAGCCCCTACGAACACGCCAAGTACGACGCCACCCTGGCCGCCCTGGGCCGGGAGACCTACGGGCAGGCCCTCGAGGTCGGGTGCTCCATCGGCGTGCTGAGCCGCCGGCTGGCCGACCGCTGCGCGGCCCTGCTCGCCCTCGACGTGGCGGAGGCCGCCCTCGACGCCGCCCGGGCCCGTTGCGCCCCGTGCCCGCATGTCAGCTTCCTGCGCGCGGCGGTGCCGGAGGCGTGGCCCCCCGGCCGGTTCGACCTCGTGGTGCTCTCGGAGGTGCTGTACTTCTTCACGCCCGAAGACCTCGCCCGCATCGCCGAGCACCTCGCGGCGGCCCTGAACCCGGGCGGCGAGGTCGTCCTCGTCCATTGGCTGGGGGAGACGAACTTCCCCCTGAGCGCCGACGCTGCGGTCGAGACGCTGATCGGATTCACCCGAGGCCACCTGGAGCCGGGCCACCGGAGCCGCACCGAGCGCTACCGCCTCGACGTGCTGCGGGCGCCCGCGTGAGCCGGACGCCGAGGGCGGAGGAGCCCGGCCCGTCCCTGGTTCACCGGCACGCCGCCTGGGTGCGCCTGACCCATTGGCTCAACGCCGTCGCGTTCCTGGCCCTCGTGGTCAGCGGCATCGCGATCCTGCTCGCCCTGCCGCGGCTGTTCTGGGGCGAGACCGGAGCGAACGGGGCGCCGGCGGCCCTCGACCTGCCGCTGCCGGTGAACCTCGAGCAGACGGGCTGGGGCCGCAACCTGCACTTCCTCGCCGCCTGGGTGCTCGTCCTCAACGGGATCGTCTACCTGATCGTCGCCTTCGTGGGCGGCCACTTCGCCCGCGACCTCGTGCCGGACCGCGACCAGCTGGCCCCGCGCCACCTCGCCCGCGAGATCGCCGACCACGCCCGCCTGAAACCGGCGCGCGGGCGCGAGGCCCTGCGTTACAACGCCCTGCAGAAGTTCGCCTATCTCGTCGTGCTGTTCGTGCTGTTTCCCCTCATGGTGCTCACCGGGCTCACCATGTCCCCGGGCGTCACGGCAGCCTATCCGGAGCTCTTCGCCCTGTTCGGCGGCCGGCAATCGGCGCGCACCCTGCACTTCCTCGTCGCCTGCCTGCTGGTGCTCTTCCTCGTCGTTCACGTGGCGCAGGTCTTCGTCGGGGGCGCGGGCAACCTGATGCGCTCGATGATCACCGGACGCTTCCGCATTCCCCCGGAGACCGCCCGGAAGCCCCTGACGGAGACCCCCGATGCATGACCTCTCGCGCCGTCGGCTCCTGACCGGCTCGGGCAGCCTCATCGGCGCCGGCCTCTTCGGCGGCTGCGACGCCCCGGCCCTGTCGCGGCTGGCCTCTCCTTACGACTGGAGCAACGGGCTGACCTTCGCGGTCCAGCGCTGGCTCCAGCGCCACCAGCCCCTGGTGCGCGAATTCGGACCCGAAGCGATCTCGGCGGTGTTCCCGACCATCAACACCACGGACCCCGACAACCCGGATTACCGGCGCTCGAAGGCGATCGGATTCTCGGACTGGCGGCTGCCGGTCAGCGGCCTCGTGGAGAGGCCCGGCGCCTTCGCGCTCTCCGAACTGAAGGCGATGCCCGCCCGCACCCAGATCACCCTGCATTCCTGCGAGCAGGGCTGGTCGGCCATCGGCGGCTGGACCGGGGTGCCCCTGGCCCATCTCCTCGCCCGGGTCGGGCTGAAGCCGGCCGCGCGCTTCATCGTGGTGCGCAGCGTCGACGGCTGGTGGGACAGCTACGACCTCTTCGACGCCCTCCACCCGCAGACGATCCTGGCCTACGGCATGAACGGCGGCGACCTGCCGGTGGCGCACGGCGCGCCGGTCCGCCTGCGGGTGGAGCGCCAGCTCGGCTACAAGAGCCTGAAGTACATCAGCGCCATCGAGGCCGTGGAGCGGGTCGACGGCCTCGGCCAGGGCCGGGGAAGCATGGTCGCCGAACTCGGCTTCCCCTGGTACGCGGGCATCTGACATCCCGCGGGCCCTGTAACCGCGAGCCGCAGGATCGTATAGCGAGGTCCGGTCGTCGTTGAACCAACCACGAGGCACGTAACCGCTCCAGCGGCATCGACTGTTGAAGACACGACCAACCAGTCATCGTTACGTTTCGTGCCCATCCGATAACGCCGTGTTAAACATGAAGTTGTTTCATCCGGTCGGAATTCAAATCCGGACGGTCTCACAACGATGCGCGTGTCACTGAAATCCATCCTGATCGGCTCGATAACTCTGCTCGGCGTCGCCGCGGCGGGTCAGGGCGTGGTCAGCGTCGTGAAGCTCAGGACGATCGAGCGCGAGGTGAAGCAGGTCGCGACGAACTGGCTTCCCTCCGTCAACGTCGTGAACACGATCAGCACGGCGACGCGCGACGTGCGAGTGAAGCTGTACCGCTTCGTCGTCGCCTCGGAGACGCCGCAGGCGCTCGCGGAGAACGAGGCGGGCCTGAACACCTCCCTCAAGACCCTCGACGGCCTGCGCCGGACCTACGAACCGCTGATCGCCTCCGCCGAGGAAAAGGCGATCTACGACGCCTTCACGCCCCTGTGGACGCGCTACCTCGAGGGCCAGCAGAGGGTCGTCGACCTCATGAATGCGGGCCGGAAGGCCGACGCCCTGGCGCTCACCACCAGCGCCGAGATGGCCGACCTCAACAACGGCGCCATCCGGGCCCTGCAGCGGGCCGTCGACTTCAACCGGGAAGGCGCCGAGCGCAGCACCGCGTCGAGCATGGCGAGCGCCGACTCGGCCATGCTCACGGCCTGGATCGCGATGGCGATCTCGGTGGTGGCCGCCATCGGCGCGATGCTGTTCAGCCTGTTCGGCGTCGCGCGTCCGATCGAGCGGATGACCCGCACCATGGGCCGTCTGGCCGGCGGCGACACCGCCGTGGACATCCCGTCCCGGACCCGCCGCGACGAGATCGGCGACATGGCCGCCGCCGTGAGCGTGTTCCGGGACAACCTGCTCCAGACCCGCAAGCTCGAGGAGGAGACGGTTCTGGCGCGGTCCGGGGCGGAGGCGCAGCGCAAGGCGGCGATGCGGGCGATGGCCGAGAGCTTCGAGGGGGCGGTGGGCGGCATCATCAGCATGGTGACGAGCTCGGCCACCGAGCTGCAGGCCACCGCCCAGAGCATGGCCGGCACCGCCACCCAGACGGCCAACCAGTCCACCAGCGTGGCCGCGGCCGCCGACGAGGCGGCCTGCAACGTCAACACCGTGGCGGCGGCGGCCGAGGAGCTCGGCTCCTCGGTGCAGGAGATCGGCCGCCAGGTCAGCAACTCGGCCGCCATGGCCCAGACCGCCGTGGCCGAGGCCGCCCAGACCGCCACCTTCGTGCAGACCCTCAACACGGCGGTGGCGCGCATCGGCGACGTGGTGACGATGATCACCTCGATCGCGGGCCAGACCAACCTGCTGGCGCTGAACGCCACCATCGAGGCGGCGCGGGCCGGCGAGGCGGGGCGGGGCTTCGCGGTGGTGGCGGCCGAGGTCAAGGAGCTGGCCAACCAGACGGCGCGGGCCACCGAGGAGATCGGCGGGCAGATCGCCCAGATCCAGGGCTCGACGGGCCAGGCGGTGGAGGCGATCGGCGGGATCGCGGCGCGCATCCGCGAGATCAGCGGCGTGGCCACCTCGATCTCGGCGGCGGTGGAGGAGCAGGGGGCGGCGACCCAGGAGATCGTGCGCAACGTGGCCCAGGCGGCGCAGGGCACGGGGGCGGTGACGACCAACATCGCGGGCGTGGCCGGCGCGGCCGAGGAGACGGGCGCGGCCGCCGCCCAGGTGCTGGGCGCCGCCTCCGAGCTGTCGCGCCAGTCCGAGCATCTCAGCGCCGAGGTCCAGCGCTTCCTCGCCACCGTACGCGCCGCCTGAG
>NZ_JBKEZQ010000029.1:0-44492 GCF_053345175.1 Methylobacterium sp. M6A4_1b
CTTCCCGCGGCCGGACCGACGACGGGTGCGGTTGTGGAGGGGGCCGACATTTCGACGAGCGAGGGCACGTTCGCGCGCTACGAGATCGTCGACCTGTCGGCGGCGACCATCGAGGCCCTGCGGGGTCGTGCGCTGGACAGCCTGCTGGCCTCCTTCGGCGACCGGCGCCCGTCCCTCGAGCCCGTCATCGGGGTGGGCGACTACGTGGCGATCTCGGTCTGGGAAGCCGGCTCGGGCGGCCTGTTCTCCGGGCCGCTGGTGGCCGACCGCTTCTCGGCCGGCTCCAAGTCTGCCCTCATCCCCGAGCAGGTGGTGCCCCGGGACGGGGCCATCAGCGTGCCCTATGCCGGGCGCATCCAGGTGGCCGGGCGCCGGCCCCAGGACGTGCAGGCCCTCATCGAGACCGAACTCGCCGGCAAGGCGATCCAGCCCCAGGTGCTGGTCTCGGTCACCAAGGCGGTGTCGCAGACGGTGACCGTCACCGGCGAGGTCGTGGCCGGCGCCCGCGTGCCGCTCTCGGGCAAGGGCGACCGCCTGCTCGACGTGGTGGCCACCGCCGGCGGCGTGCGCGCAGCCGTCAACGAGACCTTCGTGCGCCTCTCGCGCGGCCAGCAGACCGCCACGGTGCCGCTGACCACGGTGGTGTCGAACCCGGCCGAGAACATCTTCCTGCGCCCGGGCGACACCCTGACCCTGGTGCGCGATCCCCAGACCTTCCTGGCGGTGGGCGCCCTGGGCAACTCCACCGAGATCCCGTTCCAGGCCGAGGGCATCACGCTGGCCCAGGCGCTGGCCAAGGCGCGCGGCCTGTCCGACTTCCAGGCCGATCCCTCCGGCACCTTCATCTTCCGCTTCGAGCCCGCCGCGGTGGTGCGCCGCCTCAAGCCCGGCAGCCCCCTGCTCGGCACCCCCCTGGTGCCGGTGGTCTACCGCATCAACATGCGCGATCCCAACAGCCTGTTCCTGACCCAGGCCTTCCGCATGCGCAACCGCGACCTCGTCTACGTCTCCAACGCCCCCTTCACCGAGGTCCAGAAGGTCCTCTCCGTCTTCTCCACCATCACCGCCCCCGTCTCCGCAGGAGCGTCCCTCTACGCAACCGCGCGGTAGGCGCGCGAGAGCCACGAAAAAGGGGGACGCCTCGCGGCGCCCCCCGTCCTTCGAACGACGATCGAGACGATCCTAGAAATACGACTTCAGCGTGCCCCGCCGACGGACGTCGAGGGTGGCGCAGTGGAACGAGCCGCCGAACGGACCGTAGGACAGGAACGGCGCCGGAATGGGATCGAAGCCCCAATCCTTGAGTGCCTTGATCAGGGTCGGCTGGCTCGCATCGACGACGATCTTCTTCTCGTCGAGCGCCAGCACGTTGATCGAGGTCCAGGGCGAGCACATCGAGATCTTGCTCATGAAGCCCTCGACGGGGTCGGGGCGGGGGGCGATCAGGACGTCCCACTTCTTCAGCACGGCGGGAAGCTTCTCGACGTCGATGTAGTCCGGATTGACCAGGACCTTGCCCGGGGCCAGGGGCATGAACGACGAGTCGATGTGCATCGGTTGCGGACAGCGGCTCTCGATCTCGTGGACCCGGAAGCCGGAGCCCAGGTGGCGGCGCAGCCACTCGATGCCCATGAGGTTCGTCACGTTCGAGCGCGTTACGAAGATGTCGCGGCCGCACCGGACGAAGTCGGCGGCGTCGAAGACCGGCTCGAACTCGTTGACGGTGAACTGCATCGGCTCGCCGGCCTTCAGGTTCGGCACCCTGTAGTCGTAGTTGTAGAGCTCGTCCGTGAGCTGCGGCCGCGGCGCCGACGTCCAGCGCGCACCGTTGCGGAAGTATTCCTTGAACAGCGAGCGGTAGGCGTCGCCCTCGAAGTAGCGCGAGCGCCAGCACATCGGGCTCTCGATGATCTCGTCGCCGATCACGAGGTAGGGGTCGCGGGGGCAGGCGACGCAGAAGCCGCGGGAGGACCAGCGCGGCGCCTTGTACTTGCGCGAGAAGTCGAGGGAGTCGGGACGGCGGATCTTCACACCCTCACCGGCCAGGATCGAGATGAAGTTATCGAGTTCCTTCTGAGCGAGCTTCTTCATGAACTGCGGGTAGCGGAAGCCCGAGGCGAAGCGATAGAACGGTTGCGCCGCTCTCGGAAGGTTGAAGATCACCGTCAGGTGGTGTGTCGGAATGGTCGCACCGTCGAGACTTCCGACGATGACCTCCTCCAGCGGATCCCATTCGTTCCAGGCCATGACCGGGGAGCTCGGGGCGGGATCCCGGGTCGCTCCGTAAGCGCTCCCGGCATAGCGCTCCGCCTGCGCGTCATCGTGCACGACCTCACCGGCCGTGATGTGTGATTCCCGGTCCATATAAATCCGTTCCCCTGTCCGCCCCGACGGCCAATTCGCGGGCCTTCCGCCCGGTGCCGCTTTGGTTCTGACTGTGTCCCCGGGGTGATAGACAACGGTTCCCAAAGCTGCAACTTCCGGAGACGTTCACCGTTTCCGACGGTTTTTTCCGGTCGGAAACACGGCGGATCCAAGCTGCGACCCGCTGTATTGCTGGCCGAAAGGGGCCCATGAAACGTCTCACGACACTGGCCCTGATCGCCGGTCTCTGCACGGTCGTCGGCCTGTTCCTGTCCTCGGGATTGGAAGACGTCGCGGCTGCCGTGGTCAGCGCCGGCTGGGGCGCCCTGATCGTGGTCGTGGCCCGCGGCGTCGCGGTGGCCTGGGCCGGCCTCGGCTGGTACGTGATCTTCCCGAAGATGGCGCGTCCGACCCTGTGGGATTGCATGACGCTGCGCTTCGTGCGGGAGGGCATCAACACGCTCCTACCGGTCGCCCAAGTCGGCGGCGATTTCGTCGCCGCCCGCCTGCTGACCAAGCGCGGCGTTCCGGGTGGCGTCGCCGGAGCCAGCATGTTCGTCGACCTAATGACCCAGGCGGTCACCCAGTTCCTGTTCACGGTTGCGGGCGTGCTGCTCCTCGTCTGGATCGCCGGCGACGGCCCCATCGTCCGGACCGTGGCGGGTGGCCTCGCCCTAGCGGCCCCCGCCCTCGGCGCCTTCTACCTCATCCAGCGCCGCAGCGGCCACAAGGTCATCCAGGCTCTCGTCAGCCGCGTCGCCGGCTCGCGCGAGTGGCAGGCACTCGGCGCCATCGACGTGCTCTACGACAGCCTGAAGCGCCTCTACGGCAACCGCGGCCGCGTCGCCGGCGGCCTCGGCATCCACCTCGTCGGCTGGTTCATCGGTACGATCGAGGTCTACGTCGCCCTGCATTTCATGGGATACCCTGTCAGTATCGTCGAGGCGGTGGTGATCGAGAGCCTGGCCCAGGCGGTTCGCGGCGCGGCCTTCGCCGTCCCCGGCGCCCTCGGGGCCCAGGAGGGTGGATTGATCGCGCTCTGCGCGATCTTCGGCATCCCGGCCGAGGCGGCCCTGGCTCTCTCGCTGGTCAAGCGTCTGGCCGACCTTCTCGTCGGCGTCCCCGGTCTCTTCGCCTGGCACGCCCTCGAGGGCAACGATGTCGCGGCACCCCTCGCAGCGCCCGAAGTCAGAAGCGAGCCCGCTCTGCGCCACGACCTTCTCATCCCGGTGCTCGCCAACGATTTCGGCAGCCGCGCCCGGGTCGAGACCGATCTGGGAGACCTTAAGAAGTGCGCCTGAATCGTGTCGTTCTCGCTGGCCTCGTCCTCGGGCTGCTGCAGCTGAGCCCGGTCGCTCACGCGGCGGACGATGCAGCCGTGGATTCCGTCACCAAGGTCTACTCGATCTTCGAGGCGGCCCTGAAGGAGGCTCCGAAGGATGTCGGTGCCCGCGCGGCGAGCATCGGCTCGACCCTGAGCGAGACCTTCGATTTCCCGGCCATGATCCGCCTCGCCGCCGGACCGAAATGGAAGACCTTCACGCCCGAGCAGCAGGGCGCCCTGACGGAGGCGTTCGGCCGCTACTTCACCGCGACCTACGCCACACGCCTCGCCCAGGCGGCCGGCGGCAAATTCACTGTGAAGCCGCAGAGCGAGGCCCGCGGCCCCAACCGCGTCGTGCAGACGGAAGTCGCCAACAAGGACGGCGACACCTCCCAGGTCGACTTCCTGGTGGGTCCCGGCAACCGTGTGCAGGACGTCTATCTCAACGGCAATGTCAGCGAGGTGGCGAGCCTGCGCGGCAGCTTCGCCGAACCGCTGAAGACCGGCGGCGCGGACGGCCTGCTGACATTCATGCGCGATCGCACCACGGGGATGCTCGCCGCCAAACCAGCGCCTTAGAGTCCGGCCAAATACCCCGGACTTTGTTCCTCTCCCGACCCGTTGCGATTCGCGCCGCTCGCTACCGCGGCACTCTCACGAGACCCGTGACCGAGCGATGCCCTTCATGGACCTGACCTGGCTGCCGCACCTCCTACCCCTGATCGCCCTGGTCGGTTGCCTCTACGGGCTGACCGCCGCCGCCCTGGCGGGCCGGTTCGCGCGCAAAGCTGAGCCCGTGCTCGGGGCCGAGGCGCCATCGGTGACGATCCTGAAGCCGCTCTGCGGCCTCGAACCGAACCTCTACGAGAACCTGGAGACCTTCTGCCAGCAGGCCTATCCCGGTCCGGTGCAGATCGTCTTCGGCGTCCAGAACGCCGTCGACCCGGCGGTCGCCGTGGTCCGCCGCCTTCAGGAGGCCTATCCGGCGGCGCGGCTCGACCTCGTGATCGATGCCCGCCAGCACGGTTCGAACCGGAAGGTCTCGAATCTCATCAACATGTCGGCCCGCATCGCCCATCAGGTGCTCGTGCTCGCCGACAGCGACATGGTGGTGAAGCCCGACTATCTCGGGCGCGTGGTCGCCACCATGAGCCAGCCCGGCGTCAACGGCGTCACCTGCCTCTACCACGGCGTGCCGGCGCATCGGGGCATCTGGGCCCATCTCTCGGCGCTCGCCATCGACGTTCAGTTCCTGCCGAACGTGGTGATGGGCACCTCCCTCGGCCTCGCCAATCCCTGCTTCGGCTCCACCATCGCGTTCAGCGCAACCGCCCTCGCCGAGATCGGCGGCTTCGAGACGTTCCGGGACGATCTCGCCGACGACTACGCGATCGGCGAGGCCCTGCGCGCGCGGGGTGGCCTCGTGGCGATCCCGAGCTTCACCATCGGCCACACCTGCGTCGACACCGACCTGGCCAGCCTCTGGACCCACGAGCTGCGCTGGAACCGCACGATCCGCAACGTCGATCCGACCGGCTATGCCGGCTCCTTCGTCACCCATGCCTTCCCGCTCGCTCTGATCGGCGCCCTGATTCCCGGCGCCGGTGTCACGGCCCTGGCGGTGGCGGCCTTCGCGCTCGCCTGTCGCATCGTCCTGTGCGTCCGCCTGGAGCGCGCCTTTGGTCTCGCTCCCCACCCCTACTGGCTGTTGCCAATTCGCGACATCCTCTCGTTCATGAACTTTACCTGGAGCTTCGTCTCGGGTGCGGTGACATGGAAGGGCCATGATTATCGCGTGGTTGCGGACGGTACCTTGATCCCCGAGACGACGCTCGGCCGCGATGCTGGTGCATCGTCGCTCTGATCTTCGCCTCGACCCTCGTTTCACCTTTCCCTGATCTCGCTGAGGCCTCGAACCCCATGCGCACCCTCTTTCTGCAGGCTCCCACCTTCGACGGCTTCGACGGCGGCGCCGGCTCCCGGTACCAGGCCAAGCGCGAGATCAAGTCGTTCTGGTACCCGACCTGGCTCGCTCAGCCGGCCGCGCTCGTTCCGAACTCGAAGCTCATCGATGCGCCCCCGCACAACATCAAGCTCGACGAGATCGTCGCCCAGGCGCACGATTTCGATCTCGTCGTGCTCCACACCTCGGTGCCGTCGTTCAAGTCCGACGTGAAGACCGTCGAGGCGCTGAAGGCCGCCAACCCGAAGCTCGTCGCCGGCCTGATCGGCGCGAAGGTGGCGGTGGATGCCGCCGGCTCCATGGCGCAGGCTCCGTGTATCGATTTCTGCGCCCGCAACGAATTCGACTTCACAGTCAAGGAAGTCGCCGACGGCACCCCGATGTCCGAGATCAAGGGGCTGTCCTATCGTGATGCCAATGGCGTCGTGGTCCATAACGAGGACCGTGAGATCATGACGGACATGGACCAGTTGCCGTTCGTGACCTCGGTCTACAAGCGCGACCTCGAGATGGAGAAGTACTTCATCGGCTACCTGAAGCACCCCTACATCTCGTTCTACTCGGGCCGCGGCTGCAAGTCGCGCTGCACCTTCTGCCTCTGGCCGCAGACGGTCGGCGGCCACACCTACCGCACCCGCTCGGTCGCCCACGTGATCGAGGAGATCAAGTACTGCCTGAAGGAGTTCCCGCAGACGAAGGAGTTCTTCTTCGACGACGACACCTTCACGGACAACCTGCCGCGCGCCGAGGAGATCGCCCGCGAGCTCGGCAAGCTCGGCGTGACGTGGTCGTGCAACGCCAAGGCGAACGTGCCCCGCGAGACCCTGAAAGTCCTCAAGGACAACGGCCTGCGCCTGCTCCTGGTCGGCTACGAGTCCGGCAACCAGAAGATCCTGAACAACATCAAGAAGGGCATGCGCGTCGAGGTGGCCGAGAAGTTCACCAAGGACTGCCACGACCTCGGCATCGCCATCCACGGCACCTTCATCGTCGGCCTCCCAGGCGAGTCGAAGGAGACGATCCAGGAGACGATCGCCTTCGCCAAGCGCATCAACCCGCACACGATCCAGGTCTCGCTGGCTGCGCCCTATCCCGGCACGTTCCTCTACAAGCAGGCCGTCGAGAACGGTTGGCTCGACGTCAAGAATGCCGAGCTGGTGGATGAGAACGGCGTTCAGATCGCGCCGCTGCACTACCCGCACCTGTCGCACACGGAAATCTTCGCGGCTGTCGAAGAGTTCTACAAGAAGTTCTATTTCCGCGCGCCGAAGATCGCCTCGATCGTCTCCGAGATGGTCCGGTCGCCCGACATGATGAAGCGCCGCCTTCGCGAGGGCGTGGAGTTCTACCGCTTCCTCAAGGAGCGCCAGACCAGCGCCGCCGCCTGAACGCGCGGACAATTCCTTGTGATGCGGCCGGGCCGGGAAGCCCGGCCGTTTCGCGTTTCGGGGGTGAGAACTCTCGATCAATCGGGCGGGATAGCGCCCGCAAGCCGGAGCCGCGACGTGAAGCGATTGGTTGTCACGGCCGATGATTTCGGTCTGAGCCTCCAAGTCAACGAGGCGGTGGAGCAGGCCCACCGTGACGGTATTCTCACCGCCGCGAGCCTGATGGTCTCGGCGCCGGCCGCCGCCGATGCGGTGGCACGAGCCAAGCGTCTGCCGTCCCTGCGGGTGGGCCTTCACCTCGTGATGGTGGAGGCTTGGCCGACTTTACCGCCGTCCGAGCTGCCGGATCTCGTCGGGCCGGACGGTCTCATCCGCCGCGACATGGGACGGCTCGGCCTCGACCTCGCCTTGAAGGGCTCTGCGCGGCGCCAACTCGCCGCGGAGATCGAGGCGCAGTTCCGGTCCTATGGGGCGACGGGGCTGACTCTCGACCATGTCAATGCCCACAAGCATTTCCACGTGCACCCGCTGATCGCCGGACTGGTGCTCGCCGCCGGCGCGCGGCACGGCATGCGAGCGATCCGCGTGCCTCGCGAAACCCGCGCGGTGCTGCGGGCGGCCGAACCGGGCACCAGCGCGAAAGCGGCCCTGGATACGGCGCCCTGGGCAGCTCTGCTCGCAGTGCGGGCGCGCCAGGCCGGCTTCCTGATCCCCGATCGAACCCTCGGCCTCGCCTGGTCGGGGGCGATGAACCCGGCACGCGTGGCGAGCCTTCTGGCGCATCTGCCCGACGGCCTCACCGAACTCTACACGCACCCTGCGACCGAACGCGGTTTTCCGGGCGAGGCGCCGGGCTACGCCTATGCGGCCGAGCTGGACGCGCTCCTCGCACCTGAAAGCCGTGCGGCCGTTGCGGGCATTCCGCGCGGCGGCTTCTCGGATTTTCTGACCTGACCGCCTGAGCCAGACTCAGGCACGAGCGCCCATCGGACACAAGAACGGGCGCGGGTTCGGCCCGCGCCCGTTCTATGTCTGCGATGGAAGAGGTGGCCTACTTGACTGCAACCGCCTCAGCGATGGGGGTCCGTGCCTTCGGTGGTAGGGCGGCATCACCCTCGGGACGCTTCGGATCGGGATGCTTCGGCGGCGGGCCGAGGAAGGCCGGGACCACGAAGAACGCAGCCACCAGAGTGAAGAACAGCGACAGGGCGAGGAGTTTGCCCATGCTCGCAGTCCCTGGATGGCTCGACAGCACCAGCGAGCCGAAGGCGGTGCCGGTGGTCAGCGCCGAGAAGAAGATCGCCCGGGTCAGGCTGGAGGCCAGCATGTCCGTGACGCCCGCCCGCCAGGCGATGACGTAGTAGATGTGAAAAGCCACACCGACGGCCAGCATCAGCGGCATCGCGATGATGTTGGCGAAGTTCAACGGCATCCCGACGATATGCAGGGCCATCAGGGTCCACAGGGTCGCCAGGACCAGCGGCCCGAGGGTCATCGCCACGTCCCACGGCTTCCGTAGGGCGAGGGAGAGGATGATGAAGATCAGCACAAGGGCGGTGATCGCCGCCTGCAGGAAGGCGCCGAGGATGGTGTAGCTCGATGAGGTCGTGGCGACGGGGGCACCTGTCGCGTGGGGCGCAACGCTTTGCACTTCCTGCGCGAAGTTGCGCAGCACCCGGTTGTCGTTGGCATCGCCGCTCGGATGAACCTCGATCCGCGAGCGTCCATCGGCGGCGACCCACTCGGCCTTGAGCTTAGGCGGCAGGTTGTCGAGCGTGACCTTTTCCGGGTTCAGCAATCCGGAAAGCCGCGTGAGCAGGGTCTTGAGGTCGGTTGTCAACGCGACGCTGGCGGCCTCCCGAGTGGCGACCGGGGCGGCTGCGAGCTTGTCGAGATCGGTGGCGAGGTCGCCGGCTGCCTTCGCGCCGGGAGCGCTGGAGCTGGAGGCGATGCCCCGCAGGGCCGTCACGGCTTCCTTGATCGCCTTGACGTTGTCGGCGTCGGTCGGCGGTGGCGGCTTGCGGCCCGGGTTCAACACCGGACCCAGGAGTTGCGCCGTCTCCGCGATGGTCGCGAGCTTCTGATCCTGATCGGGCGGTACGAAGGTATTGATGTCGATCACCTTCGCCACCGATTTCAGCTTCGTCAGCTTTTCGGCAAGGCCCGGCACCGCGTCGACCGACGGCGCCATCACGTCGACGATGTTCGGGCTCGTCGCCGGGTCTTTGATCAGGTCGAGATAGGTCGAGATCGATTCCACCTTCGGACTGCGCAGGTGCATCGGGTTGGAATCGAAGGGCAGCTTGAAGAGCAGCGGAATGCCCGCCAGCGTGATCACGCCGACGCCGATCAGAATCGGCCTGCGGTTGCGGATGATCCACGGGTCGACGCCGGCCAGCCACGTGGTCTCGACGGCCTCGCGCTCCCCCTTCGGCTTGAACACTGCGATCAGCGCAGGCAGCAGGGTGAGGGAGAACAGGTAGGCCACGATCATGCCGACGCCGGCGATGAGGCCGAGTTCGGAAACACCGCGGAATGCGGTGGGCAGGAACGCGAAGAATCCGGCGATCAGCGAGATGGCCGCAAGGGTGAGAGACCAGCCGACCCCGCGAGCCGCCGCCCGCATGGCCGAGGGAAGGTCGGGCTGCTCGAAGCGGTCGGCGCGATAGCGGACCGCGAACTGGATGCCGAAATCGATGCCGAGCCCCACGAAGAGCGCGGCGAACGCCACCGAGATCGGGTTCAGTTCGCCGACCATCAGGAGACCGAGGCCGGCGGTCACGATGAGTCCCGCGAAGGTGGTGATCAGAACCGCGCCGATCAGCGGCGCTGAGCGCAGGGCGAGCCACAGGAACAGGACGATCGCGCCGACGGTGACGCTGTAGTTCAGCAGCGCATCCTCGGAGAGGGTCGCGAACTCGTCATCGGCCACGGCCACGGGTCCGGTCAGCCGCATGCGCGGAGCGCCGTCGAATTCGGGACCGCCGAGGGTATTGATCTTGAGATCGGAGGCGACCCTGCGCACGACCTCTGTCGCGTTCGCGCCTGGTTGGAGGGCGTTGTAGTCCAGCACCGGCTGGATCATGACGAACTTGCGCAGGTCGGTACTCTGCGTCTGCCCGTCCGACAGCAGCATCTGCCACGACATCCGCGCCGGCTCGCCAGCCAGCACCTTGTGCACGGTCGTGTCGATCTGAGTCATCGGGCGCTCGAGATCCTCGAGCTTGGCATCGCCGCTCTTGATGCCACGGGCTCCCAGACCAAGAACGCGCATGATACCGCGCAGCGAGGGATCGGCCGCCAGCGGGCCGAGGAGACCCTGCTGCTGGACGAGCTGTTCGGTGGTCTTGGTCAGCTCTTCCTGCGACATCAGCAGGAAGCCGTTCTTCTCGTAGAAGGCACCGCCGTCCGGGCGATAGACCGACTCGATCATGTCCTTGTGGCCGACAAGAGCCGCAGAAAACTCCGCAGCCGCTTCCTCCGCCTCCTCGGGCGTCTTGCCGTCGATCACCGCCACGAGGGTGCCGGTGCGCTGTGGAAACGCCTTCTCGTAATTGATCTCGTCCTGGCGCCAGGGCACATCCTTGTCGATCAACCGCTCGACGTCGGTATTGATCTTAAAGAGATGAGCCGCCACACCGGCACTTGCCGCTGTCAGGAGTGCGACGAGAGCTATGACCAACCAGCGACGCTGGACGGAAAACGCGACGAGTCGTTCGATCACGAGTGTCCTACCTGCCTGAGCGATCCAGTTCCCGTCCGGCCGCGCGAATCATCTGCGTAGCAGGTGGTTAGGGCCGCGAAACGGGAACCGATCTATCGAGCGACGCCGGTTATCACCTGTTGGTGCAAATCCCGAATCCAATGCCCGAGCCTGGTTGCAAGGAACCGAGGGGCGAAGGACCGGGACGTGTTCGACCGAATCGCACCGCTCACACGAATCTGCTTCATCGACCCGCTCACCTAGCGGCCCGAAGGCCGTAATGCAACGCAACCGAACTCACCTGATCCCGGTTCACCCGATAGTGTGATTTCGCACTGCAGCGACCGGGAACTTGGAGTTTTCTCCGCTCGGTCGGACCTGGCGTACAGTCAAGCCGCGGCCCTGGCATGCAGTCACCGACTAGGAATAAGCGCTCCCGGCTGAGTTATATGCCGCTGGAGCGCTCCGACCGTTGGACGACTGAGGTCACGGTCTGTGGCCGGATTGTTTCAGCGCCGGAAGAACGTGCGCGAACGGCGCCCATTCGAGGTCTTTCGGATTGGTTCCAGTCTAGCTCGCTGGAATTTGGCCTTTTTTCACGCTAAGCAGCCCGATACATCGGGGCCAACAACAAGGAGCCGCGTCTTGGGCATCCCTATCCGGTACGTCGCGAAGATCGGCGGCTACATCCTGAAGCAGCACCTCACTGGTCGCAAGCGCTACCCGCTGGTGATGATGATGGAGCCCCTGTTCCGCTGCAATCTGGCTTGCGCCGGTTGTGGAAAGATCGACTACCCGGACGAGATCCTGAACAAGCGGCTGCCGGTCGCAGACGCACTGGAATCCGTGCGCGAGTGCGGTGCACCCGTCGTCGTGATCGCGGGCGGCGAGCCACTGCTGCACAAGGATCTGCCCCAGATCGTCGAGGGCATCATCGCGCAGAAGAAGTTCGCCATCGTCTGCACGAACGCGCTCCTGCTCGAGAAGAAGATCAAGGAATACAAGCCGAGCCCATATTTCACCTGGTCGATCCATCTGGACGGCGACAAGGAGATGCACGACCAGTCGGTGTGCCAGCGTGGCGTCTACGACAAGGCGGTAGCAGCGATCGCCAAGGCCAAGGAGATGGGCTTCCGCGTCACCATCAACTGTACCTTCTTCAACAACTCCTCCGCAGACAAGATCGCCGACTTCTTCGACAGCGTGACGAAGATGGGCATCGACGGCATCACGGTCTCGCCGGGCTACGCCTATGAGCGGGCGCCCGACCAGAAGCACTTCCTGAACCGCAAGGCGACGAAGGAACTGTTCCGCGGCGTGTTCCGCCACGGCAAGGAGAAGGGCCGCGAAAAGTGGACCTTCCAGCAGTCGGGTCTGTTCCTCGACTTCCTGGCCGGCAACCAGACCTATCATTGCACCCCCTGGGGCAATCCGACCCGCACGGTCTTCGGCTGGCAGAAGCCCTGCTACCTCCTCGGCGAGGGCTACGCGGCGACGTTCAAGGAGCTGATGGAGGAGACCGATTGGGACTCCTACGGCACCGGCAACTACGAGAAGTGCGCCGACTGCATGGTCCATTCGGGCTACGAGGCCTCCTCGGTGGTCGACTCCGTGAAGAAGCCCTGGAAGCCCCTGGTGCATGCGCTCCGCGGCATCAAGACCGAGGGCGAGATGGCCCCGGAGGTCAGCCTGGAGAACCAGCGCCCGGCCGAGTTCGTCTTCTCGCGCAACGTCGCCCAGAAGCTGTCCGAGATCAAAGCCTCGGGCGTCGATACCAAGCGCGAAGCCCGCAACCGTAGCGCCGCCTGAGTTTACTCCGCGCAGCACCTGAAACACCGAAAACCCCGCCCTGCGCATGCNGCAGGGCGGGGTTTTGTTTCATTACGCGTGGTGAAATCGTCGGCATGGGCGCCGCAGCGCAGCCTCAGAACGAGGAGATGCCGCGCTTCCGCGACCGCACGCCGATGCCCCCGCCATCCAGCTCGCCAATGGTCGAGATGTCGGCCGGTGGATCGATCGCAGGCGCGGTCGGTGGGGCCGTGACGGTCGGTGCAGGCGTGGCGGCGGGTGGCGGAACCTTGCCGACCCGTTCGATGCGAACCCCGACGAAATCCCCGCGCCGCCACGCGATCCGGACGAGGCAGAGGAAATCGCGCCCGATGATCCGGAGCATGAAGACGGGCGGAAGACTCTGATTGGCGCCGACACAGATCCGTGCGCCGGATTTCGAAACGTCCTTCACGCTACAGGGAATCTCGGTGCCGTCGCGGAATCGAATCGTCGCGATCCAGTTGGTCGGATTACGCTCTTCGCGCCGCTCGACGGCCGTCGGTGCCTCGGATTGCTCCAGGTTAGTCGTCACGGGTTCTGTCTCCGCGCCCCACGTGCGTTGGAAAGACATAGCAATCCAATCCTTTACAGACGGATATCGGTCGCCGCTCGCTTCGGGTCGCAAGTCGTTGTCAGGCCGCGCAAGGGTCACGAATGCGCGAATGCCGCGCCGACGCTGAGGTCGATCTGCCGGTCCGAGGAAGCCTTAGAACCGCGCCCCTCTGCGGCATCGGGGCCAGGGGGGACGACATTCCGGCGAAGCTTCGGCTCGGAATGGACCCGAACGCCTTGCCTTGCCGACGCGAATCCTGATAAGGCAACCGCCTTTCCGCGATGCATCGACACATCGCCGAGGCCGCCGTCAGGTGCCTCGCTCCCGAGACCCTATGGACAGGCGGCGGGTTCGTTCCCGACCGACGTGAGACCGATGAAGATTCGCAACTCCCTCAAGTCCCTGCGTGGCCGTCACCGCGACAACCAGATCGTGCGTCGCAAGGGGCGTGTCTACATCATCAACAAGACCCAGAAGCGCTTCAAGGCGCGTCAGGGCTGAAGCGCACGGGTGCTGCGCCGCGAGACGCGGCAAGCGCACACGTTGACGTCGCGATCCGAGGCGAGGAAGCTCCCGCCCATGTCGCGACTCTTACCCGATCGATCCTGCCTGAAAGCCGCGCTCGTCGCGGCTTTCTGCGTTGTTCTCGCCCCCGCCGCCGGAGCACGCCCGACAGTCGAGCCGCAGCCACCGAAGAAGGTGCAGCCGCTCAGCCTCGACGATCTCTACGCGCGCCTGAAGGCGGCCGGGGACGATGCCGAGGCGAAGGGCGTCGCGCGGCTGATCGAGCAGCGGCTGGGGCGGTCCGGCAGCGCGACGGCCGACCTCCTGACCGAGCGCGCCCGCCAAGCCATGTCCAGTCAGGATCTCCCCCTGGCGGTCGAGCTGATGGATCGGGCCACCGCCCTCGAGCCGGGATGGTCCGAGGGATGGAACCGGCGCGCGACCGTCTTCTGGATGCTCTCGGACCCGTCCGCGGCGATCGCCGACCTGCAGCGCACCCTCGTGCTGGAGCCGCGCCATTTCGAAGCCTGGGCGGCCCTGGGGCGGATCTACCAGACCCTGGAGGACAAGCGCCGCGCCCTGGAGGCGTTCCGCCGGGCGGCCGCGTTGTATCCGCGGATGGACCGGCTGCAACAGGCCATCGACCGCCTGGCGCCGGACGTCGACGGCCGCGACCTGTAGCCGATCATGCTCTTGCTCAAGCTGATCGCCGGCCTCCTGGCCGGTGGAATCGTCCTCGTGCTCGTGGCCGCGGGCGTCACCCTGCTGATCTCGGCGCGGATCGACGCGCGCTATCCGCCGGCAGGCCCGTTCGCGACGGTGACCGGCGGGCGCATCGCCACGATCCAAGCCGGTCCGAACCCGTCCGCGCGTGGCACCGTCGTCCTGCTGCACGGCGCCTCGGCCAATGCCTCCGAACCGATGGCGGATCTCGGGCGTCGCCTCGCGGCGGACGGGTTTCGCGTCGTCGCCCTCGACCGGCCGGGCTTCGGCTGGAGCGACCGCCTGACCGGCGACGCCATGGCGACGCCGAGGGCGCAGGCCGCGGCGATCGCCGAGGCGCTGAAGGCCCTCGGGGTCGGACCCGCCCTCGTCGTCGGTCATTCCTGGGCCGGGGCGCTGGCGACCGCGCTCGCCCTCGATCATCCCGGCAGGGTCGCGGGTCTCGTCCTCCTCGCACCGGTGGCGATGCCGCTGCCCGCGCTCGGGCCGCTCCCCTGGTATTACCGGCTCGCCCTGGTGCCGCCGGTGACCTGGCTGCTCAGCCGCACGGTGGCGACGCCGGTCGGGCTCGGCTACCTGGCGCCCGCGGGCCGATCGGCGTTCCGGCCCCAGGACGCGCCCGCCGGCTACCTGGAGGCGAGCCGGGCCGCCCTGGTCCTGCGTCCGGCGACGATGCTCGCCAACGTGCAGGACCTCGTGGCGCTGCCGGAGGCCCTGAAGCGCCAGAGCGCCGATTACGGGCGCATCGCCGTCCCGACGGTCATCGTCACCGGCGACCGCGATGCGATCGTCCCGGCCGAGCGGCACGCCAGGCCGCTGGCGAACCTGATCCCCGGTGCCCGGCTCGTGGTCCTGCCCGGGATCGGCCACATGGTCCACATCGTGGCGACCGAGGCCGTGGTCGACGAGGTCGCGCGCCTCGCCGAGTCGCTGCCGGTGCCCTGAGGCGCGCCGGGCAGCGAGCCCGGACGCGCCCCGGCGGGTTCACGCCTTGGCGGCGTGCTCGCGGGTGACGAAGGCGATGCGCACGAGGTTCGTCGCACCGGGCGTCCCGAACGGCACGCCGGCCACCACGATGATGCGTCCGCCGATCTCGGCGAAGTTTTCGCGAACGGCGAACTTCGCCGCGCGGAACGCCATGTCGTCGACGTCGCTGGCGTCCTTGGTGACGATCGGGTGGGTGCCCCAGCACATGGCGAGGCGGCGCGCCGTCTCGCGCTTGGGCGTCAGCGCGATGATCGTGGCGTTGGGCCGCGAGCGGGCGAGGCGCAGGGCGGTCGAACCGGAATGCGTCCAGGCCATGATGGCCGTGAGATTCAGGGCGTCGACCATCTGGTGGGCCGCCGCCGCGATGGCGTCGGAGGCGGTGGCGTCGGGCTCGGAGCGCTGGGCCGTGAGGATCGTCCAGTACAGGGCGTCGCGCTCGACCTGCTCGGCGATCCGGCTCATCATCGAGATCGCCTCGATCGGGAAGGAGCCGGAGGCGCTCTCTGCCGAGAGCATCACCGCGTCGGCACCCTCGTAGACCGCGGTGGCGACGTCGGAGACCTCGGCGCGGGTCGGCACCGGAGCGGTGATCATCGATTCGAGCATCTGGGTCGCGACGACCACCGGCTTGCCCATGCGGCGGGAGGCGCGGGTGATGCGCTTCTGCACGCCGGGCACCTGCTCCAGGGGCATCTCGACGCCGAGATCGCCGCGGGCCACCATCAGGCCGTCCGAGATCTCGATGATCTCCTCCAGGCGGGTCAGCGCCTGCGGCTTCTCGATCTTGGCCATGATGAGGGCGCGGCCCGCCGCGACCTTCTTCACCTCGGCCACGTCCTCGGGACGCTGCACGAAGGAGACGGCGATCCAGTCGGCGCCCGCCGCGAGGCCGGCCTCGAGGTCGCCGCGATCCTTCTCGGTCATGGCGGCGACGGGGATCACGGTGTCGGGCAGCGAGACGCCCTTGCGATTCGAGATGCGGCCGCCGATCTCGACGCGGGTCACCGCGCGGCCCTCGGACACCTCGGTCACGGTCAGCCGCAGCTTGCCGTCGTCGATGATGACGACGTGGCCGGGCTCCAGGGCCGAGAGGATCTCGGGATGGGGCAGGTAGACCCGCGAGACGTCGCCGGGGGTCGGGTCGCTGTCGAGCACGAAGGTGGCGCCGTTCCGCAGGATCGCCGCGCCCTCGGCGAAGGCGGCCACGCGCAGCTTCGGACCCTGGAGATCGACGAGGATCGCGATCGGATGCTTCAGCTCGCGCTCGATCGTGCGGATGACCTCGATCTTCTCGGGCAGCTTTTCGCGGGGCAGGTGGCTCATGTTGAGCCGGAAGACGTCCGCGCCGGCGCGAAACAGCTTCTCGATCATCTCCGGCGTGTCGGAGGCCGGACCCAGGGTGGCGATGATCTTCGTGCGGCGTGAACGTTTCAAGGCAGTCTCCATCCCAGGATTGGGCTCCGCCGGCTTCGAAACGACCGGATCTCGAGCGAGGGCCACAAGCACCGAAGCGGCCAAGAGGTCAAGAACGCCGCGCTCGACCGGTGGACGTCCGGGTGGACGCGATGCGGCCAGCACATGGGAGAAACGACCTGTGTGATCGGAAAGAGAACCTGGACGACGGGAGGGAGGATCCGGGCGCACGCGGACGCAGGCGTGCCGCCCCGCCGCCGTTTCCGGCGCAGGGGTCGAAAGGCGGGAGACGCGGGACGCCGCGAAACCACGTGAACAAGATGAATGCCGGTTTCCCGGCGTCCCTGGGTCCGGCCCCGGAGGCCCGAACCCGTCACGTCACGGCGTCCTTCCACGGCGCCGGCGACTCGGCTTGCGGCAGCCCCCCTCCGGCGCCCCGATCCCTCGCGGGATCGAAGGCCCCGGCGGCCGGCTTATCATGGCCCACGGCCCCGGACCCGTCTCGTAGTGGGCGGGCCGTCCGTTCTCTGGGGGTGCCCCAGATGCCGGGCCGACGGATCGGCCCGCTCCGGAACACCTTGCGTCGCACGGCGCGGCTCGGGGCGATGGCGAAACCGGGCGATCGACGCGAGCGCCGTCTCCTCCTCCCAAACCCGCCGACCCGGTCCGCCGGCGGGCCTCCCATCGGGGGAGGCGAGTGGCGGCAAGAGAGCATGATATAGGAATATTGTCAAGGCTTTTTGGGAGGCGCCCTGGTGCTTCGAGACCCTTCCCGGCTGCGCCTGACGCGGATCCGACACCCGCGCCCCATTCGGCCCGTCGCAAACTCGGCCCGTCGCAAACTCGCGGGAAAGTCCGCTTACAGGCTGCTTGGTCATGCAGTGACCTACGCCGAAACGGGTGGAAAGCTGCCGCTGGCGCCGCCCCAAGCGATCATGGCCACTCGAACCAGCGCCTTCGACTAAGCTACGGCTCCGAAATCGAGGTTGGTAGGAGCGGACCTTCGGGGAATGACATGATCCGTCACTTGTACCGAAGCGTCCACATCGGTGAAGCGGAACCGTCGAGCCCAGACGCTGCCTCCACCGCGTAGGAAGAACCCGAAGTGGATCGACTGCGCGTCTGGAGGCACGTCCATCACGATGGACCTGTCTTGCCAACCGACGGTGCCAACGAGCGGCCCCTCAATCCTGCGCCCATCGAGGTTGTCGAAGGCAAGCGTGCGGCCCTTCTCCCCGTCGATACGCATCCAGAGGGCGCCGGCTCAAGTCACCTCGCTGGCCTTTAGCTGTGCGCTGAGTTCGAGCCGCTTGTTGAGGAAGCCTTCGGCTCGGAAGTTCTGCATCAGCGTTCCAAAGCCCGACGACGCATGACCCGTGATCGGCTCTGCAAAAGCTACCCGGAAGCGGATGACAGCGCAGTTTTCTGCTGGGTCGAAGCCCATCTCGTATTCGTCGCTGCGCGTGCCGCCGACGTTCCAATCTTCGGGCAGACGCAGAACAGGCCGGTCGAGTTGAGCAGCCAGCGTGTTCCAATCGCGCCAACCGAATTGACGAGCTACGCACTCCAGACTGTCACTGTGAGAGATGTCGACGCGTCGCTCGGCAAGCGCATGACGAAGGCTTTTGGCCATTGCCTTCGGGTCGTGAGGAATCTGCATGTGTCCGATCCTTGAACCGGGCAGTCGCTCGTATCGGGGCTCGCATTGCCGAGTGGACCGCCCAGAAGGTCAGACCTGTTCGGAGAGGTATGTGCATTCACCGTACCTTGCGGCGCGAGCGGCGGGCTGCACTAGCCGCCGATGGAGAAGAGCCTGTAGCCACCGCTGTCAAGCTGGGAGGGGGAGTGGTCGCTTCGGGTGGGTTGGTGACGGGCTGCTTTTGAGCGACAAGGGCGCGAAGCAGACGTCGCCGTCACGCCTGTCTTTGATCCTTGCGGCCGGCGATCTCGATCAGCTTGGAAGTAGTCCCGCCTCTTGGTAGCTCCTGATCAAAGAGTCGAACAGATCTATGTCCGAGCGGCTTCGGGCGATGATCTGAGCCCCGGCGATGGCAGCATAGATGGCGCGTGCTCTCAGCTCGCTGTCCTTCGCCTTCAATAACTTTGCAGCAACTAGCTGTTCGCGTAGCCAAGCCGTATTGACATCGGCGAAAGCCTGAACCTCCTTCAAGACCTGCTCGGGCAACGCGTCGTATTCTGTCGCCATGAAGCTGCTCAGGCACATGCGATTGTTGTGCTCCAGAGATAGGCGAAAGATGCCCGCGTATTGCCGCAGCGCTTCGATTGGGCTTTGGGCATTCGTCGAAATCGCTTCAAGGTCGCGGGCAATGTCTTCCCAATAGCGGCGTGCGACCGCCTCGCCAAGGATGGCCTTATTGGCGAAGTAGTAGTTGATGCTTGCGGCTTTGATGCCGACGGCGTCCGCGAGGTCGCGGAAGTTGATGCCGGCGTAGCCATAGGCCATCGCCGCTTCCCTCGCTGCCACAAGGATCGCCTCACGCACATCCCGCTTCGACGTCGCTGCCATTCTCAATCTCCACCTGTCATATGGCAGACAGGGATTGACGGGACAAGATGCCGGCCCTAGTTTGCTACCTGTCATCTGACAGACAGGCAAATTTCAGAGAAGCGAGACCACGATGTCCGACAACCTCAAGCTCTTCACCTCACCCTCGGCCTTCCCGAACCCGCAGCGCCTGCGGATCTTCATGCACGAGAAGGGCATCGCCGATCGCTTCGACGAGACAGTCTACGACATGTCACCGGTCGGCGAGCAGCGGGGTTGGAAGCAC
This sequence comes from Methylobacterium sp. M6A4_1b, assembly GCF_053345175.1. Classification (NCBI taxonomy): domain Bacteria; kingdom Pseudomonadati; phylum Pseudomonadota; class Alphaproteobacteria; order Hyphomicrobiales; family Methylobacteriaceae; genus Methylobacterium; species Methylobacterium sp. M6A4_1b. Next base: position 19,545 of record NZ_JBKEZQ010000029.1, read on the forward strand.
CTGAGGATGAACGCTTGGGGCGAGACACCGACCCTCGTACTCGCCGACGGCTCTTACCTGAGCGAGACCTCCGCCATCGCCCGCTACCTCGACGACACGTTCGAAGGCCGCAAGATCATGGGCGAGACGGCGCATGAGCGTGGCCTCGATCAGATGTGGGACAACCGGGTATGGGTGCACATCCTCTATCCCATCGTCACCGCATTCCATGTGCTGCATCAGGGTCTGGGCCCGAAGCTCGAGTTGACCAGCAATCCGGCCTGGGGCGAGCATTCTCGCAAGGTGGCACTGGCGCATGCCGGTCTCGTCGACCGGCACCTCGCCGACGGACGCGCGTGGCTGCTGGGCGGCGATCAGCCGACGTTCTCGGACATCACGTTGGCGACGGCGATCGCGTTCTCCAAGTTCCCGGTCAACGCCACTCCGCTCGATGAGCGCTTCGAACACCTGGATGCCTTCTGGCGGCGCTGGCGGGCTCGACCGGCCTTCATCGCCGCGTATGCCGATCGGAGCAGCGGTGTGCCGGAGATCGACAATCGCACATGAGCGTTCGGCGGTCGGGCTTCGCAACCGCCCGACCGCGAGGCTGCTTCGACCGATTTAGAGCGGCGTTCTGCGATGGCTGCTCTGGGGACGCGACAGGGAAGGTCCCCATGACCGGCTTGGGCCGGAGCCGGAACGTCCGCTCCCGGGTCGCGAACCACGATCCCGTGGTCACCCCGAACGGACCGACGGCGTCGGTCCCGGGACGCAGGGGAGGGCGCCCCGACAGGCATCGGGTCTCCAGCCTCAGACCCGAAACCGCCCCGGCCGCGGCTCAGGGCGCCGGCGTCAGCGGCTGATTCGGGTCGGTGAGCTGGATCGTCCAGCTCTTCTGCTCGCCGGTATCGACTTCGTAGAAGCCGTTGCGGTCGAGACCGCGGGCGAGGCAGTCCTCGACGCCCCGGATCGTGAATTCGCGATCCTTCGTGCACATCAGCGAGCGTCCGCTCCACTCGCCGCCGCGCGTGTAGTCCACCGCGTAGACGTAGTAGAACCGCGCCGCGAGGGAGCCCTTCAGGAGCGTCTCGCAGACCTTCGGCGCCACGTCCCACCAGCCCTCCGTGACCCAGCCCTGGAGGTCGCGGTAGCCCAGCGCGATGCCGACCTTGCTGGCGGTCTGGTTGCACATGCGCAGATCCGCCCGGGCGGGGGCGGGGAGCAGCGCGACGGCCAGGAGCGCCGCGCCTGCGACGAACCCGGACCGTCCGCCGCCGGCCGGCGACTGCGTCCCCCGGGGCCCCGCCCCGCCATTCCGGGGCGCCGCGGGCGAGGCCGGACCCGAAGGGGCGCGCCGGAGGCGTGCGATCCAGAGCCGCGGACAGCCCGACATCTTGCGCCACCTGGGTTTCTGGATCCCGGGCTCCGCTTCGCGGCCCCGGGACGGCGAGAGGGGACCCGCGGTGAGCGTGGAACCGTCGAAGACCCGGCTCCGCCCGCCGGCGTCCCTAGCCGACGAGGATGATGCGGCAATCGTTGACATTGGTGCGTGTCGGACCCGGCTGAACGAGGTCGCCGATGGTGGCGAAGAACTTCGTCGAATCGTTGTCGGCCAGCATCGCGGCGGGATCGAGCCCGGCCTCGCGGGCGCGGGCGAGCGTCGTCGGGTCGACGAGTCCGCCGGCCGGATCGGTGGCCTCGCCGCGGCCGCCATCCGTGCCGTCGGTGTCGGCGGCGATGCCGAGGATGCCGGGGGCGCCGTCGAGCGCGAGGGCGAGCGCGAGGGCGTATTCCTGGTTCGGACCGCCATGGCCCTCGCCGCGGATCGTCACGGTGAGCTCGCCGCCCGAGATGATCGCGACCTTGCGGCCGGCCTTCGCGAGGTCGAGGGCCATGCGGGCATGCTCGGCGGCGACCTCGCGGGCCTCGCCCTCGACGTCGGGCCCGAGCATCACCGGCTCGTAGCCGGCCGCGGACACGGCGGCGGCGGCGGCCTCCAGGGCGTCGATCGGGCGGGCGATGATGCGGTATTCCGCCCGGGCGAAGGCGGGGTCGCCGGCCTTCGGGGTCTCGTTGATGGGATCGGCCAGGAGCGCCTTGGCGGTCTCGGGCAGGGGGATGCCGCGGCGCTCGCAGATCGCGCGGGCATCGGCGAGCGTCGTCGGATCCGGCACGGTCGGGCCGGAGGCGATCACGGCCGGGTCGTCGTGCGGCACGTCCGAGACGGCCAGCGTCAGGATCGAGCGGGCGTTGCGCGCCATCATGGCGAGGCGGCCGCCCTTGATGCGCGAGAGGTGCTTGCGCACGGCGTTGATCTCGTTGATCGGCGCGCCGGAGCGCAGCAGGGCCTTGGTGATCGCCTGCTTCTCCGTGAGGGTGAGCTCTCCGGCCGGGGCGATCCAGTTGGCCGAGCCGCCGCCGGAGAGCAGCACCAGCACGTCGTCGTCCGGCCCGGCATCGGCGGCGATCTTCAGGGCGTCGACGGTCGCGTCGATGCCGGCCTGATCCGGCACCGGGTGCCCGGCCTCGACCATGCGGATCATCGGCGCCTCCTCGCCGTAGCCGTGGCGGGCGACCGCGAGGCCGACGATGCGGCTCGGATCGACGCCGTGCTCCTCCCGGTAGAACCGGCTGGCCACCGCCGCCATGCTGCCGCCGGCCTTGCCGGCTCCCAGGATGATGAGGCGGCCCGGACCCGGTGCGGGCAGGTGGGGCACGAGGCAGCGCGCCGGGTGGGCGGCGGCGATGGCCTCGTCGAGGCACTGGAGCAGGAGGGCGCGGCGGGTCTCGGTCGAGGCGGTTGCGGTCAGTGCGGGTGCGGTCATGGCGTTTCCGTATTCCGAATGTCGATCGCGAAGGCGGCCCGGTGGTTCTCCTCCGGATTGTTGTGCCCCCGGCATGGTGCCGGATTGTTGCCGTCGCGGCGCGATCCGCGATACGTGCTGTGCCCGACGCTCGCCGCCTCGGCAAGCCGCGCGTTCGCGGGACCTCCGCCCGCGCTGCGGCCGGCGGCTCGCATCGCGGCCGGCGGCTTGCATCGCGTCCGTCGTCCCGATGTCGCCCGCGCCCAACCGGACCGTGCCTCCCATGCAGCCACCGCATCCCGTCGAGACCATCCCGGGCGATCCCGCCGGGGGCCTGCTCCTGATCTGCGACCATGCCTCGAACCACGTCCCGGAGGACCTGGCGCAGCTCGGGGTGCCGGAGCACGAGTTCGCCCGCCACATCGCCTACGACATCGGCGCCGCCGGGGTGACGCGCCGGCTCGCGGCGGCGCTCGGCGCCCCGGCGATCCTGACCCGGTTCTCGCGGCTGATCATCGACCCGAACCGGGGCCGGGCCGACCCGACCCTGGTGATGCGCCTCTCCGACGGGGCCGTGGTGCCGGGCAACGCCCGCATCGACGAGGCCGGCAAGGCCGCGCGCATCCGGCGCTTCTACGCGCCCTTCGACGCGGCGATCGAGGCCGGGATCGCCGAGGCCGAAGCCATTGGCGTGCGGCCCGCCATCGTGACCATCCACAGCTTCACGCCCTACTGGCGCGGGGTGCCGCGCCCCTGGGAGGTCGGCATCCTGTGGGATCGCGACGACCGCATGAGCGCGCCCCTGATCGCCGGCCTGCGGGCCGACCCCGCCGGGCTCACGGTGGGGGACAACGAGCCCTATGGCGGCGGCCTGCCCGGCGACACCATCGACCGCCACGCCATGGCGCGCGGCCTGCCGAACGCGCTCGTCGAGATCCGCCAGGACCTCATCGTCGCGGAGGCGGGCCAGGCCGAATGGGCGGAGCGATTCGCGCGCCTCCTGCGGCCGATGCTGCCGATCCGCGCTTGACGGGAGGCCGCCGCGCGCCGACCTCAGGCAGCGATGGAGAGAACGCCCATGACCGAGATCGACGACGCCACCCGCACCGAACTCGAGGCCGCCGTGTTCCGGCGCCTCGTCGCCCACCTCCAGGCCCGCACCGACGTGCAGAACATCGACCTGATGAACATGGCCGGGTTCTGCCGCAACTGCCTGTCGAACTGGCTCAAGGACGCGGCCGACGCCCGCGGCCTGCCGATGGACAAGGAGGAGAGCCGCAGCCACGTCTACGGCATGCCCTATGCCGAGTGGAAGCGCCTGCACCAGCCGGAGGCGACGGCGGAGCAACAGGCGGCCTTCGCCAAAGCCGCGGCGGAGCCGCACTAAGGTCCCGGTAAGCTTGACGGCTTATCGAGGCGGTTCCGGCGCAGCCCGACGCGCCTCGCAGATCAGGGACTTGAGACGACCATGGCCGCATCCGCCGCACCCGCCGTCGACGCTTCCTCCGTCGCCGCCGATCAGCTGAAGAGCTTCATCGAGCGCATCGAGCGCCTCGAGGAGGAGAAGGCCGGCCTCGCCTCCGACATCAAGGACGTCTACGCCGAGGCCAAGGGCACCGGCTTCGACACCAAGGCCCTGCGCAAGATCATCTCGCTGCGCAAGAAGGACCATGCCGAGCGCCAGGAGGAGGAGGCGATCCTCGAACTCTACATGCAGGCGCTCGGGATGGTCTGACCGACGGGCGGGATGGTCCGACCGAAGGGAACGCCGCGCTAGGGCAGCGCCCTCGGAGGCGGCACCGCCTGTGCCGCTCCGGCCGGGTCCGCGTCGCGCAGGCCGGCCCAGAGCTTCCACTCGGTCCAGGCCTCCTCCAGGGCCGCCACCGCCGCGTCGCGCGAGGACACCGTCGCGCCCCGCCGGAACGGCGCCGCGCCGATGTCGAGGTGCAGGCTCCAGGTCCATTGCGCGGCGGGGGCGGGCGCATCGCTGATGCAATCGACCCGCCCGACGATCAGCGCCCCGCTCGTGATGACGTAGGTCTCGCGCGGATGGTCCTCGAGACGGGTGTAGATCAGCTGCGCCACGATGCTCCCACCTCGATCCCGTGCTCGGTCAGGTCCCAACGCTCACCGACGCGCAGGGTCACCGCACGACGCAGAAAGCCCCGGAGGCGCCTGCGCCGTCCGGGGCTTTTTCGTGAAGAGCGAGAACCGGAATCAGAGGCGGGCGGTCTCGCGGCGGTTGAAGGCGAGGGCGCACAGGGTCGCGACGGCCCCGGACAGGAGGTAGACGCCGACCCAGGACAGGCCGAAGCGGCTCGACACGCCGAGCGCCACCAGGGGGGCGAAGCCGGCCCCGATCAGCCAGGCGAGGTCCGACGTCAGGGCGGCGCCGGTGTAGCGGTAGCGCGTGCCGAGATTGGCGGTCACCGAGCCCGAGGTCTGGCCGTAGGACAGGCCGAGCAGGCCGAAGCCGATCAGCACGTAGATCGTCTGGCCGAGCTCGCTGTCGCCGAAGATGATCGGCGCGGCGATGCTCGCCACGGCGAACAGCCCGATCAGGCCGGCGGCGACGCCCACCAGGGTGCGCCGGCCGATGCGGTCGGCCAGGACGCCGGAGAGCACGATGGTCCCGGCGGCGAGGAAGGCGCCGGAGCATTGCACCAGAAGGAACTCGCCGGCCGAGCGCTGGGTGAAGAGGTGGATCCAGCTGATCGGGAACACCGTCACGAGGTGGAACAGGGCGAAGCTCGCCAGCGGGACCACGGCGCCGATCAGCACGAAGCGGCCATGGGTCCGCAGCAGTTCGAGGACCGGCGTCGGCTCCAGCTCCTGCATCTCCAGCATGCGCGAGAATTCCTCGGTGGCCACGAGGCGCAGGCGGGCGAAGAGCGCGACGACGTTGATCGCGAAGGCCACGAAGAACGGGTAGCGCCAGCCCCAGTCGAGGAAGTCGGCGTTGGAGACGTTGCCGAGGAAGAACGCGAACAGGGCGCTCGCCAGCATGAAGCCGACCGGGGCGCCGAGCTGCGGAATCATCGCGTACCAGCCGCGCTGCTTCTCGGGGGCGTTGAGCGCCAGCAGGGAGGCGAGCCCGTCCCAGGCGCCGCCGAGGGCGAGGCCCTGGCCGAAGCGCAGGGCGGCGAGGATCCAGATCGAGAGCGCGCCGAGCTGGTGGTAGTTCGGCAGGAAGCCGATCGCCATGGTCGAGCCGCCGAGCAGGAACAGGGCGATGGTGAGCTTGGCCGCGCGCCCGTGGCGCCGGTCGATCTCCATGAAGATCACCGAGCCGATGGGGCGGGCGATGAAGGCCAGGGCGAACAGCGCGAAGGCGTAGAGCGTCCCGGTCAGCGGATCGGCGAAGGGGAAGAACACGCCGGGGAAGATCAGCACCGAGGCGATGCCGTAGACGAAGAAGTCGAAGTACTCGGCCGCGCGGCCGATCACCACGCCGATGGCGATCTCGCCCGGCGCGACCCGATGGTCGCTGGAGGCCTCGTGCGCATCGCGTTCCAGCGACGTGGAGGATGGCACTGCGTAATCTGCGCTCATCGAGGAAACCGTGCTCGCTTCGTGCGTTCGGGGCCGAATCGGGCGCGCCGCGGCGCGCGGAGCCCAGGGATGTGGGACACGTGTACGCCCTGCGTTTCGTCTGCGTCAAAGCGCAGCGTGACGCGCCCCCTGACAATCGGCGCGGCTTCTTCACGCCTTCCGTCAAATCGTGGGATGGGTCTATAGCGCGCTTTGTCTTGCGCCCGCTATGAGCCTAGCGCTGATCAGACGCGCCGCGCGCGACTTGTCAGATTGATGCAATGCAGCGAATTGAGAGCCGACGATTCCTCCCTCGGCCAATCGGGGCCGGCGGACGTCGCTCATCCGAGATGGTGCCAGACGAGTCCATGCCGGTCAAAACCCTCCGTACGCTCGCGCTCCTCCCCCTGTTCGGCCTGCTGTCCGGCTGCAACATGGTCCTGATGCAGCCCTCCGGCGACATCGCGACCCGGCAGCGCGACCTGATCCTGGCCTCCACCGGCCTGATGCTGCTCATCATCATTCCGGTCATCGCCTTCACGATCCTGTTCGCGTGGCGCTACCGCGCCTCGAACACCGAGGCCGAGTACGATCCCGACTGGCACCACTCCACGCAGCTGGAGGTGCTGATCTGGTCTGCGCCCCTGGTGATCGTCATCGCGCTCGGCGCGCTCACCTGGATCAGCACCCACACCCTCGATCCGTACCGTCCCCTGAGCCGCCTCGACGCGGACCGGCCGCTGCGCGCCGGCGTGAAGCCGCTGACGGTCGAGGTCGTCGCACTCGATTGGAAATGGCTGTTCTTCTACCCAGATCAGGGTATCGCCACCGTCAACGAACTGGCCGCGCCGGTCGACGTGCCGATCTCGTTCAAGATCACCTCCGCCACCGTCATGAACTCGTTCTTCATCCCTGCGCTCGCCGGGCAGATCTACGCCATGGCCGGCATGGAGACGAAGCTGCACGCGGTGATCAACAAGGCCGGTACCTACGAGGGCCTCTCGGCCAATTACAGCGGCTCGGGCTTCTCGCGGATGAACTTCAAGTTCCACGGCCTCGACCAGGCCGGGTTCGACCAGTGGGTCGCCAAGGTGAAGGCCGAGGGCAAGCCCCTCGACCGCCAGAGCTACCTCGCCCTCGAGAAGCCGAGCGAGCGCGAGCCGGTGCGCTACTTCTCCAGCGTGGAGAACGGCCTCTACGGCGCGGTGCTGAACATGTGCGCCGTGCCGGGCAAGATGTGCATGAACGAGATGATGCACATCGACGCCATGGGAGGCGCCGGCAAGGAGAGCCACGCCAACCGCGCGCGGCTCGAATACGACAACCGCTACGCCGAGCAGGGCATCGAGGCCCCGGCCGCCACGGTGGGCGGCTCGGGCCGCGAATCGCGCAGCCAGGAGCAGCCCGAGGGCATGAAGCCGAAGTCGATCGCTCCCGACGTGAAGCCCGGCTCGGCGCCCGAGCATTCCGGTCACGGCCCTATGGGCCACGACCATTCGGGCAAGGATCATTCCGGGCAAGACCATTCCGGGCAAGACCATTCGGGGCAAGACCATTCGGGTCATGGCGGCCCCGCCGGCGACGGGAAGGATCCGAAGGGGTCCGACCCGGTGGCGCCCGGCCAACTCAATCGATAGCGCGGACGCCTCGGACGCCCGCGACCCCCGTTCGGCACTCTTCTCTCACGAGCAGGTCCCATGTTCTCCAATCCGGATCTCCAGAAGCTCCTGTTCGGGCGCCTGACGCTCGACGCCGTGCCGCTTCATGAGCCGATCCTCCTCGTCACCTTCGCGATGGTCGGCCTCGGCGGCGCCGCGGTGCTCGGCGCACTCACCTATTTCCGCCTCTGGGGTCCCCTCTGGCGCGACTGGTTCACCTCCGTCGATCACAAGAAGATCGGCATCATGTACATCGTGCTGGCCCTTATCATGCTGCTGCGGGGCTTCGCCGACGCGCTGATGATGCGCGCGCAGCAGGCGATGGCCTTCGGGCCGAACGAGGGCTACCTGCCGCCGCACCACTACGACCAGATCTTCACCGCCCACGGCGTGATCATGATCTTCTTCGTGGCGATGCCGCTCGTCACGGGCCTGATGAACTTCGTCGTGCCGCTGCAGATCGGCGCCCGCGACGTCGCCTTTCCCTTCCTCAACAACTTCAGCTTCTGGATGACGGTGAGCGGAGCCGTGACCGTGATGGCCTCGCTGTTCGTCGGCGAGTTCGCCCGCACCGGCTGGCTGGCCTATCCGCCGCTCTCGGGACCCGCCATGAGCCCGGGCGTCGGCGTCGACTACTACATCTGGGCGCTGCAGATCGCCGGGATCGGGACGCTGCTCTCGGGCATCAACCTCATCGCCACCATCGTGAAGATGCGGGCGCCGGGGATGACCATGATGAAGATGCCGGTCTTCACCTGGACCGCGCTCTGCACCAACATCCTCATCGTCGCCGCCTTCCCCATCCTCACGGCCGTTCTCGCGCTGCTGTCGCTCGACCGCTACGTCGGCACGCACTTCTTCTCGAACGACCTCGGCGGCAACCCGATGATGTACGTGAACCTGGTTTGGATCTGGGGGCACCCGGAGGTGTACATCCTCATCCTGCCGGCCTTCGGCGTGTTCTCGGAGATCGTCTCGACCTTCTCGAGCAAGCGCCTCTTCGGCTACGCCTCGATGGTCTACGCCACGGTCGTGATCACGATCCTGTCCTACCTCGTGTGGCTGCACCACTTCTTCACGATGGGCTCGGGCGCGAGCGTGAACTCGTTCTTCGGCATCACGACGATGATCATCTCGATCCCGACGGGCGCCAAGATCTTCAACTGGCTCTTCACCATGTACAAGGGTCGCATCCGCTTCGAAGTGCCGATGCTCTGGACGGTCGGCTTCATGGTGACCTTCGTCATCGGCGGCATGACCGGCGTCCTGCTCGCCGTGCCCCCGGCCGACTTCGTGCTGCACAACTCCCTGTTCCTGATCGCCCACTTCCACAACGTCATCATCGGCGGCGTGCTGTTCGGCATGCTCGCCGGCATCACCTACTGGTTCCCGAAGGCCTTCGGCTTCAAGCTCGACGAGTTCTGGGGCAAGGTGTCGTTCTGGTTCTGGCTGACCGGGTTCTGGGTCGCCTTCATGCCGCTCTACGTTCTCGGCCTGATGGGCGTGACCCGCCGCGTCCAGCACTTCGACGACCCGTCCCTGCAGATCTGGTTCATCATCGCGGCCTTCGGCGCGGTGCTGATCCTCTGCGGCATCGCGGCCTTCGCGGTCACCCTGGTGGTGAGCTTCATGCGCCGCGAGCAGCTGCGTGACACGACCGGCGACCCGTGGGGCGGCCGGACCCTGGAATGGGCGACGTCGTCGCCGCCGCCGGACTACAACTTCGCCTTCACGCCGGTGATCCACGATCACGACGCGTGGTGGGACATGAAGAAGCGCGGCTACGCCCGCCCCCTCCAGGGCTTCAAGCCGATCCACATGCCGAAGAACACCGCGGCCGGCCTGATCCTCGGCGTGCTGAGCATCGTCTTCGCCTTCGCGATGATCTGGTACATCTGGTGGCTGGCGGCCTTCAGCTTCGCCGCGATCGCGGTCGTCGCGATCGGCCACACCTTCAACTACAACCGCGACTTCTACATCCCGGCCGACGAGGTCGTCCGGACGGAAGCCCAGCGGACCTCCCTGCTGGCGGAGCGCGTCTGAGATCATGGCAACCCACGCGACTCCTGCCATGAACTTCGAGCCGGGCCGAAGCCCGTCCGTGGCGATCCCCCAGGTCGACCCGACGGCCTTCTACGACGCGAAGGGCGAGCATCACCCGGAAGGGAGCACGATGCTCGGCTTCTGGCTCTACCTGATGAGCGACTGCCTCATCTTCGCGGCCCTGTTCGCCACCTACGCGGTGGTGGGCCGGAACTACGCCGCCGGGCCGTCGCCGAAGGACCTGTTCGACCTGCCGCTGGTGGCGCTGAACACCTCGATGCTGCTGTTCTCCTCCATCACCTACGGCTTCGCCATGCTGGAGATGGAGAAGGGCGACCTCAGCCGGGTGCAGATCTGGCTGGCCGTGACCGGCCTGTTCGGCCTCGCCTTCGTCGGGCTCGAGCTCTACGAGTTCCACCACCTGATCCACGAGGGCGCGACGCCCCAGCGCAGCGCCTTCCTGTCGGCCTTCTTCACCCTGGTCGGCACCCACGGCCTGCACGTCAGCCTCGGCATCGTCTGGCTGGTGACGCTGATGGCGCAGGTGCACAAGCGCGGGCTGGTGCCCGAGAACAAGCGCCGGCTGCTCTGCCTCAGCATGTTCTGGCACTTCCTCGACGTGATCTGGATCGGCGTCTTCACCTTCGTGTACCTGATGGGAGTCCTGCAATGAGCGCCGCGTCGAAGGCAGGACACGACGACCACGGGCACGACCACGGGCATGGGCACGCCGACGGCGCCAGCCACGGCACCTTCAAGGACTACATGACCGGCTTCGTGCTGTCGGTCATCCTGACGGCCATCCCGTTCATCCTCGTGATGGGCAACGTGATCGGCAACGACCGGATCACCGGCATCGTGATCATGATCTTCGCCGTGGCGCAGATCGTCGTGCACATGATCTACTTCCTGCACATGAACACGAAGTCGGAGGGGGGCTGGACCATCCTCGCGCTGATCTTCACCCTGACGCTGGTGATCATCACGCTCGCCGGCTCCCTGTGGGTGATGTACCACCTCAACACCAACATGATGCCGCAGCACATGCATATGGGCTGATGGCCGGCCCTCGGCCGGCGGCGCGGCGCTCTCCCCTGGCCCTCGCCGCCATCGCGATCGCGGGTCTCGTCCTTGCGACGGGCCTGGCGGCGCTCGGGACCTGGCAGGTCCAGCGCCGGGCCTGGAAGCACGATCTCGTCGCCCGCGTCGAAGCCCGCGTGCGCGCCGATCCGGTCGACGCGCCCGGCCCCGGCACCTGGAACGGCCTGACGGGGGAGGCCGACGCCTATCGGCGCGTGCGGGCCTCCGGGCGCTTCCGCCAGGAGCGTGAGACCCTGGTCCAGGCGGTCACCGACCTCGGTGCGGGTTTCTGGGTCCTGACACCGCTGGAGCGCGGCGACGGCACCACGATCCTGGTCAATCGCGGTTTCGTCCCGCAGAACCGGCGTGATCCCGCCACACGGGCGGACGGGCAGACCGTCGGCGAGACCACGGTTACCGGCCTGCTGCGCCTGACCGAACCGGGCGGCGCCTTCCTGCGCAGCAACGCCCCCGAGGCCAGGCGCTGGTATTCCCGAGACGTCCCCGCCATCGCCGCCGCTCAGGGCCTGACGCGGGTCGCCTCCTACTTCATCGATGCCGACGCCGCCCCGAACCCCGGCGGCTGGCCCGTGGGCGGGCTGACGATCCTGCACTTCCCCGACAACCACCTCGTCTACGCCCTCACCTGGTACGTCCTCGCCCTGATGGTCCTGGGCGCGGTCGGCTACACCGTGGCCGATGCCCGCCGCGGCGCGGGGCGGGCATCGGCCTGAGGTCAGACGGCGGCGAGGCCCGCGAGCCAGGCGCCGGCCCGGGTCACGTCCGCCTGCGAGAGACCGTGCCCGACCGGCAGGGTCTCGTGGGTGACGGCGGCGCCGCCGGCCCGCAGGCGTTCCGCGAGCGCACCCGCATTGGCGGCCGGCACGATCGGGTCGGCGGCGCCCGAGAGCATCAGCACCGGCCGTCCGGCGAGGTCCACCGGCGGCGTCTCGCGCAGGGGCACCATCGGACGCAGCAGCGCCGCGCCGGCGAGCACCTCCGGATGCAGCAGGAGGAGGGCCGCGGCGATATTGGCGCCGTTCGAGAACCCGACCGCCACCGGCGCGGCGAGGCCGTAGGCCCTGCGCGCCTCGTCGATGAAGCCCGCGAGATCGGCGGCGCGCCGGCGGATGTCGGCCTCGTCGAACACGCCCTCGGCGAGGCGGCGGAAGAAGCGCGGCATGCCGTTCTCCAGCACGGCGCCGCGCGGGGAGAGCAGGGCGGCCCCGGGCAGCAGGGTCCGGCCGAGGGGCAGGAGGTCGGCCTCGTCGCCGCCGGTGCCGTGCAGGAGCAGGAGCGGCGGCCGGCCGGGCGCGCTGGCGGGCACGAAGCGATGGACGAAGCCCAGGGATGTCTCGGTCATGGCAACCTCGTGGATGTCTGGGGCGTGCGCGCCCGCTCCGGGGGGAGCGGGCGCCTGTCTCGTCAGGCGACCTGGGGCAGGTGCCCCTCGATCTGGGCCCGGTGCGGCTCCAGGAAGGCCGGCAGTTTGAGGGCGCGCCCCAGGGATTCCACCGGCTCGTCGACGGCGAATCCCGGCACGTCGGTGGCGATCTCGAACAGCACGCCCCCCGGCTCGCGGAAGTAGACCGAGCGGAAGTACTGCCGGTCCCGCTGCTCGGTGACGCCGAGCCCGTGGGTGCGGGTCAGCACCTCCACCATCCGCGCCTGCTCCGCATCGTCCGCCGCCCGGAAGGCGATGTGATGCACCGAGCCGGCGCCCTGACGGCCGGGCAGGAAGCCGCCCACCGCCCGCAAGGTGACGAAGCCGCCCTCCGCGGCGTCGCTGGCGTAGCGGGTCGCCGCACCCTCGCGGCCGGCCTCCTGGAAGCCGAACACGCCGGTGAGGACCGCCGCCGTGGCCTCCGCCTTCTCGAGGAGCAGGGTGACGCCGTGAAAGCCGCGGATCGCGAAGTCCGCCGGGATCCCGGTGCCGGTCCAGGGCGCGTCCGTGGCCGCCGTCTCGGTGCCGACCAGGGCCAGCATCATGCCGTCGGGGTCGCGGAAGCGCAGGGTCGGTTCGCCCAGGACCTGGACCAGGGCGTCGTGGGTGACGCCCTTCTCGATGAAGCGGTGGGTCCACCAGCCGATCGCGGCGCGCGGCACCCGGAAGGCGGTCTCCTGGGTCTCGCCGATCCCGACCCGGCCGGGGGCCGCGTGCGCGATCGGGAAAAAGGTCAGGATCGTGCCGGGGCGGCCGGTCTCGTCACCGTAATAGAGGTGGTAGGTGCCGGGATCGTCGAAATTGACGGTCTTCTTCACCAGGCGCAGGCCGAGCACCCGGGTGTAGAAGTCGACGTTGCGCGACGCGTCGCCGGAAAAGGCCGTGACGTGATGGATGCCGTTCTGGGACATGGGACGCACTCCTTCGGGGCCGCACCGCGCCGGGGACCGGCCGTGCTGCGATGACCGGAAGATGCCCCTTGCCTCCCCTTTCGAAAATGGAAACGATGGAAAGGCATCGTTTCCGAAAGTCGGCACATGAAACTACCCGATCTCGAAGCCTGGGCGATCTTCGCGAAGGTCGTCGAGACCGGCTCCTTCGGCCGGACGGCGACGGAACTCGGCATCACCACGGGCACGGTGTCGAAGGCGGTGACCCGGCTGGAGGCACGGATCGGCGCGCGACTGTTCCACCGCACCTCGCGCAAGCTGGCGCTCACGGAGGCCGGTGCCTCGGCGCGGGAGGCCGCCGCGCGCATCCTCGCCGAGGGCGAGGCGGCCGAGGCCCAGGCCCGGGACGCGGCGGCGCAGCCGCGCGGCAAGGTCCGGCTCGCCGCGCCGATGTCCTTCGGGGTGCTGCACGTGGCGCCGCTCCTGCCGGACTTCCTCGCGGCCCATCCGGGCTTGAGCATCGACCTGCATCTCGGCGACGACCTGATCGACCTGGTCGGCGGCGGCTTCGACCTCGGCCTGCGCATCGCCGCCCTGACCGATTCCTCGCTTCGGGCGCGGCGGCTCTGCACCATCCACCGCTCCCTCGTCGCCACGCCGGACTACCTCGCCCGGCACGGCCGCCCAGCCCATCCGCGCGACCTCGCGGCCCATGCCTGCCTCGGCTACGCCTATCTGCCGAGCCCGGATCGTTGGCGCTTCCTCGGCCCCGCCGGCGAGGAGGCCACGGTGGTGCCGGACGGCCCGCTGCGGGCCAACAATGCCGATGCCCTGGCGCCGGCCCTGCGCGCCGGCCTCGGCCTCGCGGTCCAGCCGGACTTCATGGTGTGGGAGGACCTGCGCGACGGGCGGCTGGTGCGAGCCCTGCCGGGCTGGACGCCGCCGCGGATCGACCTCCACCTCGTGACACCGCCGGGCGATCCGCGCCCGGCGCGGGTCCTCGCCCTGATCGCGTATCTGGCCCGGGTGCTCGCGGCCGCGCCCTGGGCCGAGGGGCGGGGGGCGGCATAGGTCCGCCGCTCAGGCCTCAGCGATCTCCAGGGTGAGGCCACGTCCGCGCAGCACCTTGTCGATGCGCTGGCGCATTTCCGGGCACAACCGGTTCACCCGCAGATGCAGGGTGTCGCCCTGCGGCGTTCCGGTGACCCAGAGCCGGTAGCGCAGGCCTTCGTCCCGAAGCTGTTCGAGCAGACGCTCGGAGGCGATTCGGTTGGCCTCGTTGTTCATCGCGATGAGGCGTGCATCCATCTCGATCTCTCCTGCTTGCAGGAGTGCAACGCGCAGCGCCGCACTTTTCGTCCCTCCACCCTGGATTCGTGGTGAAGCCGCGTAAATTCGGACCCGCGACCTTGGCCGCGCTCCGGGGGGAACAGAGCGGGCGCGCCGAGGTTCTCGCGGATGAAACCGCGTTGGGAGGGTGTGATGAAACGCAGGGCGATGATCGCCGTCACGGTGCTGCTCGCGGGACCCGCGGCGGCGCAGTCGGTGGGCGAGAAGACGGGGGTGAATGCGCTGATCGGAGTCAGCCCCTCCACGGCGGATTTCGTGAGCCAGGCCGGGATCAGCGACCTCTTCGAGATCCAGACCAGCCGGCTCGCGGCCGAGCGCAGCGACGCGGCGACCAAGGCCTACGCCCAGCGGATGATCGCCGACCACGAGAAGACGACGGGCGAGATGAAGGCGATGGTCCAGGGCGGGAAGGTCCAGGCGACCCTGCCGACGGCCCTCGACAGCACCCACCAGGGCAAGCTCGACAGCCTGAAGGGCCTCCAGGGCGACGCCTTCACGAAGCAGTACCACGCCGATCAGGTGAAGGCGCACAAGGACGCCGTCGACCTGTTCCAGCGTTACGCGAAAGGCGGCGACAACCCGGATCTGAAGGCCTGGGCGGCCAAGACGCAGCCGGCATTGGAACATCACCTGAAGATGGCCCAGGACCTCGACAAGTAGCGGTGGTCCTGCCGGGGCGGGGCGCGTCATGCCTCGCTCCGGCGCATCGGCGGGATCAGAAGACCTCGTCGGTGTGGACGTCGAAGCGGGCGAGGTGCGCGTAGCCGAAATTCGTGGTGATGGCGACGTCGGTCGCGTCGCGGCCGCGGGCCATCACGATCCGTCCGATGCGCGGCGTGTTGTGCCGCGCGTCGAACGTGTACCAATTCCCGTCGAGATAGGCCTCGAACCAGGCCGAGAAATCCATCGGATCGGGCACCGGCGGAATCCCGATATCGCCGAGGTAGCCGGTGCAATAGCGCGCCGGAATGTTCATGCAGCGGCAGAACGCGACCGCCAGATGCGCGAAATCGCGGCAGACGCCCTGGCGTTGCATGAAGCCGTCCCAGGCCGTGCGGGTGGCGTCGGCGCACATGTAGTCGAAGCGGATCCGGTCGTGGACGTAGTCGCAGATCGCCTGAACCCGGCCCCAGCCCATCGGGGTCCCGCCGAACAGCGACCACGCCGTCTCCGAGAGCTTGTCGGTGTCGCAGTAACGGCTGCCCAGGAGGTAGACGAGTACGTCGTTGGGCAGGTTCTGCACCTCGACCTGCTGCGCGTAGGGCGCGTAGGCGTCGGGCAGGCCGGAATCCTGGACCACGAAGTCGGCCGAGATCGTCAGGCGACCGGGCGGCGTGACGATGCGCGTGCAGATGTTGTCGAAGACGTCGCGGTAATCCTGGGACGGGATCGGCGGATCGAAGCTGATCACGTGGGGCGTCATGACGTCCGGCATCCGGGAGGGATGCACGCTGAGCGCGAGGATCATCGGCGTCGGCTGAACCGATTCGAAGGCGATGTCGAACCCAGTCCTGATTTTCATGACGACCACCTGATCCTGTTTAGAAACACACGCTCTTCGTCTTCGACCGGGCGGCGGGCGCCGTGCCGGTGCGTCAACGCGCCAAGTTCGGATCGGTCACGCGAGGCCCCCCGGGTCCCGGCTCGACTTCATCGACATGAACGCTCACCGTCATGCCCAGGTCGTCCGCCGGAAACCCGAAGAACGATCCGTGCAGCGGTACAGCCTGACGCGGGTCCCGCGCCACCGCGACCCGGATGAGGTCGCGGTTCCCGACGATACCGTTCGTCGGGTCGAACTCGATCCAGCCCGCGCCGGGCAGGTAGACCTGCACCCAAGCATGAGTCGAGCCACCGCCCACGTGCCGGTCGCGATCCCCGCGTGGGTTGTAGAGGTAGCCCGAGACGAAGCGCGCCGCCATGCCGAGCGCGCGCACGGCCTCGATCATCAACACCGCGAAATCGCGACAGCTTCCGCGCTTCAGCCGCAGGGTGGTGACGGGGTCCTGGACGCCCTTCTCGGAGCGGGCGAGATACGCGAAGTTGCGCCGGACGCTGCGGGTCATCTCCGCCAGGAGATCCTGGGTGCCGATCCGGCCGGAGGGGGGCACGAAGCTGCGGGCCCAGGCATCGACCTCGTTGCGGGGATCGGAATACTGCCGCTCCATGGAGCGGCTGAGATCCGGGATGTCGTCGGCGCCGTAGCCGAACGGATAGAAGGCCGCGTGGGCCGCGATCGGGAAGACCGGCGCCGATTCCGGCGTGTGGTCGAGGGTGATCGCGCATTCGAAGGTGAGCTGCGCGGCACGGCCCGCGAAGGTCGCCACGGCGACGCAGTTGCCGAAGACGTCGTGGAGCCAGCGCAGGCCGCTCGGCTCGGGCGTGATCTTCAGGGTCGCCGAGATCAGGCGCTGGTCGTAGCTGTCGCGCGGTCGGAACAGGATGCGGTGTTCACCGAAGGCCACCGGCTGCCGGTAGCGGTAGATGGTGAGGTGGCGGACGGACAGGATGGGCAAGGCGAGGGGCTCCACCACGCGGTTCGGGCGCGGTCTGGTCGGCACGGACGCTGGGTTCGGGAATGCAAGTCGTGCGCCGGGGCTCGCGCCCGGCTTCCGGCTCAGGGCTTCATGCTTCGGGCTTCATGCGCCAGGCCGCGCCCGGAGTCATCCGCCGGGCGCCGGCCGCGGGATCGAAGGACCGGCGACGGGAGCGGTCCGCCTCAGGACACGATCGGCTGCGGCGCACTCGTCGCCAGTTCGGCCTCGGTCAGGAGGTCGAAGGGCCGCCAGGGCTTCGGGATGAAGACGGCCTGCTCCGGCAGGGTGCCCGGCCGCTCGGCCCGTCGGCCCGAGGTCACGACCATGCGGGTCGCCGGCCAGAGCAGCGCCACGGCGGAGGCCAGCTGCACCCCGTCCATCGCGCCCGCGAGGTTGACATCGGTGAAGACCAGAGCGACGTCGCCGCCGCGCTCGCGCATGATGTTCAGGGCCGCCTCGGCGCTGTCGCAGCCGATCGCGGTGAGTTCGGTGTCGCTCAGCAGCGCCTCCGCGAGGGAGCGCGTGGCGGCGTCGTCCTCGACCACGAGGGCGATCTTGCAGGCGCGCGCCCTGTCCGGGTCCGGACGTGCCGCGGGCTCGGGCTGGACCTTGCGGACGAGAACGGCGAGGTGCTCGGGAACGCCCTCGGCGATCAGGTCGTCGTAGAAGGCGGCGAGGGCCTGGCCGATCCGGTCCAGCGAGAGGCCGGGGCTGAGGCTGTCCGCGAGCGACGTCCGGCTGACGGCGGAGGGTGAATCCGCGTTCGTACCTTTCAGGTCCGGCAAGCAGGGCCTCCGCCGTTCGTGTCTCGGGACGAACCCGGGAGCGGGCTCGCCGACATTAAAGCCGGGAGGACACGGTCAGTTGCGGTAAATCATCCGCGACGACGTTCACGCTGTGCGTTTCGGCATCCGATCTCCGCTCGCTGCCGGCGCGAAGACGGCGTTCGGCTCCGTTCGGGCGGAACCCGCCGTCTCTAGTCGACCGTCGCGTCGGCGTAGGCTAGGATGCCGGCCACCGAGCGCACGTCGCGGTAACGTTCGCCGCGGGTGCTCATCATCGCCTCGAACTTCTCGTGGACCTGCGCCACCGACAGGCTGACCGCCTTCCGGCGTCCGCGCTGGGCCGCGAAGAAGATCGTCTTGTTGGCGCGGGCCGGGCCGGGCAGCATCGAGGCGGCGGCGGCCTTCGGCTTGTCGACCACGCTGGCGAGGAAGTCCTCGGCATCGTCCGGGCCGAGGAAGTGGGCGAGGTAGACCTCGCCGAGGGAGAGCTCGCGGCCGATGCGCAGGGCGATGCGGGCGGCGTCGCGCTTCAGCATCTCGCCGGCCAGCAGGGCGGAGAGGTAGGGGTCGCGGCGCATCTCGAGGATGCGGGTGCGCTCGGCGGAATCGAGGACGGTGGGGCGGCCGTTGTCGCCAGCGACCACCAGGGCCGCATCCGTGGCGAGGCCGTATTTCGGCCCGAAGTCGCGCACGACGCCCAACCAGGTCCGCTCGATGAACTGGAACAGGCCGGTGGCCGAGGAGGTCTGGGCCTGGACCTCGGTCTTGAAGCTGGATTCCTTGTCGGCCACCGCCATCAGCAGCACGGGATCGGTCTGCACCGCCTGGGCGGCCCGGACGATCTTCTGCACCAGGTGGCGCCGGATCTTCATCGGCCCGAATTCGAGCACCTCGTTCGGGTCGCCGACCGAGCTCTCGGTGAGGAGGTAGTCGTAGGAGACGCGGTCGACGGCGTTGGAGCCGAGCTCGGTGTCGAGGTCGTGCACCGGGGCGAAGGCCGAGGACGCGGTGATGACGGCGCGCGCGGCGGGGGCGATCGCCTGGGCGGAGGCCTGCAGGATCACCGGCACCGGCTGGACGCGCGGGCGCGGCATGGTGATCTCGGTCATCGCATGGGCCGACTGCACCACGCCGGTCTCGGGGCCGACGCCGTAGGACAGTGCGGCGCCGAGGCCGCCGGCCAGCAGCAGCATCGAGAGGACGGAGCGGGTGAGCGCGGGGCGGCTGCCATGGTCGCGGCCGACGCGGCCCCCGAGCGTCAGGGCATCCGAGGCCGACGAACCGGCAACGAAGCCGGAACGCGACGCGAGCGAGCCCTTGGCGAAGACGGTCCGTGACGATCCGACATTCCGACCCTGCATCTGCGCGACCCAACCCCGTTCCCTGGCGACGGATTGAGATTAGCTTGACAGATGTGGCGACAACACGGCCCGGTTTGGGGCAATCCCGTGGCAAGTTTGACACGGTGTCCAGAGCGTTTTGGCACATCGCGGCCCGCATGCGGACCGAGGGAAACGCCGAACGCGGCCATGCCCGAGCACGACCGCCGCAAAACATTCAACGGATAGGAATGGTACCACTGCCCCGGCTCGAACGGGGGACCTCTTGATCCACAATCAAGCGCTCTAACCAACTGAGCTACAGCGGCACTGCGGGCGATCTATCCCGAGCCGCGCCGCATTTCAAGCCGCCTTCGGCCGATCGTCGGCAAAAGTATGGGCCATCCCGCGCCGGATGCGGCGGGGCGGGCTCGGCGAAGGCCGGAGCTGTCGACGCAGAGCGGGCGGGCAGGCTAAGCAGGGCGCGGGTCCGTCTCCCGCGCGCTCTCCTCCCGGCGCCCGCCCCCGACACCGGTCGATGCCACCGCAACCCGCCTCATCCCGCCCGCCGGTCGCCCAACAGGTCCTCGTGCAGGCGCCCGGGCAGCTTCGCGCCCTGGTGCGCGGCAGCGAGATCGGCCTGATCGTGCTCGCCGCCCTGATCGGGTGCTGCGGCGGCGTCGCGGTCGCGGGCATGAACCAGGCGACCCAGAGCATGCGCGAGCTGCTCTACGGCCTGCCGCCCGGCCTGCGCCTCAGCGCCGCCACCGAGCTTCCGCCGCTGGTGATGCTGCTGGCGCCGGCCTTCGGGGGCGTGCTGCTGGCGCTGTTCACGCTGGCCCTGCGCTGGCGCGGCCGCCCCCGCCGTGCCGTCGTCGACCCGATCGAGGCGAACGCCCTGCACGGCGGCCGGATGTCGATCCGCGATTCCACCGTGGTGGTGATCCAGAACACCATCTCCAACGGCAGCGGCGTCTCCGTGGGGATGGAGGCGGCCTACACCCAGTTCTGCGCCGGCCTCGCCTCCCGCCTCGGCCTGTCGTTCGAGCTGCGCCGCGCCGACCAGCGCACCCTCGTCGGCTGCGGCGCGGCGGCGGCCATCGCGGCGGCCTTCGGCGCTCCCCTGACGGGCGCGTTCTACGCCTTCGAACTCATCATCGGCACCTACTCGATCGCGACCCTGACGCCGGTCGTGGTCGCCGCCCTGTGCGGCAGCGTCGTCGCCCGCGCCCTGGTGGCGCAGACCTCCCTCGTCGCCGTCGAGCGCGCCGACGCCATCACCACGACGGTGCTCACCACCCTCGACACCGTGCCGAGCCTCGTCCTCGGGCTCGTCTGCGCCGGGCTCGGCATCCTCATCATGCGCGGCGTCACCCTGGTCGAGGCGGCGTTCCGCGCCACCCGCCTGCCCACCCTGTGCGTCCCGATCCTCGGCGGCTTCTGCGTCGGCGGCCTGGCGCTCCTCGCCTCGCCGCAGGTGCTCTCGGGCGGACACGGGGCGCTGCACCTGCACCTCGAGGCCCACGGCACCACCTTCAGCCTCTCCGCCCTGATCCTGCTGTTCGTCGCCAAGGCGACCGCCTCGGCGATCTCGATCGGGTCGGGCTTTCGCGGCGGCCTGTTCTTCGCCTCGCTCTTCTTGGGAGCGATCGCGGGCGAGATCTTCGCCGCCGGGATGCCGCTGATCCTGCCGGGCCTCTCCGCCTTCGGGCTGCCCCCGCTCGCCTATGCGGTGATCGGGATGAGCGCCCTGGCGGTGGCGGTGATCGGCGGCCCGCTGACCATGACGTTCCTCGCCCTCGAACTCACCGGGAGCTTCCCGATCACCGGCCTCGTCCTGGTGGCGGTGATCGCCTCGTCGCTGACGGTGCGCAAGACCTTCGGCTACTCCTTCGCCACCTGGCGCTTCCACCTGCGCGGCGAGAGCATCCGCAGCGCCCACGACGTCGGCTGGATCCGGACCCTCACCGTCGGGAAGCTGATGCGCCGCGAGGTGCAGACGGCCAGCCTCGATCAGACCCTGGCGAACTTCCTGCGCAAGCACCCCCTCGGTTCGCCCTCGCGGGTGGTGATGGTGGACGCGGACGGGCGCTATGCCGGTATCATCCTGGTGCCGGAGGCCCACGCGGCCCTGCGGGAGGCGGAGGACGGCTCGCCCGACCTCGCCGGGCTGCTGCGGCACGCGGACGACGTTCTCACGGCCGACATGAACGCCAAGGTCGCCACGGCGATCTTCGACCGCACCGAGAGCGAGGCCCTGGCGGTGGTGGAAGACCTCAAGACCCGCAAGGTCATCGGCCTCCTCACCGAGAGCCACACCCTGAAGCGCTACAGCGAGGAGCTGGACCGGCAGCGCCGGGCGGTGCTGGGCGAGACCGGCTGACGGCTCTCAAGTCGTGCGGCCGGCGATGCGGCGCCAGCCGACGGAGCCGAAGGCGAGCAGGCTCGCCCCGCCCATCATGACGAGGCTCCAGCCCCAGTCGCTCGGCAATTGCCCGTCCATCGGGTGCAGGACGAGCCCCGAGGCCAGCACGAGTCCGAAGCCGGTGACGATGGCGGAGACCAGAAGCCCGAAACCAATCCCGATGCCCATGGCGAGTCTGCCTTCTCGATCGAAACGGAGCGGCCGCCCTCGCGAGGCGGCCGGCGGGTCGGCGCATCACTTCTGGGGCGCGGTCGAGGCCGTCGCGGCGGCCGGGGTCGCGGTCTTCCGGGGCGTGCCGAGCACGTCGACCACGTCGAAGCGCACGCCGTCCTCCACCTTCTTCAGGAGGGCGTTGCCCTCGTAGTACTGGCCCTGGCCGATGAGCTTGGCGGCCTGGCCGACCTCGGTCGAGGTCTGGTCCAGAGGCACGACGGCGAGGACGAAGTTCACGTCGACTCCGGCGAGCTTCAGCCCGTCCATGGCCGCCTTGCGGTCTCCCTTCTCCAGGCTCTTGTTGGCGGTCGCCACCGCGGCGGCCTTGGTCGGCGTGGCCACGAAATCCTCGCCGAGGGTCAGCTGCCCGTCGACCGGGAGCCAGGCCGTGGGCTGGGCGGACGCCTGGGCCGGACCGGCGTTCTTGGTCGTGTCGGCGTTCTTGGCCGTGTCGGCGTTCTTGGTCGTGCCGGCCGGCTGGGCCGGGCCGCGCAGGTCCGCCTCGGCCTTGGTGTAGACCGCCGCGTCGGTCTTGGCCTTGGCCAGCGAGGCCTGAGCCTTCTCGATCAGGTCCTTGGCGAGGGTCGGGTCGGCGTCGAAGATGGCGATGCGGGCGAGATGCAGGTCACGGAAGGCCTGGGCGCCGTCCTTCGACAGCTTGCCGACGTCCGCGTCGGCAGCCTGCTGCGCGGCGCCGACCGGCGGGAGGGCCGGGATCTTCGCGGCGTCGTTGGCGAGGGCGACTCCGCCGAGGAGCGCGGTGGCGGCGAGGAAAGCGGCGACTGTTCTTGTCTTGGTCATGGCAATACCTCCGAAGACGAGCGGCGCCAGGCATCTCAGGCCAGCTCGACCTGTCCGCGCCGAAGCTCTCTTCTGATCACGACCGTGATCCCGCCCGTTTTCGAAGTCACCTTAAAGAATGGTCAGGTTCGGTTCATGCGATCCGGCTTGACAGAGGCCGAGATCGGGAGACCGTCGGACACGCAGCCGCCGGCGCCCGGAAGCGCGCCACGAACCGGCCATGAAAAGGCACGCGGTGCGCCGGCACCGCGTGCTGCAGGGGTTTAGAACGATCGTCGTTTCAGGCGGCCGAGAGCCGGGTCTTGCGCATCAGGGCCTCCTCGACCGTGCCGTCGCCGTCGAGGTAGCCGTGCCGCTTCGGGTTCGGCATGATCAGCGAGCCGATGAAGGCGATGCCGAGCATGACCGTCACGTACCAGAAGAACGTGCTCTCGGAGCCGACCTGCTTCAGGTAGAGCGCGACCATCTCGGCGGTGCCGCCGAACAGCGAGTTGGCGATGGCGTAGGAGAGACCGACGCCGAGCGCCCGCACCTGCGTCGGGAACAGCTCGGCTTTCACGATGCCGCTGATGCCGGTGTAGAAGCTGATCACGATCAGCCCGACCATGATCAGGGCGAAGGACAGGACCGCGTTCTGGGTGGCTCCGATGGCCGTCATCAACGGCACCACCATGAGGGTGCCGAGGCCGCTGTAGAGCAGCATGTTGGCCTTGCGCCCGATCCGGTCCGAGAGCCAGCCGAAGAACGGCTGGATGATCATGTAGACGAACAGCGCGGCCGTGGAGATCTGCGAGGCCGTCACCTTGTCGATATGCGCCGTGTTGAAGAGGTATTTCGGCATGTAGGTGGTGAAGGTGTAGAAGCTCAAGCTGCCGCCGGCGGTGTAGGCGAGCACCACGCAGAACGCGCGCCAGTGCTTGAACAGGGCCGAGAAGGTGCCGGAATCCTTCTTGGCCATGTCCTCCTTCGTGGCCGTCTCGTCGAGGGACGAGCGCAGGTAGAGGGCGACCACCGCCGCGATGGCGCCGATCACGAACGGGATGCGCCAGCCCCAGGCGGTGAGTTCCTGGGCGGTGAGGAAGCTCTGGAGGATGATCAGCACCAGCGAGGCGAGGAGCTGGCCGCCGATCAGGGTGACGTACTGGAACGAGGCGAAGAAGCCGCGGCGGCCCTTCACGGCGATCTCGCTCATGTAGGTGGCGCTGGTGCCGTACTCGCCGCCCACCGACAGGCCCTGGATCATCCGGGCGAGCAGCAGCAGCGCCGGCGCGAGCTGCCCGACCGTGGCGTAGGTCGGAAGCACCGCGATCATCAGCGAACCGGCGCACATCATCAGCACCGAGATCAGCATCGAGGTCTTGCGGCCGAGGCGGTCGGCGATCCGGCCGAACAGCCAGCCGCCGATCGGGCGCATGAAGAAGCCCACCGCGAACACCGCGGCCGATTGCAGGAGCTGGCTGGTGCTGTCGCCCGCCGGGAAGAACACCGGCGCGAAGTAGAGCGCGAAGAAGGCGTAGCAGTAGAAGTCGAACCACTCGACGAGATTGCCCGACGAGGACGCGACGATCGCCTTGATCCGGCGTCGGTTGTCGGCGGCTTCCTCCGCCTTCGTTGTGATGGTGCCGGCCCCACCTGTCATCCGTTCCGTCCCTGTGCTCTGCGCAACGCCGTTCCGCGGCTTGCTTTGGCGGGACGTTACCGCCTGAGCCGAATTTCACAAGGGTGATCAGCAGGTTGCAGGAGACAGACAAGCTCCGCATGAAACCAGGCTGTGGAAGACCCAAGCTTGCGCTCGGCTGAACTGATCCGACAGGTCGGACATCTGAACCGTCAAGATGAGCGCAAGAAAACCGGGAACGTTTTGTCGAAGATGCCCGTTGCGGGGGGCATCGACGTCGAGCGGCGTCTGGCGGCAACGAGAGTGGAATCGATCCCATGAGTAAGCTCTTTCGAAGCACGGTGACGGCGGCGGCCCTGGTGATTGGCGCCGCGAGCGCATTCGCGCAGGGCGGACCCGGCGGTGCCGGCGGCGGGGCGGGCGGTGGCGGTGGTGGCGCCGGGATGGGGGCCGGCGGCGGTGCCGGGGCCG
>NZ_JBKEZQ010000003.1:0-316986 GCF_053345175.1 Methylobacterium sp. M6A4_1b
CATGGAAGCGCCACCACGACGGAGGCAGTCCGTCGCGCGATCCAGCTACGTGAAGAGAGCGTAAGGGCGCTGGCCCGGCGCTACGGCGTCAGTCCGACGACGGTGCAGAAGTGGCGCAAACGGGCGACGACGGCGGATGCCCGGATGGGACCCAAAGAGCCGCGCTCCACCGTGCTCACGCTCGAGGAGGAGGCGATCATCGTCGCTTTCCGACGGCACACGCTGCTCCCGCTCGACGACTGCCTCTATGGTCTGCAACCGACGATCCCGCACCTGACCCGGTCCTCGCTGCATCGCTGTCTGGAACGGCACGGCATCAGCCGATTGCCCGAGATCGACGGCGACAAACCCAAGAAGCAGCGCTTTGCGAGTTACGCCATCGGCTACGTCCACATCGACATCGCCGAGGTCAGCACCGCTGAGGGCAAGCTCAGGCTGTTCGTGGCCATCGACCGAACCAGCAAATTCGTCTTCGTGCGGCTGGTCGAGAGCGCCGGCAAGATGGAAGCCGCTCAGTTCCTCCGCGACTTCATCGAAGCGGTGCCTTACCGCATCCACACTGTGCTCACGGACAACGGCATTCAGTTCACGTCACGCCAGCGGGATATCTACGACAGTCAGCACATCTTCGATCGTGTATGCGACGAGCATAACATCGAGCACCGTCTGACCAAGGTGAACCACCCTTGGACCAACGGGCAAGTCGAACGAATGAACCGTACGATCAAAGACGCGACGGTCAAACGCTACCACTACGACAGCCATGCTCAGCTGCGAACGCATCTGCATCTGTTCATCGATGCCTACAACTATGCCCGCAGGCTCAAGACGCTGCGCGGCTTGACGCCCACCGAGTTCATCCTGAACGCCTGGACGAAAGAGCCCGATCGCTTCAGGCTCGATCCGTCACACCTCATCCCGGGACCGTACATCTACGTCTCGCCGTCGACGACGAAGGGGAGCAGGGACGACGCATACTACGTAGGCTACGTCGAGCTCGACGGAGGGGAACTCGACCGCCTCGGGCCAGGTAAACGCCTGGTTCCGGGCATGCCCGTGGAGGTTCACGTCGCCACGGAAGAGCGTTCGGCCCTGTCTTACCTGGTCAAGCCGGTCCTGGACCAGTTCACCCGGACTTTCCGCGAGCGATAGGGTCCGTCGACGGATGTAACCGACGATTGCGTCTCGCTCATTTTTTGAACAACACATATATCTGGTTCTTACAGTCTTACTGTACAGTCACGTAGATTTTCACGAATGGCGGTGCTATCGATTTGAGAAGCTAAGTGCAGAGGGGATTCGTGCTATGGCGGATCAAGCGACCAGCGGCGCTGACTTTGGTGATGCGCCGATCTCGATCGACCGCGAGGGCTATCTCGGCCTCGTCGTCAAGGCCTTGAGCACGACCCTCGAGGACACCGTCGGGACGCGCGAGGCGAGCGGCTTCCTCAACCTCGTCGGCCTCGCGGTCTCCGAGGAGATCCAGAGGCAGTATCTCGCGGCGGCGGGCACGCCACGGCTGAACCGCAAGGTCCTTCCGGGCGCCCTCGTCGACCTGAAGCGGCGGCTGGGAGGGGAGTTCTACGTCATCGAGGACTCCGACGACCGCATCGTCCTCGGCAACCGCCGCTGTCCCTTCGGCGACCTCGTGAGGGCCTGCCCGTCGCTCTGCAACATGACCTCGCACGTGTTCGGCCACATGGTTGCGGAGAGCCAGGGCTATGGACGGGTTACCCTCGCAGACACCATCGCCCGCGGCGCCGGCAGCTGCCGGATCGTCATCGACCTCGACGCCGACGCTCCCGGCGAGGGAGGGCAGGCCTACTACGGACGCGGCGACGCCTAGGTCCGACTTCCACGCGCTCTTCGCGTTCGTCCCCGGCCCCATGCTGATCGTCCGCCGCGGGGGGCTGCTGCAGGCGCTCAATTCGGCCGCCCGCGAATCCCTTCCCGCGCTCCGGGTCGGTGAGATCCCGGTGGGGCACGGCCCGAAGCGGGACGCCTTCCTCAGGTACCTCGATTGCTGCGCCACGACGGGCGCCCTCGTGCCGGGCGCCGTGTTCCTGGAGGGCGTCGACGGCGTCCCGGAGCGCCATACCTGCCTCGGAGCCCGTGCACGCCTCCGGGACATGGGCGAAGGCGTGTCGGTCCTGCTCCATCTCGACGGGGCGGCGTTCGACCGGCGCTTCAAGGTCCTGTCCGGCAAGCTTCACGACGCCCGACGCATCATGCAGGAGCGCAGGCGCCGCGCGCGGCAGATGCAGGCGCTCCTGGAAGAGCGGGGCCGCCTGCTCGGCCGCCTGGAGGAGGATGCGGCGGCGCGCCAGGCGGCCGAACGCGAGCGCGACACGGTGCTGAACCGGTTGTACCGCGCGGGACAGGACGAGCGCCGCCGCCTTGCCCGCGATCTCCACGACCATGCGGGACAGCATCTCGTCGCCCTCAACTTCGGGCTGCGGCGCCTCACGTCGCGGCTGGCGGATCCGAAGGCGAAGTCCGAGATCGATCAACTCCTGCGGCAAGCCCAGGACATCGAGCAGGCCCTGAGACGCGTCACACTGGAATTGCGGCCCGCGGCGCTGGACGAGTTCGGCGTCGTCACCGCCTTGCGTCATCTCGTGGGGGAATGGGGCCGCACCACCGGTGTCGCCACCGAGTTCCAGCTGGTCGGACCCGAAGCGGCCTTGTCGACCGAGGTCGCCATCACGCTCTATCGCCTGACCCAGGAAGCTCTCACGAACGTGGCCAAGCACGCGGGCGAGCCGAGCGGCGTCTCCGTCGTGCTGCTGTTCGGCCTCGACCATCTCACGCTCACCGTCGACGACGACGGCATCGGCTTCGAAGCGGACGACGCCTCGTCCCGCGCCCTCGTCGCCCAGGGCAAGCTCGGGTTGATCGGGATGCGTGAACGCATGGCCCTGGTCGGCGGCAGTCTGGAGCTCGAATCCGCGCCGGGACGCGGAACCACGGTCATGGCGCGGATCCGCCTGGTGGAGGATGCATCCGAGGATGTCTGAGCGTTCCCTCATCCGGGCCGTCCTGGCGGACGACCATCCGGTGTTCCGTCACGGCGTGGCCGACCTGCTCGCCCAGACGGGCGAGGTCGTCATCGTCGCTGCCGTGGACAACGGTCCGGCGGCGGTCCAGGCCACCCTGGAACTGGCGCCCGACATCGCCATCCTCGATCTGGCCATGCCCGAGCTGAACGGCGTCGCGGTGATCCGAAGGCTCGGCGAGCGGCAGAGCCCGGCGCGCACGATCATCCTCAGCGTCTACGAGAGCCGGGTCTACGTCGATCAGGCGTTCGAGGCCGGAGCGGGTGGTTACGTCCTGAAACGCTCGGCCTTCCTCAACATCGCGCAGGCGGTGCGTGCGGTCTGCGCGGGTGGGACCTACATCGACCCCTGCCTGCCGGCCCGCTCCACGGGTCCCCATCGCCTCGTGGCCGGTCCCGTCCATGACGAGGACAGGGCTTCCCTGACGGATCGAGAGCGGGACATCCTTCGCTTCGTGGCGTTCGGTTTCACCAGCAAGGAGGTCGCGGACCGCCTCGGAGCCACCGCCAAGGCCGTCGAAACGCAGAAGGCCAGGGCCTGCTGCCGGCTGGGCATCACCAGCCGAGCCCAGATCGTCCAGTTCGCGATCCTGCAGGGATGGTTGCAGGGCGACATCCCGGTTCGGTGAGGCCCGGCCCCGTGGACGGCTCGGTGCCCGGTCCCGCGGCGCGGTGAGAGGGGGGCGGCCAGGGACGGTCCGGCCCTCGGAACCGCGTTGCTCCAGGGCCGAGCGATCCCGGCGGGTGGGCGAGAACGCGTCTCCCGGTCGGGGTGCCCTCCCCCGCCCGAGCGCAGCGGTCGTGGCGGGGCGATCAGGCCCGGGTCGCGTTCCGGAACGCTCGGCTGCGCGAGGCGGTGGAGCAGGACCGGGCAGGTCTTGCGCCGATCACCGGCCTCGCTCGGCCACCCCGCGCCCCGGCGACGTGAACGACGCGAGGATGCGCGCTGCCGGGGAGATCCTCCGACCCCCACGGCAGCGCGGCGCGCGATCGGGTTCCCGGTCGGCGCTCAGGCGGCCTCGGCCATCGGCGCCGGGCTCGGAGCCTCCATCGCACGCATGTAGACGTCGAGCAGCGTCTCGTGCTCGTCCCGCGCGTCCTGATCCAGCTTGCGCAGCTTCAGGATCTCCTTGAGGATCTTCACGTCCAAGCCTTCGCCCTTGGCTTCCAGGAAGATCTCCTTCTTGGCTTCCATGAGGTCCTTGATCTCCTCCTCGACCTTCTCCACGCGCTCGATGATCGAGCGGATGCGGTCGCCGGCAACCCCAACGGTGTCGATGGTGTCGGACATGCTCTCTCCTGGGCTGTTCCGACCCGAAACCTCGTGGGTCTGGGTAAGCGAGAGGTTAAAGCGTGCCGCGGGATGCGCGGGAATTTCTCCGCGACGCGGGAGCCGGGGCGCTTGCCGCCTCCGTCGCCGACGTCGCTCCGTGCCGAGCCCCGGTCGAGGCGCGACCCAGCGCGAATGGACAAAGCCCCGCCAGGAGGACCCGGCGGGGCTTTCGGACGTGTCGCTTCCGTGCGGAGCCGAAGCGTGTTCAGGCGGCGGCCACGGCCGCGCCGGCCGAAGCGTTCTGGTTTCCGACCTTGATGGCGCCGGCCTTGGCAGATGCAGGCGAACCCTGGGTCGCGGCGACGAGCTCGCCGGCGGACGGAGTGGCGCCGGCCTCGGGGCCGAGGCGATCGGCCAGGAAGGTCACCAGCGCGATATTGGCGGTGCCGGCAGCGAGAACGGCGAGGAGCAGGGTGATCATGGTGCAGGGCCCGGGTGTTCGTTTGCGTTGCAGCATCTATGACAGCGCCCGCGCCTCGTTGGTATGCCAGATGCCAAATACCAGTCATTCGCTGGCTGCATGCGTCGGCCCGAATACCGGCCGAGCCCCTACTTTCAAGTAGTATAATTCGGAATCCTCGGTCCGCGACGCGCTATTTTGCATGGACAGCGGTTTGGTGATCTGCTTAACCCGGGTCGGAAGCGCGCCCGGGGAACAGCCGAGTTCGTGCGTATCGCTTGGATATCGGGTCTTGCCCGCGGAATTAAGTGGAGTTCTGGATGTCTGCTGCCAGAAATCGTGAAGCTTCTGAACAGTGGATCACGCCGCCAGAGCCTGCGCTCGACCGCTACATACTGCGCACGCGCGGCCGTGCCGCGAACGATAACCAGGGTTCCTCTTCGAAGGTTTTTCCAATTTCGGCTTGCCTGGCGCTGAGCGGTGCGCTCACGCTCCTGGTTGCCCTCGTCCGCTGAGGCGGCACGGATGGCCGGCTTCGCCATGAGCGTCGCCGTGCGACAACGACCCGTTCGGGATTCTTCCCGGATCAAGGTGCTCCCGCGGGATCCGTCGCCGGACGCGTCGAGACGGATGCGTGCCTGACCCATCGTCTGGCGAAGGAGCGGCCCATGCCTCCGCCCGCGTCCAGGGGATCTGCGAGAGCGCATGGTTGCGGCGGGGGCTGAGCGAACCCGATGCCGTGGAAGGGGCGGCCCGTTTCGGGGTGTGGCCGTCGAGCGCCGGTCCGAACGCTTCCGGCTCGAAGACCCGATCGCACCCAGACCGTCGCGCGTTCTCACCCGTCCGGACCGCTGGCGCTGGTTCAGGACGGCCATCGCCGCGACGGATCGCATCGCTTCGCCCACCTCGCGCCCTCGTGAGACCGGTACAGCCACTCGGCGGAGCTTTGCGACCCGCTCTTCGCCCGCAGGTCCCGTCCCGCGATGACATCCGCGACAGGGCGCAAAGCCATGCGGCAGGAAGCACCGCGTTCCAGGGAACAGGCCAGATTTCACGCCGGGGATGCTAACGTGCAGCGGGAGCCGTCGGATCTGGTCGGACTCGGCACGGGAGGTGTGAGCGTGGATCGACCGAACGGCGGCCGACAAAGGCGCGTTCTCGTCATCGGCGGGACCGGCACGATCGGTCGTGCCACCGTGCGGGCGCTGGTGTCGCGCGGTCACGCGGTCTCGTGCCTCGTGCGACGCAGCGCAGAGCGCGCCGACCCGTCGGGACGAGCAGACCTCGCCCGGTCGCTCTCCGGTGCAGCCGTGCGGTACGCAGACGTCACCGATCCCGCGTCGCTCGATCGGGACGGGTTCCGCGGTGAGCCCTTCGACGTCCTGGTCTCGTGTCTGGCGTCGCGCACGGGATTGCCGGATGACGCGTGGGCGATCGACTATCGCGCGCAGGTGAGCGCGTTGCAGACGAGCAAGGCTGCGGGCGTGACGCACGTCATCCTTCTCTCGGCGATCTGTGTCCAGAGACCGATTCTCGCCTTTCAACGCGCCAAACTGGCGTTCGAGAGGGAGCTGATCGCATCCGGACTCGACTACACGATCGTGCGGCCCACGGCCTTCTTCAAATCGCTCTCCGGGCAGCTCGATCGCGTGAGACGCGGAAAGCCGTTTCTGGTCTTCGGGGACGGCAGGCTGACGGCGTGCAAGCCGATCAGCGACGACGATCTGGGAGACTATCTCGCCGAGTGCCTCGATCGGGAAGACCGGCGCAATCGCATCCTCCCGATCGGGGGACCGGGCGATGCGATCACGCCGAAGGCGCAGGGCGAGCGGCTGTTCGCCCTGCTCGGGCGCAAACCGCGATTTCGGCATGTTCCGGTCAGGCTGCTGGATGTGATCATCGCCATCCTGAGCGCGTTCGGGCGTCTGGTGCCGCCCCTCGCCGCCAAAGCGGAGCTTGCACGCATCGGGCGCTACTATGCGACGGAATCCATGCTCGTCCTGGATCCGGCGACGGGCCAATACGATGCGGACGCGACCCCTTCGACGGGTTCGCAGACCTTGTTCGACTATTATGCGCGCATCGTCCGCGGCGAGGCCGTCGTCGAGCGCGGCGATCACTCCGTGTTCTGAGGCAGACGCCCACCGATCTCGACAGATCGGGCCTCCTGACCTGCCGACCGGAGCCAGAGCACGGATGACCCCTATCCCGACCCCGCAAGATCCGAATTCCCGTCGCGGTGGAATCGATACCGGCCCGTACGATCCACGTTCGATGCGGGGGGCTCGTTGCCGGTCCGCATCCGGCCGCCGAACCGGAGCGCGCGTTCGCGCGATGTCGGCAGGTGGTTCGCAGCGGGCGGCGAATTTCCATTTTCTGCTTCACGAGGCCGCCAGCGAAGCCGCCGGCGCATCCCCGCGGAACCCGGCGCCGGGATGGGTCGCCTTGAGGAGCGGGCCTGCGCCCGGGAACAGCTTCTCGCGCAGCGTGCCCGCCGCGTAGCGGGTCTTGAAGGCGCCGCGCGATTGGAGTTCCGGCACGACGAGGTCGACGAAGGCCGCCAGGGTCTCGGGCGCCACCGCGCGGGTCAGGTTGAAGCCGTCGGCATCGGTGGCCTCGGCCCAGGCCACGAGTTCGTCGGCGACCTCGGAGGGCGCGCCGACGATGAAGGGCGCGCGCGCCCCGCGCGGGCCGAACGCGGCGAAGTCCGCCCGGGTGAAGGGCCGCTCGCCGGCCTGCGTCAGGTTCTCCACCAGGGACTGCATGGCATCGGTCTTGACGTAGGCCAGGGCCTCGTCGGGTCCCAGGGCCGACAGGTCGATGCCGGTCCAGCCCGAGACCAGGGCGAGCTGACCCTCGACATCGATGTAGCGCGCATACTCGTCGCGCAAGGACAGGGCCTCGGCGCGGGTCGGCGCCACGATCACCGTGGCGCCGAGGAACATGCGGATGTCGTAGGGGTCGCGCCCGGCGGCGCGGGCCGCCTCGCGCAGCTCGCGCACGGCCTTGGCGGCCAGGGGCTTCGTCTGTCCGTTCAGGAACACCGCCTCGGCGTGGCGCCCCGCGAAGAGCCTGCCCCGGCGGGAGGTGCCCGCCTGGTAGAGCACCGGCGTGCGCTGCGGCGAGGGCTCGGCGAGATGGCGGCCGTCGACGCGGTAGTACGGCCCGTCATGCCGGATGCGATGGACCCGTGCCGGATCGGTGAAGACGCCGCCGGCCCGGTCGCGCCGGACGGCGCCCGCCTCCCAGCTGCCCTCCCAGAGCTTGTAGGCGGCCTCCAGGAAGTCGTCCCCCGCGTCGTAGCGGGTGTCGTGCGCCCGGGCCGTGTCCTGGCCCATGCCGCGGGCGCCGCTCTCGAGGTAGCCGGTGACGATGTTCCAGCCGACCCGGCCGCCGGTGAGGTGGTCGAGGGTCGTGATCCGGCGGGCGAAGGGATAGGGGTGCTCGTAGGTCAGGTTGGCGGTGACGCCGAAGCCGAGGTGGCGGGTCGCCTGCGCCATGGCGGGCACCACCAGGAACGGATCGAGGTTGGGCGCCTGCGCCGCCCGCGCCAGGGCCGCGTCGGCATTGCCGCCATAGACGTCGTACTGCCCGAGCACGTCGGCGAGGAAGACCCCGTCGAAGAGGCCGCGCTCCGCGGTGCGCGCGAGATCCACCCAGTAGTCGAGGCTGTTGTAGGCGCTGCCCGTGTCGCGCGGATGCCGCCACAGGCCGGCCCAGGTATGGCCCGGCGAGGCCATCTGGAAGGCGTTCAGCCGGAGCTCGCGGCGCGTCGTCATCGAAGGATCCGTCCGGAGGAGGCGTGAGGGAGCAGGCGTGGCCTCGCCGGCCCTCGCCCGGGCAGGCGAGAGGCACCGGCGGGCGTCTGCGAAGTTCAGGGTATTGGTCCCGACCATTCGGTCAACAAGAACCTTCTTTTTCTGATCGCGTCTTCCAGAGCATGATCGTTCTTCCAAAGATGATCCCGGAGATACGTGTCCCAAATGCATGCAATCGCACGTCATTGCTGCGACGAAGACTTGAGTTTCTGGCGATAATCACGGATCTCAGCGGCTTCTGCCCGTGGTCTTCGGCCGGTTCGGGTGGGGTGCGCACGCAGCTCAGGACGGGATTGCAGGATCATGTCGCAAACGGATGCGGGCTGGGGTGCCGGCCCGAGCGCCCGCTACGAGGACCTCGCCGGGCGCTTTCGCCCGGCCTTCGCCGAGATCCGCGCCACCGCCGTGGCGCGGGACGGCGAACGCCGGCTGCCGCATGCCGAGATCGGCCGGCTCAAGGAGGCGGGGTTCACCACCCTGCGCCTGGCCGAGGCGGAGGGCGGGCACGGGGCGAGTCTGCCCGAACTGTTCAACCTGCTGATCGAGCTGTCGCAGGGGGATTCCAACGTCACCAACGCGCTGCGCGCGCATTTCGGCTTCACCGAGGACGTGCTGTGCTCGACCTCGCCCGCCTGGCGGGCGCGCTGGACCCAGCGGATCGCCGCCGGCCAGACCATCGGCAGCGGCGTCTCGGAGACCGGGGAGGCCAAGGTCGGCCGGTTCGACACCATCATCCGCCGGCGCGGGGCCGAGCGGGTCGTCGACGGCCGGAAATTCTATACGACCGGCTCGCTGTTCGCCGACTGGATCCACCTCTCGGCCCAGGACGAGGACGGCGCGCCCGTGGTCGCGGCGGTCTCGACCGAAGCGCCGGGCGTCGAGATCGTCGACGACTGGGATGGGTTCGGACAGGCGCTGACGGCGAGCGGCACCGCGCATTTCACCGGGGTCGTGGTCGAGCCCGACTGGATCAAGCCGGACCCGGCGCGCTTCCCCTACGCCATGGCGTTCTTCCAGCTCGTGCACCTCGCGACCCTCGCGGGCATCGGCCGGGCGGCGGCCGAGGACGTCGCCCGGCTGGTGGCCGAGCGCCGGCGCGTCTACAGCCACGGCAATGCCGCGCGCAGCGGCGACGATCCGCAGATCCAGGCCGTGGTCGGCCGCGTCCGGGGCAACGCCTACGCGGCCGGCGCCATCGTGCTGAAGGCGGCCGAGGCGCTGCAGCGGGCGTTCGAGGCCCGCCGCGACGGTACCGACACGACGGGTCCGGCGGCACTCGCGGATGTCGAGGTCAACCAGGCGGTCACGGTGGTGACGAACCTCGTGCTGGAGGCCACCACCGGCCTGTTCGACGCGCTGGGCGCCTCGGCGGTGAAGGAGAGCCTGGGTCTCGACCGCTACTGGCGCAACGCCCGCACCATCGCCTCCCACAATCCGCGGATCTACCGGGACCGCATCGTCGGGGCCTTCGCGGTCAACGGGACCGCGCCGCCGCGCGAGTACCGCGTCGGCGCGGCCTGAGGGAGATTCGCGATGCCGGCCCGCTCCGACCGCATGCGCCTCGGCGCCTTCCTGTATCCCGGCGGGCACCACGTCGCGGCGTGGCGCCACCCGTCCGCCCAGGCCGATGCCGGCGTCAACGCCGCGCATTACCGGCGGATCGCCCGAACGGCGGAGGCGGCGAAGTTCGACCTGATCTTCCTCGCCGACGGCGTCGCGGTCCGGGGCGAGGACATCGACGCCCTGAGCCGCACGGCGATCCGCTACGTCGGGCAGTTCGAGCCCCTGACCCTGCTCTCCCACCTCTCGGCGGTCACCGAGCGGATCGGCCTCGTGGCCACCGCCTCCACCACCTACAACGAGCCGTTCCACGTCGCCCGCAAGTTCGCCTCCCTCGACCATCTCAGCGAGGGCCGGGCGGGCTGGAACCTCGTGACCTCCGCCGACCCGCGCGAAGCCTGGAACTTCAGCCGCGAGAGCCACCTCGCCCACGCCCATCGCTACGCCCGGGCGGAGGAGTTCGTCGACGTGGTCCGGGGCCTCTGGGATTCCTACGCGGACGACGCCTTCGTGCGCGACCGGGAGTCCGGCCGGTTCTTCGACCCGGACCGGTTGCACCTCCTCGCCCACGAGGGCGCGCACTTCTCGGTGCGCGGGCCCCTCAACGTGCCGCGCCCGCCCCAGGGCCACCCGGTCGTGGTGCAGGCGGGCTCCTCCGAGGCCGGCAAGGCGCTGGCCGCCCGCACCGCCGAGATCATCTTCACGGCCCAGACGACCCTGGAGGACGCGACCGCCTTCTACGCGGACGTGAAGGGCCGCATGGCCGGTTTCGGGCGCGACCCGGACCATCTCAAGATCATGCCCGGCGCCTTCCCGGTCGTCGGGCGGTCGGAGGGCGAAGCCCAGGACCGCTACGGCGCCTTGCAGGATCTGATCCACCCCGTGGTCGGCCGCTCGCTCCTCGAACAGCTGGCCGGCGCCGACCTGTCGGCCTATCCGGACGAGGCCCTGGTGCCCGACCTGCCCGAGACCGAGGGCGGCAAGAGCCGGCAGGCCCTGATGCTGACGCTGGCGAGGCGCGACGGGCTGACCATCCGCGAGCTCTACCTGCGCATCGCCGGGGCGCGCGGACACTGGACCCTGGTCGGCACGCCGGACCGGATCGCCGACGCGCTGCAGGAGCGCTTCGAGGCCCACGGGGCGGACGGCTTCAACATCATGCCGCCGACCCTGCCCGGCGGCCTCGACGACTTCGCCGCCCTGGTGATCCCCGAGCTCCAGCGCCGCGGCCTGTTCCGCACGGACTACGAGGGCCGCACCCTTCGCGAAAACCTCGGTTTGCCGCGGCCGCCCCATCGCCACCCCGCCGCCGCGATCCGGGGGCCGACCGCCCCATGACCCGTCCTCCCTCTCCGCACCAGGACCCCGAACCCATGACGTTTCCCCCGCGGAACCGCCGCGCCTCCCGCACCCGCCGCCGCCTCCTCGCCGTCGCCTGCGCCGCCCTCCTGCCGCTGGGCACGGCCCGGCGGAGCACGGCCGCCGAGGTGACGGAGGTCCGCCTCGACTGGGCGACCTACAACCCGGTCAGCCTCGTCCTGAAGGACAGGGGGTTCCTCGAATCCGCCCTGAAGGACCGGGGCATCGCCGTGCGCTGGACGCAGTCGCTCGGGTCGAACAAGGCGCTGGAATTCCTCAACGGCGGGGCCATCGACTTCGGTTCCTCGGCCGGCGCGGCCGCCCTGCTGGCGCGCATCAACGGCAACCCGGTCAAGGCGATCTACGCCTACTCCCAGCCGGAATGGACCGCCCTGGTGACCACCCGGGACAGCGGCATCCGGACGCCCGCGGACCTCAAGGGCAAGCGGATCGCGGTGACGCGGGGCACCGATCCGCACATCTTCCTGATCCGCGCCCTGCAGGGCGCCGGGCTCACCGAGAAGGACGCCAAGCTCGTCCTCCTCCAGCACGCCGACGGCCGCACCGCCCTGGAGCGCGGCGACGTGGATGCCTGGGCCGGCCTCGACCCGATGATGGCGGCCTCCGAGATCGAGGGCGGCACCCGGCTGTTCTTCCGGGACCCGGCCGCCAACACCTGGGGCGTCCTCGACGTGCGCGAGGATTTCGCCAAGGCCCATCCGGACCTCGTCCGGATCGTCCTCGCCGCCTACGAGCAGGCGCGCACCTACGCGATCGCCAACCCGGAGGCCGTGACGCGCGCCCTGGTGGGCGCGACGAAGCTGCCCGAACCCGTGATCGCCCGCCAGCTCGCCCGCACCGACCTCACGCGGCCCGAGATCGGCGGGGTCCAGGCCGAGAGCATCCGGGCGGCGGGCCTCGCCCTGCAGCAGGCCGGCGTGATCCCGGCGGAGACCGATGTGGCCGCGGCCGTCGACGGGCTGATCGATCCCCGCTTCGCCGCCGGGTCCGAGCGGTGAGCGCGGGCGCCGCGTCCCGGCTCCTCGCGCCCGGCGCAGGCGGCGACCGCGCCGCTCCGGCCACGACCGGGCCGAGCCATGCCTGGCGGCGGAACGCCGGGCGCGCGGGCGGGCGCCTCGTCCTCGGCGTGCTGATCCCCCTGGCCCTCGCCCTGGGCTGGGAGCTCGCCATCCGGTCCGGCCTCGCCCAGGGGCGGCTGCTGCCGCCGCCGAGCCGGGTCCTCGGCACGCTGCTGGCGCTGGCCCAGTCCGGGGACCTCCGGCTGCATGTCCAGGCGACGCTGCTGCGCGTCGCCCTCGGCTTCGTGGCCGGCGCCGGGGCGGGCATCCTCGTGGGCGCCCTCACCGGCACGCTCCCGCTCGCCCGGCATCTCCTCGACCCCAGCCTGCAGGCCCTGCGGGCGGTGCCCTCGCTCGCCTGGGTGCCGCTCTTCATCCTGTGGCTCGGAATCCTCGAGACGCCGAAGGTGGTGCTGATCGCCGTGGGCGTGTTCTTCCCGGTCTATGTCGGGGTCTCGGGCGCGATCGCCTCGGTGGATCGCAAGCTGGTGGAGGTCGGGCGCATCTTCCGCCTGTCGCGCCTCGCGCTCGCCCGCCGCATCCTGCTGCCGGCGGTGCTGCCCGGCACCCTCGTGGCGCTCCGCACGGGCCTCGGGCTCGGCTTCCTGTTCGTGGTCGCGGCCGAGCTGATGGGCGCCTCGGAGGGGCTCGGCTACCTCCTGGTGGACGGCCAGCAATTCGGGAAGCCGGACCAGATCCTGGCGGCC
This sequence comes from Methylobacterium sp. M6A4_1b, assembly GCF_053345175.1. Taxonomy (NCBI): domain Bacteria; kingdom Pseudomonadati; phylum Pseudomonadota; class Alphaproteobacteria; order Hyphomicrobiales; family Methylobacteriaceae; genus Methylobacterium; species Methylobacterium sp. M6A4_1b. The sequence goes on from NZ_JBKEZQ010000003.1 coordinate 13,312, forward strand.
ATCCTGGCCTTCGCCGTGCTGGGCAAGCTCGCCGACGGCCTCCTCGTCCTGGCGACCCGCCCGCTGCTGCGCTGGCAGGATGTCGGCCGCGGCACCCTCTAGGACCGCCCCATGGACCTTGCCTCGGACACACGGCGATGCTGACGATCCAGGACCTCTCGAAGACCTACGCGGACGGGACGCAGGCGCTCGCCGGCCTGACCCTCTCCCTCGCGCCCGGCGAGATCGTCGCCGTGGTCGGCGGCTCGGGTTGCGGGAAGACCACCCTCCTGCGCCTGGTGGCGGGCCTCGACGCGGAGACGGCGGGTCTGATCCGGCTCGACGGGACGACCATCGACGGCCCGCATCCCGGCCTCGGCCTCGTCTTCCAGGAGCCGCGCCTGCTGCCCTGGCTCACCATCGCCGGGAATGTCGGCTTCGGCCTCGCGGACCGGCCGGCGGCCGAGCGCCGAACCCGCGTCGCCCGGGCGCTCGCCCGCGTCGGCCTCGCCGACCATGCGGGGCGTTGGCCACGCGAGCTCTCCGGCGGCCAGCAGCAGCGCGTCGCCATCGCCCGGGCCTTCGTGGCCGACCCCCGGGTCCTCCTGCTCGACGAGCCGTTCTCGGCCCTCGACGCCGTCACGCGCGAGGACCTGCACCGCCACCTGCTGGCGCTGTGGGCCGAGACCCGCCCGACCATCGTCCTCGTCACACACGACGTCGCCGAGGCCGCTTCCCTCGCGGACCGGGTCGTGGTCATGCGCCCCCATCCCGGCCGCATCCACCGGACGGTCGCGGTCGACGCGCCCCGCTCGGGGGATGCCGTGGCCCATCTCCGGACCTCGCGGGGCCTGCGGACCCTGCTGGACGAGTCCCTCGCCCCATCCGCACGGCGGGCGGCCCTCGCCGTCTGACGGGCGTGCCCGGACGCCGTCGGCGCGTCCGGGCCTCGGCGCCCTACCAGCTCGTGAGCACCGCCCCGCCGAAGGTCGCCTCCACGAAGGCCTTGGTCTCGGGCGTGCGGTAGCTCTCCACCAGGGCCTTGACCCAGGGCTTGTCCTTGTCGGCCTCGCGCACCGCCAGCATGTTCACGTAGGGTCCCTTCGGCTCTTCCTTCAGGAGCGCGTCGGAGGGCTTGAGGCCGGCGGGCGTCGCGTAGTTGGTGTTGACCGCCGCCGCGTCCACGTCCTCGAGGGCGCGGGGCGTCTGGGCCGCATCCACCTCGATGAAGCGGAGCTTGCGCGGGTTCTCGACGATGTCGGCCACCGTGGGCTTGAAGCCGGTGCCGGCGGCGAGCTTGATCACGCCCTTGTCCTGCAGGAGCAGCAGCGAGCGCCCGCCATTGGTCGGGTCGTTCTGGATCGCGATCGTGCCGCCGTTCGGCACCGCGTCGAAGCTCCGGTGGCGCTTCGAATAGATGCCGAGGGGGAAGTTCACCGTGAGGCCGACACCGGTGATCCGGTAGCCCCGGTCGGCCTTCTGGTTGTCGAGGAAGGGCTGGTTCTGGAACGAGTTGGCCTCGATCTCGCCGGCCGACAGCGCCTCGTTCGGCACGACGTAGTCGGAGAACTCGATGATCTGGAGGTCGAGACCGTTTTTGGCCGCGTTCCGCTTCACCGCCTCGAGGATCTGCGCGTGCGGCCCCGGCGTCGCCCCGATGCGGATGCGCGTCAGGGGCTCGGCCCGGGCCGGCCCCGGAAGGACGGCAGAGGCGGCGAGGAGGGCGGCGAGGGTCAGGGCGCGCAGCATGGCGGATCGTCCGGTTCGGTAGCGGAAGGGTTGGACGGGAGAGCGGCGCGTCAGGCCGGGCGGATGCGCCGGTTCAGGCGTCGCGCCAGGCCCTCGCCGACGGTCTGTACCGCCTGCACGAGGACGACGAGGACGACGACCACGGCCAGCATCATCTCGGGCCGGAAGCGCTGGTAGCCGTAGCGGATGCCGAGGTCGCCGAGACCCCCGCCGCCGACGGCGCCGACCATGGCCGAGAACCCGAGGAGCGAGACCACCGCGAGGGTCAGCCCCGACACGATGCCGGGCAGCGCCTCGGGGATCAGCACCTTGGCGATGATCTGCCCCGGGCGGGCGCCGAAGGCGCGGGCCGCCTCGACGAGGCCCGGATCGACCTCCCGGATCGCCGCCTCGATCAGGCGCGCCAGAAAGGGGGTCGCCGCCACCGTGAGCGGCACCGTGGCGGCGAGGGTTCCGATGGAGGTGCCGGCGATGAGCCGCGTGAAGGGGATGATCGCCACCACCAGGATGATGAAGGGCGTCGAGCGGGTCGCGTTGACGACGAAGCCCAGCACCGCGTTCGCGATCGGCGCGGCGAGGAGTTCGCCCCGCCGGCTCGTCGCCAGGAAGATCCCCAGCGGCAGGCCGAACAGGGTGCCGAAGGAGGCGGCGAGCGCCACCATCGTGAGGGTGTCGAGGGTGGCCTGGACGAGGAGGCGGATCAGCTCAGGCGACACGGAACGCCTCCTGGGCCGTCGGCAGGTATCCCAGGATCTGGCTCTCGACGCCGTGCTGCGCGAGGTAGGCCCGCGCCCGTGCCGCCACGTCGGGCGCCGGCGGCAGCCCGATCGCCAGGGAGCCGAAGGGACGGCCGCCGATCTCGTCCACGGTGCCGGCCAGGATCGCGGCCTCGATGCCGGTCTCGCGGGCGAGCCGCGCCAGGATCGCGCTGCCGTCCGGCGCGTCCTCGAAGGCGATGCGCAGCACCACGGTCGCGCCGGGGCGGCCGCCGGTGCCGATCCGCGCCGCCAGCGCCGGCGGGAGCCCGTGCCCCATCTCACCGGCGAGGAGGGAGCGGGTGATCTCCGCCTGCGGCCGGGTGAAGACCGCGAAGGCCGAGCCCTCCTCGACGATCGCGCCGTGCTCGATCACCGCGACCCGGTCCGCCACGGCGCGCACCACCGACATCTCATGGGTGATGAGCACGATCGTGAGGCCGAGCTCGCGGTTGATCCGGCCCAGGAGCGCCAGGATCGAGCGGGTGGTCTCCGGGTCCAGGGCCGAGGTCGCCTCGTCGGAGAGCAGCACGTCCGGCCGCGTCGCCAGGGCGCGGGCGATGCCGACGCGCTGCTTCTGCCCGCCCGACAGCTCGGCGGGATGGCGCCCCGCCTGGTCCGCCAGCCCCACGAGGGCGAGCAACTCGGCGACCCGCGCGCGGATCGCGGCCGGCGCCCAGCCGGCGATCTCCAGGGGCAGCGCGACGTTGCCGGCCGCGTCCCGCGACGAGAGCAGGTTGAAGTGCTGGAAGATCATGCCGACCCGGGCGCGCAGGGTCCGCAGGTCCCGCTCGCGCAGGGCCGACACCTCGGACGTCCCGACCCAGACGCGGCCCGAGCTCGGCCGCTCGAGGCCGTTGATCAGGCGGATCAGGGTCGACTTGCCGGCGCCGGAGCGCCCGATGATGCCGAGGATCGACCCGGCCGGAACCGCGAGGTCGATGCCCTGGAGGGCGGCGACGGCCGGGCCGCCGCGCCGGGGCGCATAGGTCTTCGAGACGGATTCGAACCGGATCACGGCCTCGGCGGGATGGGCGGTCGACGGCATGGACGGGGATGATCCGCGGCCCGGTCCCGCGCTTGCCGGCTCGAGGAACCGGAAGACGGGAGCGGGTCTCATGAAGCACAAGATCGGGCTTCGTTTATCCGCGTCCGATCCGCATCAAGTCAATGAAAGCAGAGACCAAATTACGCCGCCGCAGAGGATGAAGCCCGTGGTGCCGGACGGTCGCGCAAGAAGGTTCTTCCCCGAAACCGCGCCGCGCGCCGCGCCGGCGCCGACGAGCGGATCGGCCTCCCGGACCGGCCGCTGCGCTATGCCGTGCCGACCGCCGCGGTCCGGTCCCGCCGGCTCGTCTCCCGCCGCGAGGAGGAACGGGAGAAGGACGGCGGCGAAGGCTTCCGGATGCGAGTAGTTGATGCCATGGGCGGCGCCCGGAATGACGGCGAGACGGCCGCGAGGCAGGGCACCGGCGAGGTCCGCGACGAAGGCCCGGGGAACGATGTAGTCCCGCGTGCCCCAGACCACGAGCGTCGGCTGCGCGATCCGGCGCACCTTCTCCCCGATGCGATTGTCGACCATGCTGCGCAGGGTCAGGATGTAGCGTCCGATCCCGCCACGGGCATAGTCGGAGAGCGCCACCCCGGCGAGCGACCAGCGCTCGAACGGCGCGATGGCGATGAAGCCGATGACCTGCCGGATGAGGTTGCGCGCCTCCGGGTCCGGCGTCGGCCCCTGCAGCACGAGGCGGTCGACGAGCTGGGGATGAGCGAGCGCCAGCTCGACCAGCACCTCGCAGCCGAGGGAATTGCCGACGAAGGCGGCGCGCTCCAGCCCGCTCGCTCGCATCCAGGCCGCCAGCGCATCCGCGAGTTCGCGAACCGTCAGAACGTGGCGAGGCTTCTCGCTCGCGCCGAAGCCGGGCAGGTCGGGTGCGTAGACCCGGACGTGAGGGGCGAGCGCGCGCGCGAGCGGAACCATGTAGCGGCTCGACATCCCGAGGCCGTGGACGAGGATCACGGGCAGCCGGTCGTTCGGGACGGGGTCGACCGAGACGCGGGCCCGCATCGTCCGGCCGTCGACGCGGATCCGCCGCGCCGCGAGCCGGCGCCGCTTCGCGCCGCAGTCCCGGCCGGCGCACCGCCGGGCCCAGGCTTGGACGAGAGCCAGACCGGCCCAGATCCCGCCAGCCGTCACGAGGATCCATCGCAGGGGCACACGCGTCTTCCCGTTTCGGCCAAGGTCGGTCTCGCACCGGGCGCCGGCAAGGGCCGCCTGCGGCAAGACGCGACCAGCGACGCGATCGTTCCGGGGGCCAGCCGGCGCGCTCGGTGCGGTCTGCGCCGAACGGCAGCGGACCTTCCGCTTGGGCAGGGGCTCGTCCGTCGCGATCTCGACCTACGTCACGCGCTGTCCCGCCGAGCCAGCAGGATCGCGGCGCGAACGACGCCGCGCTTCAATCGCGCGACCGAAATCGCGTCCGTGTCGGCCATGCAGGCCCATTCGCGAGAGGCGGCGTGATCCGCGAGGTCGATCCGGGCGCCGTCGTCGAACGCGAAGGCCGTGATGGTCGGATCCGCGAGACAGGCGTCGACGGCCGCGCCGACATTCTCCTCCGTCAGAGGCCCTGCCAGGAACGTGTTGTCTCGGATGCCGTCGACGCGCGTCATACCGCAATCTTCGCATATGTTGGGCCAACGCCGACATGCGCGCGACCAAAGCGGTGCGGTGCCGCCGGGCCGGCCGCGCTCCCCGGACCGTCGCCATCTCCCTTGGAGTGGCCGCGCCCGCGACGGCCGTCACCCGGGCGGTGCGGGTCGTCGGCGCCTCACCCGCCCGCCGACGATGCGAGGAACGCCGGCGCCCGTCGGTTCCGGCCGAACCCCGCGCGACGCCCGGGGCCGGGGTTCAGAAGGCATCGTAGGCTTCGGCCGTGCCCGGATGCGCCTCCAGCGTGAGCTTCCGGATATCGACTCCCGGGATGGCGCCCGCTTCGGATATCGGGGGGCTCGTGAACATCACGGCCCAGAAGGCCAGGGTGGCCACGCCCAAAGCCGCGGCGAACAAGGTTGACCTACGCATCGGATGAACCTCTTCAGGATCGTCGGGGAAAGAAACTCTGCCGTTCTCGAGTCCGGATCGCCGGATCACGCGTCGTCAGTGGGAGGCGGAACGCGGGCCGATCGCCGGTCCGGAGGCGGTCCGGCGGTCCCGTTCGAGCCGTGCCGTCTCGATGAGCGCGAACGGGTTCTCCGCATCGGCCAGCGCGGACATCGTCGACCCCACGGCCGGCATCCGAGCCTGTTCGAACAGCGCGAGGACCGCGAATAATCCCCAGATCGTCACAATCAGAACGGGCGGTTTTTGGTCTCGCATCGGGATCTCCCACCGAACGATCCGCGATCACTGAGCCAACTTCGGTCGATCCGCCTCCCCCATTCGTCGGATGTGCTGGTCGAATATTGCATCCCGGAAAATCGACGAATGAGATCTGTTTCCGGCGGCAACGAAGATGCTTGGGGCGGGCCGCTCAGATTTTTGTCACGAGACCCGTTGCTGCGGGATCGCGATTGTGCGACGAACCTGTGTCCGTGCAGAGCGAGACGGGAGAGCCCAGGTCGGCGCGAGCCGGTCATGGCGTCCAGGAGCGACCGCCCCCGGGAGCTCCGAGGCACAATCCCGTAGCGCTGGACGATCTGGAGTGCGACGCCGCGTGCGTCACCGATGGGCTGGCGTCGTCCTTTCGAGGGCGAGTCCGGCTCGCAGGCACCCGCGACAGAGGGGGGCGACCGAAGTGCTTGGTGCGGGCATTTCGTGCCCGCCGGTCGAGGAGTGTGCCATGTTTCCCGATGACGACGAATTCGAATTCGTTGGCCCAGATCGCGGCTGGAACTACGAGCCCTCGCGGGCCGAGCTGTTCAAGCAGTTCAGGTCGCCGGTCTACACGACCGATGCGGATGGCTGGCTGACCTATTACAACGATGCGGCGGCCGAGCTTTGGGGCTACCGCCCGGAACTCGGCAAGACCCGCTGGTGCGGCGCCTGGCGGATCTTCACGACCGACGGTGCTCCGCTGCCGCTGGACCAATGCCCGATGGCCGTGGCGATCAAGGAAGGGCGGCTGGTCCGGGGCGTTCAGGCGGTGCTGGAACGGCCGGATGGCACGCGCATTCCGTTCATGCCCTATCCCACCCCCCTGCGGGACGCGTCGGGCGCCGTGGTCGCGGCGTCCAATCAGCTGGTGCAGATCACCAACCTCGGCCGCCGGGACGCACTCGGCCAGGAGGCTTTCGGCGCGGACGGGCAGGCGCCCGGTTTCGACGATCTGACGCGCGATCTCCAGGCCACCCTGGCCGCGCGGGCCGATGTGGAGGTCGAGTACCGCGTGGACTGCGAGCGCCTCGGAGGATGGACCGGCCCCGCCGCCGAGAAGCGGACGCTCCTGCATCAGATCGAGCGGCGGCGGCAGCGGCGGCGGGCGGTCCTCGACCGGCGCCTGGACGAACTCCAGCGGCGCACGACCGCACTCATGTCTGCCGAAGTGACGGCGCCCGGTCCGTCCACGGCGGCCGCCTGGATGGGAGCCTTCCGGGCGCAGCCGACGTCGTTTCACTGACCCTGCGGGTCCGCCGATTCCGCGGCCCGGCCCAGCTCCGCCTCAGGCGTGCAGGGCCGGGTCTCGGACCTGGAGATCCGCCTCAGGCATGCAGGGCCGGCGGGACGCCGGCCGAGGCCTGCGCCGCGATGGCCACGAAGGCCGGCAATGCAGCCGCCTCCGGGCGCTGCACCGCCTCCGCGACCGGAACGGGGCGGATCTCCGCTCGGCTCGCGGCCGCGTCGCCGTGCGCCGCGATGAAGGCGCTGATCTTCGGGACGATCTCGGCCCGGAAGCGCGAGCCGTTGAAGATCCCGTAGTGGCCGGCTCCGATCTGCAGATGGTAGGCCTTCTTGTCGGGCGACAGGTTCGGCGTCAGGTCCAGCGCCGCGCGCGTTTGGCCGATGCCGGTGATGTCGTCCTTCTCGCCCTCGATCGCCATCACGGCACAGCGGCGGATCGCGCCGAGGTCCACCGGCCGGCCACGATGCTGCATCTCGCCCTTCGGCAGGCGATGCTCGATGAACACGCTCTCGATGGTCTGGAGGTAGTACTCGGCCGTGAGGTCCATCACCGCCAGGTACTCGTCGTAGAACTCGCGGTGCTTCGTGGCCGAGTCGCCGTCGCCCTGCACGAGATGATCGAACATGTCCCAATGCGCGATCCGATGCCGGTCGAGGTTCATGCTCAGGAAGCCGGCGAGCTGGAGGAAGCCGGGATAGACCTTGCGGCCGTGCCCGATCTGCGGCCAGGGCACCGGGTGGATGCAGTGCCGCTCGAACCACTCGATGGCGTGTTCCTGCGGGAGCTTGTTCACCGCGGTCGGTGAGCGGCGGGTGTCGATGGGGCCGCCGACCAGCACCACCGAGCGGGGCAACCCCCGGCGATCCTCGGCCTCCATGCGGGCGATGGCCGCGAGGACGGGCACGGAAGGCTGGCACACCGCCATCACGTTCAGGTCGGGGCCGAGCGCCTCGAACAGGTCCATGCAGTAATCGATGTAGTCGTCCAGATCGAAGGCGCCGGCCGATTGCGGCACCTGCTTGGCGTCGGCCCAATCGGTGATGAACACCTGATGCGTGTCGAGGAACGCGCTCACGGTGCCGCGCAGCAGCGTGGCGTAGTGGCCGGAGAGCGGAGCCACCAGAAGCAGCTTGGGTTTGGTCGAGGGCTCGCCGAAGGCGATGACGCGGCAGAACGGTTTTTCCCAGACGACGCGCTCGACCGCAGGCAGGTTGAAGCTCGGCTTGGCGTAGCTGCGCGTCGTGCGCTCGAACAATTCGCAGGAGGCGGCCATCGCGCGGCTGCTCGACGTGTAGGCGAAGGGGCTGAAGGGGCTCTGGCAGGCGGTTCGGGCGACACCGGCAGCCATGCGCGCCGGCATGAGCATCAGGTCGCAGACGTCACGCATCAGGTACAGCATACGGGTCTATCCTTCCGGCTCGCCAAAATCGAAGCCGTTCGTCCAATGGTGCTTAACGCTCCAGCACTATGTTGCGTTGCCTGCAGGCAGCGCGCGCATTCCTTGAGCAGCCTGCGCGAGGGTATACCAAGTGTCGCCCCTCTGGTTCCCGACTTTCGGGTCGACGGACGAGATGGCGCGGGGTGGTGCGTTTAGGCAACATAGTTCCAGGGATGGCGCTGATCCGCCTGGCCTGTCCTCCGCGCGGGCCTCGCTCCTCCGCCCGGCGGCGCGGACCGCTCGGGCACCCTCGCGGGCTCAGGGCTGCGGTCCCGCCCTGCGATGGCCGGGCATGATCCGGGTCATCGAGCCCATCGGCGTCGAACCGACGGCGGACCGGACTCCGCGCCGGAGGCGAATCCAGGCGGCCGTCGCCGCCCGGTGTCCCGACGCGACCACGGAGGTCATTCCCGGCCTCCCGGAGGACGACCGCGTCGTCGGGGTGCGGCTTCCCCGCCTCCATCCGCTGGCGTGGCGTGCGGCCCGGGAGCCCCGGGGCGACGTCGTCCTGTCCCCCGCTCAATCTTCACGCTTGCGTGAGTCGGGCCGGACCCGGTCATGCCGTCTTGCCGCAGCATCCGGCCGAAGTGCGGAAGCTGTTCTTCACCTATGTTCAGCAAAGCGTAGCAATCGCCGCGGTGGCGCGGTGCTGCGCCACAAAAGCCATACGTTAAGATTTTGCCAACACGTGCCGGGGAGCCTGATTGACAGGCGCAGGAAATTGCAACCCTGATGAATCCACCTCGCGGGTCGTACGCGAAGAGGATGGACCCGAGAAATGAGTTGGCTTTCGCTCCGCAAATCGACCGCAAGCGAAAGCAGGGCGCCGTCTTCCCAGCAGGCCGAAGCACCGACACGGACATCAATACCCGAGGTGCCTTTCATTCGCATGGGCGAAGAAGTCGAGACGTCTGAACTTTCACTGGGGGCCGAAGACCTTTCCCTGGATTCTCTTGGACAGCACAATGAGAGCCTGCGTTTCCGCGTCGCCGAAATGTCGGAACGCCTCGACGACCTGAAGTCGCTCCAGACGGATTTCTCGGCCCTGCTGGTGCCGATCGTGGCCATCACCGAGGAATTGCCGCGGGCCAAGGTCCGCACGGCGGAGCTCGAGACCCTGCTGGCGATCGAGCAGGGCAATGCCGCCACGCTCCGGCGCGACCTCGCCGACGCCACCGGCCGCCTCGCCGCGGCGACGAACGACGTCGCGGCCTCCAAGATCCAGCTGCACCACCTGGAGACCAGCCTCCAGGCCCGCGACGCCGCGGCCGAGGAGGTGCGGATCGCCCTGCGCGACAGGACCCTGCAGGCCGAGAACCTGGAGCGGCGCCTGTTCGCCGAGACCGAGCAGAGCCGCGCCCTGCAGGGAGAGAGCAAGGCCCTGCGGGTCGAGGCCAAGGCCCTCGACCAGGCGCTCGCGCGCTCGGACAGCGAATTGCAGGACCTGCGCGAGAGCCGCCACGCCCTCGACCGCGACAACCTCCGGCTCCAGAACCTCAGCGAAGCGCAGGCGGCGCAGCTCGCCGAACTGACCGCCCGCGCCCAGGAATTCGAGAACCAGGCCGAGGCCGGGCGCGTCGCCCTGCACACGATCGAGCAGCAACTGGCGGCCGAGATCGCCGCGGCCCGGAAGGCGGAGGCCCAGTCCGAGGCCGAGATCGCCAATCACCGCACCGAGCGCGCGAGCCTCGCCATGCGGGTGGAGGCGGCCACGAGCCGGCTCGCCGCCACCGAGCAGATGCTGGCCCAGCTGCGCACCCAGCTGCGCGAGCGCGACGAGGCCGGCCGCTCCGCCGAGCGCGGGCTCAAGGAAGCCTCGATCGAGCGCGTCACCCTGGAGCGCCGCCTGGAGAGCGCCCAGGCGGATCTCGCTCGCCAGAACGAGCGCTTCCTCGAGATGCAGCGGACCCGTTCGGAGTTCGAGCATCGCTGCGCGATGCTGACCAAGGCCATGGCCGCCAAGGACGCGGCCCTGGAGCAGGCCCTCGGCCGGGCCGCGAGCCTGTCCGACCGCATCGACCATCTCGTCCACCGCCAGGAGGTGGAGCGCGCCGATTTCGAGACCGTCAACCACCGCCTGATCGAGGAGCTCCAGCACGAGCGCTCGGAGCGCAAGCTCGCCCAGGGCGCCCTCGACATCGCCCGCGAGAGCCGGATCGCCCTGCAGAAGCAGCACGAGGCCCTGCGCCGCTCGGCCCGCACCTTCGCGGCGGACGAGGCGGCGCGACCCGAGCCGGCCCAAGCCTCGGCCCCGGCCCCGGCCCCGGCCGAGCCGAGCAACGTCCGCCCGTTCACGCCCGCGCCCGAGAAATAGGGTCCGCGCCCGCCTCGACCCAGCCTCGCCGACCCCTTCACCCCATCGAGAGACGACGCGGCGGAGACCCCGCGCAGGGAACACCACATGTCCGAGACCGCCCTTCGCGACCGAGAGACCTCTTCCGCCGGGGCCTGGCTGATGCGCAGCCTGCCGAGCCCGAACAACCGCGGCCCGGCCGCGCCCGAGCCGCAGCAGGCCTCCCAGATCGAGGCCGGCACCGGGCGCAAGCGCGACTGGTCCGCCTCCCTCGACCTCATCCACGAGGCGACGGCGGCCATCCGCATCAGCGAGGAGCGCGCCGCCGAACTGGAGCAGGAACTGGAGCGCACGGTCGCCCGTGCCCTGGAGCGGGCGACCGCCCTGGAGGCCCAGGTCGCCGCCGCCCAGACCCGGGCCGACCTCGCGGAGCGCCGGGCGGAGGAGGCCGAGGAATGGCTGGCCCGCCTGCACGATGCGGTGGTGGACGGCTTCACCCGCCGCCCGTCGCAGGACGAGACCGCCCCGGCCCAGACAGCCCCGGCCCAGGCCGCCTCAGTCTAGGCCGCCGTCTCCCGACGCGCGGAGCTCCGGAGCCGCGATCCGCGGACCCGCGTCCTCGCGAGACCGTTGGTCACGATCGTTTCCCCATCGGGTTCCCGCCTTCATGCTCGCCTCCGAGTCCCCTTCCAAGTCCCCTTCCAAGTCCTCCATCATGTCCTCTTCCGCCATGTCTTCCTCTGCCATGTCCTCTGTCGCCTCCCCTCTCCCGTCGCCCGTGGTCGCCATCGCGCGCGCCCGGCTGCCCGTGCGCCACGGGGCGGGGATCGCCGAGGTGCACAAGCCCGGGGTGCACAAGGCCGGGGTGCATGGGGGCGAGTCGCTCGAGGTCGAGACCGAGGAAGTCGAGCTGGATGAGCGGGCGGCGACCGAGCGACTCCCCGGCCAGGCCCTGGCCCTGGTGCCGCCTGCGGCGGCGACCCCGGCCTCGGAGCTCGGGGCGACGACCCTGCGCCTCGTCGAACACAGCATGGAGACGATCCAGGCCCTGCACGCGCGGGTCGACACGATCTCGGACCAGGCCCGGGACCTGATCCGCCTCACGCATCGCGAGCGCGTCGAGCAGCAGGGCGAGCTCGACCGCGTCCGCGCCGAGGCGGCGACCTGGCGGCGCCAGGCCATGGAGCTGGAGATCCGGCTGCGCGAGGCCCAGCTGCGGGTCCGCGAGGCCGAGATGGCGCAACGCGAGGCCGACGCCGCCGCCCTCGAGGCCCGCCAGCGGGCCCGTGCCGCCGAGGCGGAGGTTCAGGGCCTCGAATCCTACCTGCGCCGGATCAGCGACTTCCTGCAGACCAATCTCGGCCGCGGTCCGGTCCGGTCCTCCCGCGACGGCTGACCGGCCGGCGCGGGAGAATCAGCGCCGGGTCGGGATGGGGTCGACCGCGCCTCGCCTGCGCGGACCGGCCCGTCGGCCCCCGCGCTCTCCCGCGGAAACGATGCTGCGGTGCAAGCGTGGCCATTCGTTGAGAAGGTTGGCGGTTTTTTCAGTCCAAGCGTGGAATACCAGTATTTTCGCTGCGACGCGGGATCGAATTCTGCTCGTCCCGGACGCCCAGGACTTGCGTAGTCTGAACCGGAAGTTAAGACTTCAACTCCGCCAAAATAATATCGCGTCTAACCTTTTTGACGGGGTGACAGCCATGTCCAACGTGATTCGCGTGAAGCCGACGCATGACGGCACCTATACGGTCTATCGCGGCGAAGCTGTTCTGGTCAGCGGCCTGACCCGCCTGCAGGCGGAGCGCTATCAGGCCAGCATCGACGCCCAGGCGAAGGTCCTGGAGGACGCCTGAACTCTTGCCCGAGTACCTGCCCGGGCACTTGCCCGAGTACTTGCGTGAGTACTTGCCCGAGGCGATGCCCTGTTCGGCGTCGCCTCAGGTCCGGGCCAGCGCGAGCGCACCGAGATCCGCGATCATGCCGGTCTCGGTCAGGCCCCGCTCGATGCCGGCGACGGCGTAGCCCGTCGCCCCGCGCGTGATCGTGTAGAGGTGGTAGCTCGCCCGGTGATGCCGGGCGTCGCCCCGGGCCGAGGCCGAGGCGGCCCCCACCACCGGAATCGACGTCCCCCCCGGCCCCGGCACGAACGCGACGCTGCGGACGTGGTTGTGGCCGTGCAGGATCAGCTCCGCGCCCGCATGGGCGACCATGGCGGTGAAGGCCCCCGCATCCTTCAGTTCGCGCCCGGCGCTCGTGCCGCCGGGATGCGAGGGATGGTGGATCATCACCACGCGGAAGGGTGGCTCGGGCTCGGCCCCGAGGGTCCGGAGCATGGCCTCGGTGGCGGCGATCTGCTGCGGGCCGAGGCGTCCGCTCGCCATCAGGGGCTTGGTCGGGATCGCCGAGGACAGGCCGATCAGCGCCACCGGCCCGCGCCGGCGGAGGTACGGGAAGTGCCCGGGGATGCCGTCGTCCCCCGCCGTCCAGGCGCCGCAGGCCAGCAGCAGCCCTTCGAGGGAGCCGCGCACGTAGGCGTCGTGGTTGCCCGGCACGAAGCTGACGGCGTCCGGTGCGCCGAGGGCTTCGAGGAACACCTTCGCGGTCGACCACTCGCTCGGCAGGCCGATGTTGCAGAGGTCGCCCGTGCAGGCGATGTGGTCGTGCCCCTGCGCCTGGAGGTCGGCGACGAGGGCGGCCAGCACCTCCATGTCGTGGGCGTCCTTGCGGCCGCGCTGCCAGTTCACGTAGCCGGTGGCGCGCTTGCTGAGGAGCTGGCGCAGGCGCGGTCGCGTCAGCGGCCCCACATGGGGGTCGGTCAGGTGGGCGAGGCGGAACATCATCCCCCAGTGGACGGTCGACGATCGGGATTTCGGGCTCGGCATCGCCCCATCCGGGCCTGACGGTCAACCCTCGGGGCGCGAATCCCGCCCGCGCGTCAGGCGCTGCCGATGGCGATCCCGGCGAGCAGCACCAGGGCGCCGCCGAGGACGACCTGCATCGCCGCGCGCCAGAACGGGGTGGCCATGTAGCGGGTGCGGATCGCCGCGATCACCAGCAGTTCCACCACCACCACCAGGATCGCCAGGGCCGTCGCGATGCCGAAGGCGTTCGACCAACTGGACGGGATCGCGTAGGGCAGCGTGTGGCCGAGGCCGCCCAGCGTGGTCATCGCCCCGCAGACCAGGCCGCGCATCCAGGGCGTCCCGCGCCCGGTGATCTGCCCGTCGTCCGAGAGCGCCTCGGTGAAGCCCATGCTGATCCCCGCCCCGATGGAGGCGGCGAGTCCCACCAGGAAGGTGGCGCCGTTGCTGTGGGTGGCGAAGGCGGCCGCGAAGATCGGCGCCAGGGTCGAGACGGATCCGTCGATGAGCCCGGCGAGGCCCGGCTGCACGTAGCGCAGGACGAAGGCGCGGTGCGCCTCGGCCGCGCCGGCTTCGATGGCGGCGACCGGATCCGGAGCGCCCGGGACGGGAGAGATCAGCATCGTGAGCACCCTTTCGCGCCGCGAGTCCTGTTTGGATTGATTCCAATCTATAACTTGGAATGGATCTAAACAAGCGCCAAAGACCGCTTTCTGTCTCCGAAACGGCCGATCGCGCCCCCGGGACGCCGTTGCGCCGGCCTCGGGATCGGAGCTAGACAGCCCGCTCGCCGCCCGGCGCGCCCGCGCGCGCCGAGCGGGCCGGCCCCGTGGACATCCCCTCCCCGAAGGCATCGCCGGTGCGCCGGCGACGCGAAAGCGACGTGATGAGCCTCGTCAAACGCATCGGCCGCGCGCCCGCGGTCCAGCAGGCCCTCGGCATCCTCGCCGGCGGCTATCTCCGGCTCGTGCGGCGCACCAACCGCTTCACGATGGAGCCGGCCGCGCCGGATGCCTGGCTCGACGGGCTCAGCCCCTTCATCGCCGGCATGTGGCACGGCCAGCACACGATGATCTCGTTCATGCGCCGGCCGCACGACCGGATCGCCACGATCATCTCGCGCTCGCCCGACGGCAACATCAACACCATCGCGCTCACCCGGATGGGCGTTCGGGTCATCCGGGCGTCCGGTGCCCGCGGCCGCGCCCTGCGGGATGCCAAGGCGAAGGGTGGGGCCGAGGGCCTGCGCGCCATGCTGCGCGCCCTGAAGGACGGCGAGTCGGTGGCCTTCAGCGCCGATGTGCCGAAGGTCTCGCGCCGGGCCGATGCCGGCATCCTCACCCTGGCGCGCTTCTCCGGCCGGCCGATCGTCCCGGTGGCGGTGGTGACGAGCCGGCACTGGCGCTTCGACAGCTGGGACCGAGCCTGCCTCGGCCTGCCCTTCGGCCGGGGCGCGATGGTGTTCGGCGAGCCGATCCTCGTGCCGCGCGAGATCGAGCCGGACGCCCTCGAGACCCTGCGCCTGCGGCTGGAGGCCGAGATGAACCGCGTCCACGACCGGGCCTACACCCTGGTCGGTCGGCCCGATCGGGTCGGCCCCCACGACCGCGTCGGCCATCCCGACCGGGTCGGGGCCGGCCGCGGCACCGGGGAGCCGGCATGAAGGCGATGGCGAAGGCCCCGCCCCTGACGGCGATCCTGCGGGCCTATCGCTCCGGGCTCTATCTCGGCGAGCCGGCGGTGGCGGGCCTCCTCGCCTGGCGCGCGCGCCGGGGCAAGGAGGATCCCGGGCGCCTGGCCGAGCGGCGCGGGCTGCCCGGCCGGGCGCGGCCCCTCGGCCGCCTCGCCTGGATGCACGGGGCGAGCGTCGGCGAGGTCCTGTCCCTGGTCGGCCTCGTCGACGGCATGATCGCCCGCGGCTTCTCGGTGCTGGTGACCACCGGCACCCGCAGCGCGGCCGACCTGATCGGGCAGCGCCTGCCGGCCGGGGCCGTGCACCAGTACGTGCCCCTCGACGCCCCGCGCTGGGTCGACCGGTTCCTCGACCATTGGCGGCCCGACCTCGCCCTCGTCGCCGAATCCGAGATCTGGCCGAACACGATCCTGGGCCTGCACCGGCGCGGCATCCCGCTGCTCCTCGTCAACGGGCGGATGTCGGAGCGCTCGGCGAAGGGCTGGGCCCGGACGCCGCGCACCGCGGAAGCCCTCCTGGCCCGCATCGCGATCTGCCTGGCCCAGACCGAGGCGGATGCCGATCGCTTCCGCCGCCTCGGCGCGCCCCGCGTCAGCATCTCGGGGAACCTCAAATACGATTCCGAGGTGCCGCCGGCGGACGGCCAGCAGCTCGCCCACCTGCGGGACCTCATCGGCGACCGCCCCGTCTGGGTCGCGGCCAGCACCCATCCGGGCGAGGACGCCGTGGCCGCCCGCGCCCATGCCCGCCTGCGGGCGCGCTGGCCCCGGCTCCTCACCATCGTCGTGCCGCGCCACCCCCATCGCGGCGGCGACGTCGCCGCCTGCGCCGGGGCCGAGGGCCTGACGAGCGCCCGGCGCTCGCAGGGCGGTCGCCCCCATGGCGGCATCGACCTCTACGTCGCCGACACCCTGGGCGAGCTCGGCCTGTTCTACCGCCTCAGCCGCATCGTCTATCTCGGCGGCTCCCTGGTGCCCCATGGCGGCCAGAACCCGATCGAGCCGACGCGCCTGCGGGCCGCGGTGCTGCACGGCCCGCACGTCCACAACTTCACCCAGGTCTACGAAGCCCTCGACGGGGCCGGCGGCGCCCTGGCGGTGGCCGATGCCGACGCCCTGCCGGCGACCCTCGACGGCCTCCTCGGCGACCGCCCCCGCATCGAGGCGATGAACCGGGCGGGGGCGGAGGCCCTCCGGCCCTTCGAGGGCGCCGTCGCCCGCACCCTGGCGGTGCTCGATCCCTTCATCGCGCAGATGACCCTCAAGGCCATGGCGGCCCCGTGAGCGCCGGCTGATGCGCCCCCCCGCCTTCTGGGACGCGGCGCCCGGCCACCCCGCCGCCCGGCTGCTCGCGCCGCTCGGGTCCCTCTACGGCCGGCACACCGCCGCGCGCATGGACCGCCCCGGAGCCGAAGCCCCCTGCCCCGTGCTCTGCGTCGGCAACTTCACCCTGGGCGGGGCCGGCAAGACCCCGACCGCCCTGGCGCTGGCCGCCCGGCTGCGGGCGCTGGGGGCCAACCCGGCCTTCCTGACCCGCGGCTATGGCGGGCGCCTCGCCGGGCCGCTGCGCGTCGATCCGGCCCGCCTCTCCGCCGCCAAGACCGGCGACGAGCCCCGGCTGCTGGCCCGCGTCGCCCCGACGATCCTCGCCCGCGACCGCCCGGCCGGCGCCGCGCTCTGCGTCCGCGAAGGCGCCGACGTCATCGTGATGGATGACGGCCTGCAGAACCCGAGCCTCGCGAAGTCGCTGTCGCTGGCCGTGGTCGATGCCGGCGCCGGCCTCGGCAACGGGCGGCCCTTCCCGGCCGGCCCCCTGCGGGTGCCCCTCGCCCGGCAATGGCGCCACGTCCACGGGCTCGTGCTGATCGGGACCGGAGACCGGGGCGAGGCCGTGGCCGAAGCGGCGCGCGCCCGCGGCCTGCCCGTCCACCGCGCCCGCCTGGTCCCCGGCGCCGATCTCACGGGCCGCCGCGTCCTCGCCTTCGCGGGCATCGGCCGCCCCGAAAAATTCTTCGCGAGCCTCGAAGAGGCCGGCGCCGAGATCGTCGGCCGCCGCAGCTTCGCGGACCACCACGCCTACGCCGCCGCGGACCAGCGGGCGCTGGCGACCGAAGCCGACCGCCTCGGCGCCGACCTCGTCACCACCGAGAAGGACCACGTTCGCCTCTCGCCCCCCTTCGCCGCCCGCGTCGCGGTCCTGCCGGTCAGTCTCGCCTTCGCCGACGACGGCCCGCTGCGGGTGCAGTTGCGGAGCCTGCTGGGAGCGACACCGGGATAGAGGGATGCGCCCGGTCCGCTTGGGTCGAAAACCTTCGAAGACGGGTCTCGGATCGGAAAGGGGTATGGGCGGGCTTCCCGCGTGGAAGCCCCGCGACCCGACGCGGTGATCGCCGAACGTGACGGCGCGGTCTGGAAGTGACGCGCCGAGCGGCCTAGCGACCTCTCGCACGCCTCCAGGCAAGGGGCGTCATGAGCGTGTGGCGCTTGAAGGCCGCGGCGAACTGGCTTGGGTCGTTGTAGCCGACGAGGGCGGCGATGGCGGCAACCGGCAGCGGGGAGTCGGCGAGGAGCGCGGACGCCCGATCCAGGCGGCGGCGGGTAATGAAGGCGTAGGGAGGCAAGCCGTAGGAGGCACGGAAACAGCGGCTGAAGTGATGCTCGCTCATGTCCAGGACCCGCGCGAGGTCTGGGACGCGCAGATCGCCGCCGAGTTCGGCTTCGATGTAGGCGACGACGTCGGACCTCTGCCGCCTCGTCAGACCCTGGACCGGAGCTGCCACGGGCGCGGGCTGCGTCTGCGAGCGCGCAAGCCGATGCATCACGATCGCGAGGGCATGATCGTAGAACGCCGTGGCGAAGCCGTGCAGTCCGGCCTCCTCCCACATGGCGGTGAGCGTGGCGCTCAGCAGCGCGTCGTCGTGGAAGGTCGAGGCCAGGGCTTCGAGGTCAAGCCGCCCGCCCGGCAGTTCGGTGACCAGCCCCTTCCAGCGTCGCTCGGAGATCCCGAGGCCGAGCAGGCTCAGGCGGGGGCCGAAGCCCTCGCCGCCATCGTAGGGCGCGCCGAGCCCGATCCGGCCCGGCGTGAAGAGACCGTCGAGCTTCTGGGTTTCGCTGTGCCGGAACAGGCGGCCGCCTCCGCTCGTGCAGAGGTGGATCCAGAGCGAGTCCGTGTTCTCGTAGGCACCGTCGAACGCCGCGTAATCCGACTGGATCATCACCGCATCCCGGCGAACATCGTTCCGCCGGATCTCACGCGTCGACCTGATCAGCCGGGGAACGGGGGTTGTGCTCATGGGATCGCCAGCATTGCAGGAGCCGCACGGGGTTGGTCGACCTGCGGTCGGAGAACATCACCAGATCGGACGCTGCGAACGACGGGGCGTAGATTGTAATTGTTCAAATTTCACTGTGTATCAGCGCAACAGAGCGAGCATTTCTTCAATAGACCGGATTGAATAGCAGGATATCCATATTTTTCCCGGGAATCCAATACCACCCGTCGTCGGGGGGTGATTAAGCCGATCGTTGACCGGCAGCCTTTCGTCGCCGGCAAACGACGCGAGACGGCGATGCGGGACGGTCTACAAAAGCTCTGGAATGCGAGTCTGCGCGGCGTCGTCCTCGGTACGCTGATCTCCGGAAGCTTCGCGCGGGCGGCCTACGCGCAGGGGGACGGGCAGGGCGTGACCCTCGCCGAACTGAGCGTCGAGGGCGCCGGGATGGGCCGGTCCCCCGGGATCATCGGCGCACCGCCACCGGCCTATGCCGGAGGGCAGGTCGGGAGCGGCACGCGGGTCGGTTTTCTCGGCAACAGCACCGTCTTCGACACGCCGTTCAACATCACCGGCTATACCGATACGCTGATCCGCAACCAGCAATCCCAGAGCCTCCTCGACGTCGTGTCGAACGACCCCTCCGTCCGCGCGGTCACCTCCGCGACGGGGGCCGCGGGCGAACAGCTCTACATCCGTGGATTCCCGGTCTATGCCGCCGACATCGCCTTCGACGGGCTCTACGGCCTCGTCGACCAGCGTCGGCCGGCCATCTACAACGTCGAGCGCGTCGAGGTGCTGAAGGGCGCGAGTGCCCTCGTCAACGGCATCTCCCCCATCGGCGGTATCGGCGGCAGCATCAACCTGATCCCCAAGCGCGCCTATGACGAGGCACTGACCCGCATCACGCCGTTCTTCATCTCGCGGAGCCAGTTCGGCACGGCCGTGGATGTCGGCCGTCGCTTCGGTGCGGCCGGGGAATGGGGCGTGCGCGTCAACGGCGTCTACCGCGACGGCGGATCGGCGATCGACCGCGAACGGCTCGAGATCGGTTTCGGCTCGGTCGGCGCCGATTATCGCGGCGAGCGCGTGCGCGTCTCCGTGGATCTCGGCTACCAGAGCAACGATTACCGGCGGAACCGCTCGTTCCTCACCGTCGATCCGGACGTCGTGATTCCCCGGGCCCCGGATCTCACCCGCAACCAGAACCAACCCTACGAGTTCCAGCGGACGCAGACCCGGTTCGGGGCCTTCCGCGCCGAGTACGACGTCGGCGCCGACACCACGGTCTACGCGGCGTTCGGCGCCCGCTCGACCCGGGAGAGCGCGCTGGCCAACTTCCAGAGCCTGAGTTCCTCGACGGGCGACCTCAGCGGCCTGTTCGCGCGCCAGCAATACATCGCCGAGGCCCAGACCGCCGAGACCGGCGTGCGAACCCGCTTCGTAACGGGACCGGTCGCTCATCGTGCCACGCTCTCGGCCGCGGGCTACTGGGCCACCACGAGCTACCCCAAGGCCGTGCAGTTCCTGAGTGCCGGCCCCTCGAACATCTACGACCCAGCCGCGATCGCGGCGCCGTCCTATGCGGACATCGACATCGGGAATGCCCGGGGCTCGCTCACCGTCAACCGCAGCATCGCCTTCGCCGACACCCTGTCCTCCCTCGATGAGCGCGTGCTGCTCACGGTCGGGGGCCGCGTCCAGCAGATCGGAACCAAGGGATACGATTTCACGCCCGGCAGCCCGACCTTCGGCGACGCGACGTCGCGCTACGACAAGGTAGCGGTCACACCGGCGGTCGGCCTCGTCATCAAGCCGCTGGAACACCTCTCTCTCTATGGCAACTACATCGAGGGCCTGCTCTCGACCGGCGCTGCGCCGATCACGGCGAGCAACGCCAATCAGGCGTTGCCCCCGACCATCGCCGACCAGAAGGAAGTCGGCCTGAAGTACGATTTCGGGGTGGTCGGCGTGAGCGCGGCCCTGTTCGAGATCAACCAGCCCAACGCCTTTCAGGACCCGGCGACGCGCAACTTCGCCCTCAACGGGCTCCAGCGGAACCGGGGGATCGAGTTGAACGTATTCGGCGAGTTCGCGCCGGGCCTGCGCCTCATCGGCGGCGTCGCGTTCACGGACGGGCGTCTCGTCCGCACCGAAGGCGGGACCTTCGACGGCCGGATCGCGCCGGGCGTGCCCGCGACCACGGTCAACCTCTACGGCGAGTACGACCTGCCGCCGTGGCTCGCGCGAGGGCTGACGCTGACCGGGCGCCTCATCCACACGGCGTCGCAATTCTACGATCAGGGCAACCTGCAGCGCATTCCGGACTGGACCCGGTTCGATGCGGGGCTTCGCTACACGTTCCTGGGCTCCTGGGATAAGCCCGTCACGCTGCGGGCCACCGTCGAGAACGTCACGGGCGAGAATTACTGGGCCTCCACCGGGAACGGTTTCCTCACCCTCGGAACGCCCCGGACCTACCTTCTGTCCGCGCAGCTGGACTTCTGACGATGGCGGCGAGACCCGGCCCCGACGCGCCGCGCCTTCGGGCCTTCCGGCTCTGGTCGTTCGTCCACACGTGGACGAGTCTGATCAGCATGGTCTTCCTGCTGATGCTGTGCCTGACGGGCCTGCCGCTGATCTTCCATCACGAGATCAACGGCCTCCTCGGCTACGAGCCCGAGCTGCCGGCGATGCCCGCCGGCACGCCGCATGCCTCCCTCGACCGGGTCCTCGAAGCGGCCCAGGCCCTGAAGCCCGGTCTGGTCGTCCAGTACGTCGTGTTCGACCATGACGAGCCGGATCTCGCCTTCGTCAATCTCGCGCGGGATGTCCGCTCCGCCCCCACGGACCTGACGATCCTGGCCATGGACCGGCGCAGCGCCGCGCCGCTGCGGGAACCCAAACCCAACGAAGGGCCGATCGGCTTCCTGTTCCGGCTGCACGTCGACCTGTTCCTCGGTCTCGGCGGCAAGCTCTTCCTCGGGGCGATGGGCCTCCTGTTCGTCGTGGCCGTGGTCTCGGGTGTCGTCCTGTACGGCCCGTTCATGCGGAAGCTCGATTTCGGCACCGTCCGGCGCGACCGGAGGCAACGGATCAAATGGCTCGACTGGCACAACCTCATCGGGGTCGCGACGCTCGCCTGGGCACTGATCGTCGGTGGGACGGGGGTGGTGAACACCTGGGCCGAACTGATGCTGAAGGCCTGGCAAGTCGGCCAGCTCGCCGAGATGACGGCGCCTTATCGCGACGCGTCCCGCCCCACCCGGCTCGCATCCCTCGCCGGGGCCGTGGCGACCGCGAAGGCGGCCGCGCCCGAGATGACGCCGCGCTTCATCGCCTTCCCCGGCACGATCGTGAGCAGCAACAATCACTACGCGGTCTTCATGGCGGGCAACACGCCCCTCACCGCGCGCCTCCTCAAGCCCGCCCTCATCGATGCGGAGACGGGACGATTGACCGACATGCGGGCCATGCCCTGGTACATGCAGGCGCTTCTGATTTCCCAACCGCTGCATTTCGGCGATTACGGCGGGTTTCCGTTCAAGGTCGTCTGGGCGCTCCTCGATGTCGCGACCATCGTGGTTCTCGGCAGCGGACTGTATCTCTGGATCGACCGGAGACGGTCGCGCTCCGCCGACCGCCCGACTTCGTCCACTGCTCTGCCCAACACTTAGGACGCTTTCCCATGCGGCCACGCATCTGGACCGTTCCCGTCATCCTCAACAGCCTGATCGTGGTGAGCCTTCTGGGCGCGCTCGTCGCGGAAGAGGTCTGGGATGGGGTCGCCGGCGCCTTGCTGTCGGGCATCCTTCTGTATGTGTTCGGCAAGGGCTTGCGTCGACCATCCTCGCCAGGGCTGGCGAGCGGAGCGCGGTCACGGGCACGACCGTCGCGTTGACCGATCGGATCGCGAAAAACCCTAGCCCGGCCGTCCGGTCTCGGCGAGGCGCTTCATCACCGCCTCGGGGCTGGCATAGGCCTCCTGCAGGGTCGCGCTCCAGTAGCGCAGGGCGTCGAGGGCGATCGCCTCGCCCGTCACGGCGCAGCGCACGAAGCTGCCGGGCTTGATCACCCGCATGGTGCCGTCGCCGTACTCCACCACCGCCTCGCCGGAGGCGCCGCGCTCGAACCGTCCCAACATGATCGTCTGCCTTCCGGGCTCCCGTCCGCTCCGTCATAGGAGCCGGGTCGCGCCCTGTCGATGCGGATGTCCACGGCGGCGCCCGGCCCTCGACAGCCGCCCCGCTTGGTGCCTAAGTCGGGCGATGCCGCGCAACGTTCCGCCCCGATGAGTCCGGACCTGTCCCGCCTGTTCGAGGCCGCCCGCGCGGCGCAGGCGCGGGCCTATGCGCCCTACTCGCGCTTTCCCGTCG
Organism: Methylobacterium sp. M6A4_1b; assembly: GCF_053345175.1. NCBI lineage: Bacteria > Pseudomonadati > Pseudomonadota > Alphaproteobacteria > Hyphomicrobiales > Methylobacteriaceae > Methylobacterium > Methylobacterium sp. M6A4_1b. The sequence continues at coordinate 36,346 of NZ_JBKEZQ010000003.1, forward strand.
GCGCGGCGCTCCGCGACGAATCGGGCGCCGTCCATGCCGGCTGCAACGTCGAGAACGCGGCCTATCCGGTGGGGACCTGCGCCGAGGCCGGCGCCATCGCCGCCATGGTGGCGGCGGGCGGGCGCCGGATCGCCGCGATGCTGGTCCTCGGCCCGGGGCCGGGCCTCGTGACCCCCTGCGGCGCCTGCCGCCAGCGCATCCGGGAATTCGCCGGGCCGGAGGTCCGGGTCCACGTCGCCGACGCGGCGGACATCCGCGCCGCTTTTTCCGTCGGGGCGCTGCTGCCCGATTCCTTCGGCCCGGACAACCTGGTGTCCCATGCGTGAGCCGGAGCCGGGTGTCCAGGCCGCCGCCGGACTTCTGCGCGCGCAGGGGTTCGGCGGACCGTTCGCCTGCGCCATCGTCACCGGCACGGGTCTCGGCGGATTCGTGCGTGACCTCGACACGACCCTCTCGGTATCCTACGCCCAGATTCCGGGGTTTCCGGCCCCGCGCGTGAGCGGCCATGGCGGCCGCCTCCATGCCGGGCGGCTCGCGGGGCGCCGGGTCCTCGTCTTCGAGGGGCGCGCCCACGCCTACGAGGCGGGCGACGCCGCCGTCATGCGGGTGCCCCTCGCCGTCGCCCAAGTCCTCGGCGCAGAAGCGCTTCTCCTCACCAACGCCGCCGGCTCCCTGCGGCCGGCGGTCGGTCCCGGCAGCCTCGTGGCACTCACGGACCACATCAACCTCTCCGGCCTCAACCCCCTGATCGGCGAGGCCAGCGACGCCCGCTTCGTGCCCATGGTCGGGGCCTACGACGCCGGCCTTCGCGCCCATCTCGTTGAAGCCGCACGGGAATCCGGGATCGCCCTGCATCAGGGGGTCTATGCCTGGTTCTCCGGCCCGAGCTTCGAGACCCCGGCGGAAGTCCGCATGGCCGGCCATCTCGGGGCCGACCTCGTCGGCATGTCGACGGTCCCGGAGGTCATCCTCGCCCGCTTCTACGGCCTGCCCGTCGCCGCCCTCTCGGTGGTGACCAACCTCGGCGCCGGCATCGGCGACGGCGATCCCCACCACGCGGAGACCAAGGCCGCCGCGGCCCGGGCCGGCGACGCTCTCGCCCGCCTCGTCGCCGCCTTCGTCACCCGCCTGCCTGCGAGTGCCCCCCGATGACCGACGCCGCCTCCATCGCCCGACGCGCCCTGCCCCTTCTGGATCTCACCGACCTCGGCGATTCCTGCTCCGAGGCCGACATCGACAGGCTCTGCCGCGACGCTCGGGCCAGCGCGGTCGCCGCCGTCTGCGTCTGGCCGCACTACGTGACCCACGCCGCCCGGCTGCTCGCCGGATCGCCTGTGCGCGTCGCCACCGTCATCAACTTCCCCGCCGGCGGCGACGACATCGAGCGGGCCGTGGAGGACACGACCGAGGCGCTCGCCGACGGCGCCCATGAGATCGACCTCGTCCTGCCCTATCGCAGCTTCCTGGCCGGCGAGACCGGTCGGTCGCAGGCCATGCTCGCCGCGGTCCGAGACGTCTGCGATGCCGGTCGGCTGCTCAAGGTCATCCTCGAGACCGGCGCCCTGGCGGTCCCGGAGGTCATCGCCGCCGCGAGCCGCCTCGCCATCGCGTCGGGAGCGGATTTCATCAAGACCTCCACGGGCAAGAGCCCGGTCTCCGCCACCCCGGCGGCGGCCGAGGCGATGCTCTTCGCCATCCGGGACCACGCCGCGGGGCATCCCGTCGGCCTCAAGGTCTCGGGCGGCCTGCGCAGCGTCGCCGATACCGGATCCTACCTCGCCCTCGCGGACCGGATCATGGGACCGGACTGGATCTCGCCCCGGACCTTCCGCCTCGGTGCCAGCAGCCTGCACGCGGCCCTGGTCGCGGCCTCCGCCGAAGTCGCCCCATGAGGCTGCCGCAGGAGCTCATCCGCGCCAAGCGCGACGGCGGGGAGATCCCGTCCGACGAGATCGCGGGCTTCATCCTGGGCCTGACGGAGGGACGGGTCACCGAGGGACAGGCCGCAGCCTTCGCCATGGCGGTCTACTTCCGAGGCCTGTCGCGTTCGGAACGCGTGGCGCTGACGCGAGCGATGACCGAGTCCGGCACCGTCCTCACGTGGGATCTGCCTGGGCCCGTCCTCGACAAGCACTCGTCTGGCGGGGTCGGCGACGCCGTCAGCCTCGCGCTCGCGCCCATGGTCGCGGCCTGCGGGGGCTACGTGCCGATGATCTCGGGCCGCGGCCTCGGGCATACTGGCGGCACCCTCGACAAGCTCGCGAGTATCCCGGGCTACGACGCGATGCCGGGTCTCGACCGCTTCCGGCGGGTCACCGCGGAGGTCGGCTGCGCCATCATCGGGCAGACGGCCGATCTCGCGCCGGCGGATCGGCGCCTCTACGCGATCCGCGACGTGACCGGTACGGTCGAGTCTCTTGATCTGATCACCGCCTCCATCCTGTCGAAGAAACTCGCCGCCGGCCTCGACGGACTCGTGATGGATGTGAAGACGGGCTCGGGAGCGTTCATGGCCGAGCGTGCCCAGGCCCAGGGTCTCGCGCGCAGCATCGTCGATGTCGCGGGCGGGGCAGGCCTACGCACGGTGGCGCTGATCACCGACATGGATTCGCCCCTCGCCTCGGCCGCCGGAAACGCTTTGGAGGTGACCTACACCCTCGACTATCTGACCGGCCGCGCACGCGAGCCGGCCTTTCACGCGGTCACGCTGGCTCTTGCCGCAGAGATGCTGATGGTCGGCGGACTCAGCTCCGACCTCACCGAAGCCTCCACTCGATTGGAGGAGGCTCTGAGTTCGGGACGCGCGATCGAGATTTTCGCCCGGATGGTCGCCGCGCTCGGCGGACCCGCCGACCTCGTCGAACGGATGGGGGCTTACCTGCCGCCGTCACCGGTCGTGCGGGCCATTCTGGCGGAGGCGGACGGCTTCGTCGCCTCGGTCGCAACGCGGGACCTGGGCATCGCGGTGATCGGACTCGGCGGGGGCCGAACCCGGCCGCAGGACGACATTGATCCGCGCGTCGGCCTCACCGGTCTGCCGCGCGTGGGAGCCAGGATCGCTCGCGGTCAGCCGCTCGCGACGATCCATGCCCCGGATATTCAGACGGCCGAGCGGGCCGAAGCCATCCTTCGGTCGGCGTATCGCATTGCTCCGGCGCCGTCGGCATCAGGACCCGCGATCCTGGAGCGGATTACGGGATAGGCCGGTACCAGACTCTCGCGTTGAACCCCGACCGAAAGGATCGCCACGCTCAGTAGTCGTAGCGGCCGTGTCCGCGGTGATGATGATGGTGATGCCGGTCCCAGCCACGGTGATGATCCCAGCCGTGATGGCGGTGACCCCATCCCTGATGGCGGCCGCGGTGGCCATAGTCGTGATCGTGATGATGGTGCCGGTGATGGCCCCATTCGCGATGGCCACCCCAGTACTGGACAGATGTGATGGCGCTCTGCTGATCGCCAAGCATGGGCGTCGCCAAGGGCGCGGACTGCGCCGTAGTTGCGGCTGCGGCGAGGCCTCCGGCCAGGGTCACAGCAACGAACAGGGCTTTCAGTCTCCGGGAGGAACCGGCGCGTGAAGTGGGCATCGTGAAACTCCTGTTTCGTTCGCGAAGACGAAAATCACCCGTCACGATACGAATAGGAGATCAGCACTGAACCCACCCTGATAGTGCCCTTCAGCCTGCGTTCGGAAAAGCCGGTGTTGCGCTCATGGTCGGCGATAGACCCAGACGCGAGCCGGCGGCAGGTTCAGCCAAACCCTATTCGAACGGCTGGCTGTGTAAGTGCCGGCATCGCAGCGCGCCGGGATCGGCGGAACTACGGCGTAGGTAAACTGCACAAAGGGCGCGCTCGGATGCATCATCTCGTGGGCAGCGTTCAGGAGGTCGAGACGCTGTTCAAGCGGCTTCGTAAACAGCGGTAGACTCGAGACCATTGCCGCCGCTTTCTCCTTCAGCATCGTACCGAAGGTCTCGCGAATGTTGTAGGCGTCGCCCCGCAGGATGGTGGCCCGGGGGAAGCGTTTCTGCAGCAGCTTGCAGAAGTCGGGATTGTACTCCACCAGGATCAGGCGCTCTTGCTCAATGCCGCGTCGGATCAGCGCCTCGGTGACGGGGCCTGTCCCCGGACCGAGTTCTATGACCGGTCCGGGGACGCGGGGGTCGACATAGGAAGCCATCGTGCGGGCAAGCATCCTGCCCGACGGTGTTACGGCCCCTGTAACGAGGGGCCGCTCGAACCAAGAACGCAGGAAGCGAGCCTCGTCCTCCAGCGGGTCCCGCTTCGTACGGTTGGCACCGGAGGCGGGGTCGGCTTTTGCGCTGAAGCGGCGGAGCGGCGGCAAGACCCTATGTCCTTAGATCACGGGTTGGGAAGGAAAGGCTAGACGACGAAGCTCTCCGACAGTCAAGCTTGCAACCCTCGAACGCGCCCCAGCGCTCACAAGGATTGCGGAAGCGGTGCCAGTCCGCCACATGCGACAACCGTGGCCGAACGGGTTTTGATCCGCAGGATATTGCAAATCTACGTCCTGGCCGCTCCGCCGAGCCCGTCAAAGAAGTCTTTGACTTTGGAGAAAAAGCCGGCGCTCTCAGGGTGATTCTCGTCAGAGGCCGATTGATCGAACTCCTGAAGCAATTCGCGCTGGCGCTTCGAGAGGTTCTGCGGGGTCTCGACGAACACCTGGATGTAGAGGTCGCCCACATCCCGCGATCGCAGCACCGGCATGCCCTTTCCCTTGATACGGAACTGCTTCGCCGTCTGGGTGCCGGCGGGGATGCGAACCTGGGTCTGCGAGCCGTCGATGACCGGGACGGTGATCTCGCCCGAAAGGGCCGCGGAGACCATCGAGATCGGGACGCGGCAAAACAGATCGGCCCCGTCGCGTTGAAAGAACTCGTGCGGCTTGATCGAGAGGAAGACGTAGAGATCGCCAGCCGGACCTCCGCGAAGGCCCGTCTCGCCCTCCCCGGCCAAGCGAATGCGCAGGCCATCATCAACACCGGCTGGAACGTTGATCGATAAGGAGCGCTCGCGCGTCACCCGGCCCGCGCCGCTGCAGGCGCCGCAGGGATCGTCGATCACCTCGCCGCGACCGTGGCAGTTCGGACAGGTGCGCTCGATCGCAAAGAAGCCTTGCGCCGCGCGGATGCGGCCGTAGCCGCCGCAGGTCTGACAAGGACGCGGCTTGGAACCGGCCTTGGCTCCCGAGCCCGAGCAGACTTCGCAGGTGACCGAGGTAGCCATCTTGATGGTCTCGGCCTTTCCGCTGAAGGCCTCTTCGAGAGAGATCTCGAGATTGTAGCGCAGGTCCGCACCGCGCTCGCGGGTCGGGCCACCACGTGCCCCACCGCGCCCGGGAGCGGCGCCGGCCCGACCGTCTCCGAAGAAGTTGTCGAAGATGTCCGACATGAAGTCGCCGAACTCGTTGCCGAATCCGGGGCCGCCGGCGCCACCCTGCTGAAAGGCGGCGTGACCGAAGCGGTCATAGGCGGCTCGCTTCTGTCCGTCGGAGAGGCATTGATAGGCCTCGTTAATTTCCTTGAACTTGAGCTCGGCCTCCGCATTCCCCGGATTTCGATCCGGGTGGTAGGTCATGGCGAGCTTGCGGAAGGCGACTTTCATCTCGCCGTCGGTTGCGGTCTTGGAGACGCCCAGGATCTCGTAATAGTCCCGCTTCGACATTCCCGTCCTCAAAGTCCACCGGCGCGACGATCCAACGAGATCACGCCGTCCTCGTCATATACGGTGCTCTCGATACCCGCTCGGCTCCGCCCCTGGTGCAAGCCGGACATGGCACGGGGCCAGATTGCTCCGGCCCCGTCTTCAGATGCAGGCGTTATGCCCGCTTTTTCTGATCCTTGTCATCGACTTCCTGGAAGTCGGCGTCGATGACATCGTCCTTCTTCGCCTCACCAGCGCTGGCTTCGGCGCCTGCCTCACCAGCCTGATTGGCGGCGTACATTGCCTCGCCGAGCTTCATCGAGGCCTGCATCACGTCGGTTGTGCGTGCCTTGATCACCTCCACGTCGTCTCCGTCAAGAGCGGTGCGGAGCGCCGTGATCGCGGTTTCGATGGCGCCCTTGTCGTCGGCGGAGACCTTGTCGCCGTACTCCTTGACCGACTTCTCGGTGGCGTGGATCAGGCTTTCGCCCTGGTTCTTCACCTCGACGAGTTCGCGGCGCTTCTTGTCCGCCTCGGCATTCGCCTCGGCGTCCTTGACCATCCGCTCAATGTCGGCATCCGACAGGCCGCCAGAGGCCTGGATGCGGATCTGGTGCTCCTTGTTCGTCGCCTTGTCCTTGGCCGTCACGTTGACGATGCCGTTGGCGTCGATGTCGAAGGTCACCTCGATCTGCGGCATGCCGCGCGGGGCCGGCGGGATGCCCATCAGGTCGAACTGGCCGAGCATCTTGTTGTCGGCTGCCATCTCGCGCTCACCCTGGAAGACCCGGATGGTGACCGCGTTCTGGTTGTCCTCGGCCGTCGAGAAGGTCTGCGACTTCTTCGTCGGGATCGTGGTGTTGCGGTCGATGAGCCGCGTGAACACGCCGCCGAGCGTCTCGATGCCCAGCGACAGCGGGGTCACGTCGAGGAGCAGAACGTCCTTGACGTCGCCCTGAAGCACGCCGGCCTGGACCGCCGCGCCGATGGCAACGACCTCATCCGGGTTGACGCCCTTATGGGGCTCCTTGCCGAAGAACGACTTTACGACTTCTTGGATCTTCGGCATGCGGATCATGCCGCCGACCAGAACCACTTCGTCGATCTCGGAGGCCGAGACTCCGGCGTCCTTGAGCGCCTTGCGGCAAGGCTCGATCGTGCGCTGGACCAAGTCGTCTACGAGGGACTCGAATTTCGCGCGGCTCAGCTTGAGCGCGAGGTGCTTCGGGCCCGTGGCATCGGCCGTGATGTAAGGCAAGTTGATTTCCGTCTGCGTCGCCGAGGACAGCTCGATCTTAGCCTTCTCAGCGGCCTCCTTGAGACGCTGGAGGGCGAGCTTATCCTTTGTCAGGTCGATACCCTGCTCACGCTTGAACTCGCTCGTCAGATATTCGACCACGCGGTTGTCGAAATCTTCACCGCCGAGGAAGGTATCGCCATTGGTGGACTTCACCTCGAACACGCCGTCGCCGATCTCGAGGATCGAGACGTCGAAGGTGCCGCCGCCGAGGTCGTAGACCGCGATGGTGCCGGCCTTCTTCTTGTCGAGGCCATAGGCGAGCGCGGCCGCAGTCGGCTCGTTGATGATGCGCAGCACCTCGAGGCCGGCGATCTTGCCGGCATCCTTGGTGGCTTGGCGCTGAGCATCGTTGAAATAGGCAGGTACCGTGATGACCGCCTGGGTCACAGGCTGGCCGAGATGCGCCTCTGCCGTTTCCTTCATCTTCTGCAGAGTGAAGGCGGAGATCTGCGAGGGGGAGTATTTTTTGCCGTCTGCCTCGACCCAGGCGTCGCCGTTGTCACCACGGACGATCTTGTAGGGGACGAGGCCCTTGTCCTTCTGCGTCATCGGATCGTCGTAGGTGCGACCCACGAGACGCTTGATCGCGAAGAAGGTACGCTCGGGGTTCGTGACCGCCTGGCGCTTGGCCGGCTGACCGACGAGACGCTCGCCCTCGTCGGTGAACGCGACGATGGACGGCGTGGTGCGCGCGCCTTCCGAATTCTCGACGACCTTGGGCTGCGTGCCTTCCATGACGGCCACGCAGGAATTGGTGGTGCCGAGGTCGATACCGATTACCTTACCCATGGTGGGATCCCTCTGTTGTCGTTTGGTCAAGCAGACCGCCGAGCCCCGAAGCAGCTCGGCCCATGGCTGTGCAAAACTGATTGTGTGAGAACGGGTTTGAGCACCGGTTCGCACCCCGGAATGGTGCAGAGCCGGGTCTTAATCCCGCGTCTCGGCCGATATAAGAAGGGTGTCGCGACGCCGCAAGGCGACGCACCGCGACGAGGTGCGTCCGAACCGTTCGTTCTGCGTTATCCCCCTCATCGCCCTGGACTTCGGGGCGACCCGCTGACATCTCGGAGGCCATCTGCGCGCCTATGGTACCGGCTTCGCTCACCTGCACCATGAACGATGATAACCATCGTCGCCGTCATGGCAGGTTGGTTCGCACATGGTAAGTGGTGTGTGAGCGTGCTTGGCTGCGCATCCCGTCGCTTCCACGGAAATAGGCCCGAAAGTTTCGATGCGTCTGACCCGCGTACTCCTTCTCCTGCCGGTGCTGGCAGCCATTCCGCATCCGGCCTGTGCGCAATCGTTCTTCGAGGAATTGTTCGGGATCGGGCGGGCGGCGAGGCCGCCGGTGCCCCCGCGTGGTGTCCCTACCGCTCCGCCGGCGCCGGTGCCGGGCGTGCCGGGTGACGGCGCCCCGCCCTCCTCTGTCGAGGTGCCTAGGGCGCCGCCGGTTCCGCGCCAGCCCGTCGTCCTGAGGGCTCCGTCCGAGGACAACGTGATGGGGCAAGAACTGTTGCTCAACGGGTTGAGCGGCAGCCTGAAGGTGGAACGCGCGGGTACTGGGGCCACGGCCCGCATCGTACTACCGGGCAACAAGATTTCACAGCCGGTGGAGACCTGCAAGGTGCCGCTGAACGCCGGCTCGCCGCTGGCTCTCTCTTCGGAAGGGCGACCCGAAGGTTTGGGCCGGTTCGAGGTTTCGGGTGGCGAATGCCCCCTGAGGCTCGACGTACTCGACGGTGCCGTTCTGGTGAAGTCGCTCTCCAGTCCCGTCTGCACCTTCGCGGCAGCCGATTGTGCGACGACACCGACCGGCCTTTGGGGGCCGGCGGCTGCGACGCTCATTCCACGAGCCGGTGAGTTCGAGGCCGCACGCGGCGGCGCCGACCGTGCGGTGCGGGAAAACTACAAGCTGATGAGCCAGCGCCTGCGCGGTCCGGAACTCCGCCCCGTCGTAACCGAGCAGGCGGCCTTCTCCTCTGATCGCGAGCAGATGTGCCGAACCTATGCCCGTGAGGGCGCGCACGGGTTCTGCAATCTGCGCTTCACCGAGGCCCGGGCCCTCGCTCTCGCCACCCGCCTCGGCGTGAACACAAGCACCGCGGCACCGAGCGCCTCGGCGGCTCCGCCCCGCCTGCGACGCAAGCCGCCGGTCGAAGGCATGAACCCGGATTCGGGTGGCGCCCCCCTTGCTGATCAATAGCCATCAATGCTCAGCTGTGGCCGGCGCTGACCGAGAGCATCGCCAAGTCGATACCGTTGTTGCGCAGTGTGCGATCGTACTTCGCGTCGAGGGCGGTGTGGAAGATCATGTCGGGGTCGGCTGGACAGACCAGCCAGCCGTTGGCCAGGATCTCGTTCTCAAGCTGTCCAGCCTGCCAGCCGGCATAGCCAAGAGCCAGGACCGCGCTGGCTGGACCGTCTCCCGCCGCGATCGCCCGGAGGATGTCCACCGTCGCCGTGAGGCAGATCCCATCGTCGATGATCAACGTGGATTGGTCGATGTGGAAGTCGTCGGTGTGGAGGACGAAGCCGCGCTTTGCGTCCACCGGTCCGCCCATCAGCACCGGCATGTGACCGACGCGCTCGCGTAGCCGGATCGCGTCGGTCTCGCTCGCGATATCGAGCTGGATCAGCAGATCGGGCATGTTCAGGTCGGAGACGGCCTTGTTGAGGATGATCCCCATCGCCCCGTCGGCGGAGTGCGCGCACAGATAGATCACCGACCGGGCGAAGCGCGAATCCGCCATGCCCGGCATCGCTACGAGAAACTGACCGTCTAGATAGGCGGGGTCACCCGCACGGGCCTGAGAACGCTGCATCCAACCATGCTACGCGGGCAGGCCGCGTTGTCCAGAGCATGGCACGCCATCGGATCGATATCCATTGCATCGCGGCGATCGAACCTCGACAGGCTAACTCCTGCGAGCTAGACGGTTTTCCGTGTGTCGGAACGTCGTGCCGGCCGAGTGCAACGATGTGGCAAGGACCGAGGCGCCGCTGCTGCGGATGCCCCGGCGATCTCAAGGAGACGACGGATGACCATTCAGGTTGGCGACCACCTCCCCCAGGTCACGTTCCGCGTGAGTGGAACGGACGGTCCGGAAGCCAAGACCACCGACGACCTGTTCAAGGGCCGCCGCGTCGTTCTCGTCGGCGTGCCCGGCGCGTTCACGCCGAGCTGTCATCGCAACCACTTGCCTGGCTTTGTCGAGAAGCAGGCCGAGATCAAAGCGCGGGGCGTCGACGCCATCGCGGTCACCTCGGTCAACGACGTGTTCGTGCTCGACGCGTGGCAGAAGGCGAGCGGCGCTGAGCCGCTCGAGTTCCTCGCCGACGGCAATGCCGAGTTCGCCAAGGCGATCGGCCTCGATATGGATGGCGCCGGCTTCGGACTAGGCACCCGTTCGAAGCGCTATGCCATGCTCGTCGAGGACGGTGTCGTGCGCGTTCTCAATGTAGAGGATTCTCCGGCCAAGACGGAGCTGTCCGGCGCTGAAGCGCTCCTCAAGGTCATCTGACCATTCGCCGACGGATGTTTTACATCCGTCGGCATTCGGCCGCACCATCCCGGATACCGGAAGGTTCGCCGGGAGGGATTGCCGAGCGATCAGCGGAACTCGTTAGGAACGCTGGTTCGAGTGGGTCCAGCCATAGTTCTGAGCATCGGTCGCACTGCGATGGAATGTCAGCCGGCGGTCGTACTCCAGCGGGTCTTTCGGCTGGACTAGGGCGCCGGCGGGCACGTTGAGCCAGTCGACGAGCCGGGTCAGCATGAAGCGCAGGGCCGCCCCCCGGCATAGGATGGGCAGTGCCGCGACCTCTGCCGGAACGAGAGGGCGCACCGCCTCGTAGCCGGCGATCAGGGCCGCCCCCATATTTCGGTCGAATGTGCCGTTGGCCTCGAAACACCAAGCGTTGAGGCAGATCGCCAAGTCGTACGCGAACGCGTCGGTACAGGCGAAATAGAAGTCGATCAGGCCCGACAACTCATCGCCGATGAAGAACACGTTGTCTGTAAAGAGGTCGGCGTGGATCACGCCGGATGGCAGGCCTGTCGGCCAATCGTCCTGCAGGACGGTGAGATCGGCGAGGACTCGGTCGGTGAGGCCGGGTGATACGGTGTCCGCCTGGGGTTCCGCGAGGCGGAACAGTGGTTCCCAGGCGCCCACGGACAGATTGTTGGCCCGTTGCATGCTGAAATCGGCGCCCGCGGCGTGCAGGCCGGCAAGGGCGCGGCCCAGTGCACGGCAATGATCCAGGCCGGGCCTCTTCACCGAGACACCGTCGAGGAAGGTGACGATCACTGCGGGCCGCCCGCAGAGCTCTCTGAGCGCCTCGCCCGCGCGGTCACGGATCGGCTGCGGGCAAGCGAGTCCTCGCGCGGCGAGGTGATCCATCAGGTTGAGGAAGAACGGCAGATCGTCGGCCCGGACCCGCTTCTCGTAGAGCGTGAGGATGAACGAGCCGCCCGTCGTGTGGAGGTAGAAGTTGGTGTTCTCAACACCTTCGGCGATGCCTTTGTAGGAAAGCAGCGTGCCGATGTCGTAGGCGGACAGGAAGGCGGTCAGCGCCGCGTCGGAGACCTCGGTATAGACAGCCACGTCACGTTCGCTTGAATTTCCGGGGACGAAATGGACAGAGGCGCCGAACGGCGCCTCTGCTGACGATGGAATTCCTGAGGGCCGGACGCCTATTCGGCGGCCTCGCTGCGCAGTTCGCGCGGCAGCGGAAAGGACATGTCCTCGACCACCGTCGAGACCGTATCCACCGTCACAGTGTAGCGAGCCGCGAAGGCATCGATGATTTCTTCCACCAGCACTTCCGGAGCGGACGCGCCAGCCGTGAGACCGAGCTTGCGGATACCCTCGAAGGCGGGCCAATCGATCTCCTCGGCACGGAGCACCAAACGGGTGATCGGGCAACCGACGCGCTCGGCGACCTCGCGCAGGCGCTGCGAGTTCGAGGAATTCGACGAGCCGACCACGATGACCGCATCAACGAGCGGCGCCACCTGCTTCACCGCTTCCTGACGGTTGGTGGTGGCGTAACAGATGTCGTCCTTGTGTGGACCGGTGATGGTCGGGAACTTCTTCTTCAGAGCTTCGACAATGTGGTGCGTGTCGTCCACCGACAGGGTCGTCTGCGTCACCCAGGCGAGGTTGTCGCGGTTCTCCGGCTCCAGGGCGGCGATCTGCTCCAGATCCTCGACCAGGGTGATAGAGCCCTTGGGCAACTGACCCATGGTTCCGACCACCTCGGGATGTCCGGAATGGCCGACGAGCAGCACATGGCGGCCGCGCTTATGATGGATCTCAGCCTCGCGGTGGACTTTGGTCACCAGCGGGCAGGTGGCGTCGATGGTGGTGAGACCACGGGAATCCGCGTTGTGCGGCACGGTTTTGGCGACGCCGTGGGCCGAGAAGATCACCGGGGCGGAGCCGTCCGGAACCTCGTCGAGCTCGCGCACGAACACTGCGCCCTTCCGCTTCAGGCTCTCGACCACGTACTTGTTGTGGACGATCTCATGCCGAACGTAGACCGGGGGTCCATAGATGGCGAGTGCACGCTCGACCACATCGATCGCCCGCACGACGCCGGCGCAGAACCCGCGCGGTGCGCAGAGCAGGATCTCCAGGGGCGGCTTGACCGCATCGCCGGGGGCGGGGGAAGTCGTCAGATTCGCGTCGCTCATGATAGCCGGGATGTGGCGAGGCGGGGACGCCCCTGTCAACCTGTCATAGCGGAAAACTCCTGCGCGGGCACCCACGGTCCGATGAAAGCGGGTCCGCGTGGCGCGCAGGACCCGGAAAGTCCCTTGAAAATCGGCCTCAGGCCGCTCGCGTGGACGTGGCCGCCGCGCAGTCGGCAAGGGAGGCCTCCAGCATGGGGATCATGCGCGGGTCGGCACATTGCGCCACGTTGAACCGTAGGAAGCTGTTGCCGACCGATGATGGGCTGAAAGCCCCCCCCGGGGCGAGGACGAGCCCGCGCGCGAGGGCATGTCGGGCGATGTCCGCCGAATCTGCGCCGACGGGAAGGCGCATCCAGAGGAAGAACCCACCGGACGGCTCCAGCCAGGCACTGAGTCCGCATCCCTCCAGCCGGCGTAGGGCCGGCGCCATCGCTCGACCCAGTTTTTCTCGGACTTCCGAGAGGTGCCGACGGTAGGTTCCGTCGGTCAGAAGGCCGTGCATGAGGCTCGCGGACAGATGGCTGTTGCCCAGGCTCATGGCGAGCTTGAGGTCGATGAGGGGCTCCACCCAATCCTCGCGCAGCGCGATGTACCCGCAGCGAATGGCTGCCGAGAGGGTCTTGGAGAAGCTGCCGATCTGAATCACGCGCTCCAGCCCGTCAAAGCCAGCGAGCCGCGGGGAGGGCTCACCTTCAAAATCGCCGAAGATGTCGTCCTCGATGATCAGTGTGTCATGCGCTTCAGCGAGCTTCAGGATGCGGTGCGCGATCGCCGGTGCCAGTGTCGACCCTGTCGGGTTCTGGAGCGCGGAGTTGATGACGTAGAAGCGCGGCCGATGCTCGGCGAGCAGCGTCGCGAGGGCATTGAGGTCCGGGCCGTTCGGCGTCATCGGCACGCCGACGATCCGAGCGCGCTGTGCGCGAAGCAGTCCGTGGTAGTTGAAGTAACAGGGGTCATCCACCAGAACGGTGTCGCCCGGTTCGAGAAGGAACCGGCAGAGCAGGTCGAGGGCCTGCGTCGCGGAGTCGACCAGAACGACCTGATCGGCCCTGGCCTCGACCCCCTTCTCCGCGAGCCGACGGGCGATCTGCGCGCGCAGCGGCGGGAAGCCGAGGGGCTGGTCGTGTGAGACGAGGTTCGTCTCGGAGCCGCGTGCGAGCTGGCGCAGGCCGCGTCGGATCGCGTCGTCGGGCATCCAGGCGGGCGGCAGCCAGCCGGAGCCAGGCATCACAAGGTCCGGGCCGGCCTGCATCGACTGCCGCGTGATCCAGAGTGGGTCCACTGCGCGGTCGAGTTGGGGGCCCACCGTTTTGAGGCAAAGCGGACGCGTCTTGCCCGCCACGTAGAAACCCGAGCCCCGTCGCGCCACGATGGCGCCCTCCGCACCCAATCGATCATAGGCGTCCACCACCGTCGATTTCGACACGCCCATCGCCGCCGCGAAGGCGCGGACTGACGGCAGGCGAGCGCCCGGTATCAGCTGGCGGCTCGCGATCCGCTCCGTGATCGCCGCCGCGACAGTCTCAACCAAGGTGGACGCGGACACGGGTGGGGCCTTCATCTGTCCTGCTCCTCGTACCGGACAATTCAGTCGTATCGTACTGGATTGTCCCTGTCTCGGCCAGTCGCCTTCCCGCATGGTCCCGGTATCTGCACGCGGATCAGGAAAGCACGCACACCATGGACGGCCTCACCACTCAGCCCGTTGCATCCGTCACCCATGGCAGGACCTCGTCCACCCTGGCATTAATTAGATCGTGGCTGATGCGTGGGGCGGGGGTCGCCGCCGCCGGGATGTCGCGTGCCGCAATCAATCGCCGGGTCGTGCGGCAATTGTCGGTGATGTCGGACCGCGAACTCCGGGACATCGGTCTCGTCCGTCAAGACGTGCTGGATTCCGAGATGTTACTTTTGGAAGGCGATGCTTCGAGCTTCCTGGTGGGTCGCCGAGACGAGCGCCGAGCCGGTCGCCGGGTTCCCCGCGGTCACTGGCCTCCACGGCGGATCTGAGACGAAATCCGGAAAGGTGCCGATTCGCACCGCGGGAGGCTTGCCGGACCGTTTGCGGGAGGCGGCCCGTCTTCCCGGGCGTGACGGCTGGTCTCCCGCTCGTTAAGACGGACTGCCGGCACGCGTCGATCGCTCCGAACGGATTCGGCCATCGCCGCCTTGGATTCCCATCCAACCTCGGATTCTCATGGCAAGCGCCGCGACCCACGTCAGCTTCCTTCCCCCCGTGCTGACGTTCCTGTCTGCGGCGGTGATCGGCGTGCCGATCTTCCGCCTCATCGGTCAGAGTGCCGTTCTTGGTTACCTCGTGGCCGGCGTGGTGATCGGGCCATTCGGTTTTTCGCTGATCGCGGAGCCCGAAACGGCCGCGAGCGTCGCCGAACTCGGCGTTGTACTGCTGCTCTTCATCGTCGGTCTCGAACTGCAGATCTCCCGACTCGTCTCGATGCGGAGGGATATTTTCGGGCTCGGCACCGCCCAATTGATCGTCTGTTCGGCGGTCCTGGCGGGGGTCGGCATCCTCATGGGCGCTAAGCCCTCGGCGAGCCTCGTCATCGGCATCGCGCTTGCGCTCTCGGCCACCGCCGTCGCCCTTCAGTTACTGGAGGAACGCGGTGACATGGGGACACCCTACGGCGGGCGGGCCTTCGCGGTGCTGCTGTTTCAGGATATCTCCGTCGTCGCCATCCTGGCGCTGATGCCCCTGGTCGCTTCGTCCGGCACCGGCGGTGGCGACGGCTGGCTCCTCTCGGCCCTGCAATCCACTGGTACAGTGGGCGCGGCGATCCTGGCTGTGGTGCTGGTCGGGCGCTACGGCCTCAACCCCTTCTTCGGTCTGCTGGCGGCCAGCGGCGCCCGCGAGGTCATGACGGCGGCTGCTCTCCTCGTGGTGCTCGGCACTGCGATGCTGATGGAGCATGTCGGCCTGTCGATGGCGATGGGCGCGTTCCTGGCCGGCGTATTGCTGGCCGAATCCAATTTCCGCCACCAGCTCGAAGCCGATATCGAGCCGTTCCGCGGTATGCTGCTCGGTCTATTCTTCATGAGCGTGGGCATGTCGATCGACGGCGGCCTGCTCAAAGCCGAATGGCCGACTCTACTCGGGGCAACGGCCGGCGCGATCCTGCTGAAGGTTGCCCTCGTGGCCGGCCTGTTTCGCCTGTTCGGCTCACCCTGGCTCGACGCGGTGCGGGGCGGCGCCATCCTGGCGCCGGCGGGCGAATTCGCCTTCGTGCTCCTGCCGGCAGGTGGAGAACTCGGCCTCGTCGATCCGGCCAGCACCCGCTTTGCGGTGGCGCTCGCGGCGCTGACCATGCTGGTCGGTCCGGTGGCGGCGAAGACCCTGGATGCCGTGCTCGCCAGGCGCCCCGAAGGCCCCGAAGCGATGCCGGAAGCCATCGAAAGCACCGAGGCCCGCGTCCTGGTCATCGGCTTTGGTCGCTTTGGCCAGATTCTCACGCAGGTGCTGCTCGCCGAGGGTATCAACGTCACGGTGATCGACAAGGACGTCGAGCAGATCCGCAGCGCCGCGCGCTTCGGGTTTCGTATCTTTTATGGTGACGGCACCCGCCTCGACGTGCTGCGCGCCGCCGGGATTGGGCGGGCCGAACTCGTCTGCGTCTGTGTCGACGACTCCGAGGCCGCGCTCAAGATCGTCGATATCGTGCACGAGGAATTCGCGAGTGTGCGCACCTATGTGCGAGCCTATGACCGGATGCACGCTGTCGAACTCATGAACCGGGACGTCGATTTCCAGCTGCGCGAGACGGTGGAATCCGCCCTCGCCTTCGGGCGCGCCACCCTGGAAGGCCTCGGCCTCAGCGTCGAGGCGGCCGCCGCCACCGCCGAGGACGTACGCAAGCGCGACGTCGCCCGGCTCGTGCTTCAGCAGGCGGGAGCACTGCCGGACGCAATGACCTGGGCGCGTGGCCTCAACGAGATCAAGCCGGAGCCGTTGACAGAGCCGAAGAGGCCCTCGCGCGCTCTCAACGCCGAGACCCGCGACATCATCGGATTTCAGCGAAGAGAGGCGGCCACCCGGACATTGGAGCCTCAGGACGCGCAGAACGACGAGCACCAGGAAGCCCGCACGGATGCCTGAGGCGACATCCGGTCCGGCGCGGTTCGTCGAGGGCTCGATCCTGCGACACGTGGTGACGATGAGCGCCACAGGCTCGGTCGGGCTGATGGCGATCTTCGTCGTCGACTTTTTGTCCCTGCTCTACGTCTCCAAGCTCGGCAATCCGACGCTGACAGCGGCAGTGGGCCTTGCCACCATCGTCCAGTTCTTTGCCATTGCCATCAATATCGGCCTGATGATCGCGGCCGGAGCCCTGGTCTCGCGGGCGATCGGGGTCGGAAACGCAGAAGGCGCACGGCGCCTCGCTACCTCGGGCACCATTCAGGGCATCGTCGTCTCCGGTGTCCTCGTTTTGGCGATGCTCCCGTTTCTGCCCACCTTCCTCGGTTGGATCGGCGCCGATGCCGAGACCCTACCGGTGGCGATCCGCTTCCTCTGGATCACCCTGCCCTCCAACCTGCTGATGGGACCGGGGATGATGTTCTCCGGCTTGCTGCGCGCGGTGGGGGCCGCCCGTCAGGCCATGTACGTCACCCTTGGCGGCGCCATCGTCACCGCCGGTCTCGATCCACTGCTGATCTTCGGCGCCGGCCTCGGTGTCGACGGAGCGGCTATCACAACCTGCTTTGCCCGGGCCACCTTCGCGGTCATCGGCCTCTGGGGCGTGCGCCAGCATCGCCTGCTCGCTCGCCCGAAGCTGACCGACGTCATCGCCGACGCGCCTATCGTCATGCGGATCGCCCTGCCGGCGGTGCTGACGAACCTCGCGCCTTCGGTGGCAAGTGCGTTCATCGCTCATGCGTTGGCACAGTTCGGTGCCGTGGCGGTGGCCGGCAACGTGGTGGTCGACCGCCTCACCCCCGTGGCCTTCGGCGGCCTCTTCGCCATGTCGGGCTCGATCGGACCGATCCTCGGCCAGAACTGGGGCGCGGCCCGCTTCGACCGGATGCGTGGCGTCTTGCGCGACGGCACTTTGGTGACCGCTGCCTACGTGCTCGTCGTCTGGGTCGCGCTGATCCTGGGAGCCGGTCCCCTCACCCGTCTCTTCGCCCTCGAAGGCGTCGCGGCGGACCTGTTCGGGTTCTTCTGTATGGTCAGCGGAGGCGTCTGGTTCTTCACCGGGCTTCTGTTCCTGGCCAACGCCTCGTTCAACAACCTCGGCTTCCCGTTCTACTCCACTGCCCTGAACTGGGGGCGCGCTACCCTCGGCACCGTGCCGCCGGCCCTGATCGGCGCCCATGTCTACGGACCGAAGGGCGTCGTTGCCGGGGTCGGCTTCGGTTCCGTCCTCTTCGGCCTCGTCGGAATCACCCTCGCCTTCCGCACCGTGGTCACACTCGAGCGGCGCGCTGGTTCCGCCGCCGGCAAACGCGACGCCGTGGAGGCACCCAATCCCGGCACGGATGCTGCGCGGGCTGCCGCACCGGCGCAATCCGGGGCGCTGGTCTGAACGCCGCCATTCCGTGAGGCTTCTCAGCGAACAATGCCTCAGGACCGTGCCTTGTCCGTCCCTTTGCAGGGATCGAGGATGACGTTGGGAGAGGTGTCCGGGGCGAGTTCGCAAATCTCGGCGTCCGCGTTCATGGCGATGTCGAGATCAGCGGCGATCGCCGGAGACCATGGGACCAGCCTCGTGGCGTCGTGCTCGACGAGAAGCCCGATATGCAGGACACGAATGGCCTACTGTCGCTGAATCGGCTGATGGTCTCGGTGAAGAAATCCGCGCGGCTCGTCCCTTGCTCGTCCGCCGCTGCTGCAGAGCCCGGATGTTGCACGCGATTGCCGGTAAGATGCCGGTCGGCTGGGGTGGCCCCGTAGATCGAGCTGTCCGGGTGGACGTCCTGAAGCGCACGAAGGGGGCGGGACGGCGCTCCAGCGGACATCGGGATCGTGGAAAAGGGTCGCCTGCCTGACATCCAACCATCCTCGGCCCGTGCCTGATCTCCAGGAATGCGCATGCTATCGCTTGGTCCTCGCATCAACGGACTTCGTGCAGTGTGAGATCCTAGCTCAAGCCACCGGATACGGTCCCATTCCGGTTGACCTGCGCGGCGTTTCGGATGAGGCGGTGGCACTTGCGGCCGAACGGAGCCGTGGAGAGGGAACCCACCGTCGATGTCCTCAACTCCCTGGGTCCTCTGCGACACCAGCGCCATCCCTGGTAGTTCCGCCCGCCTGAATCTTCTGCGCCAGGGCGATGCCTACTCGATTCAGGTCGGGACGGCGGAGCTCATGACGAATCTGGATCGCCGCTCCGAGCAGGCGTTGGCGACCATCGCCTGCGAGCGCCTGACCGGTCGTTCTGCGCCCCGCATCCTGATCGGTGGCTTGGGCATGGGCTTCACGCTTCGGGCCGCCCTCGCTGCTCTCGGACCGGACGCGAAGGTGGTCGTCGCCGAACTGATCCCAGCCGTGGTGGTTTGGGCGCGGGGCCCCCTCGCCCATCTCTTCGGCGACAGCCTCGACGATCCACGGGTCGAGATCATTGAGTCGGATGTCAATCGCGTGATCCAGTCAGGACCCGAGCTATTCGACGCGATCCTGCTCGACGTGGACAATGGTCCGTCGGGCATGACCCGGCGGGAGAATGACCGCCTCTACGATACTTGGGGCTTGAGGCGCGCGCATTTTTCCCTGCGGAGCGGCGGCACCCTCGCGGTCTGGTCCGGCAAGCCGGACCGACGCTTCAAGGCGCGTCTACGCCTGCACGGCTTTGCGGTCGACGAATTCCGCATCCACGCCAATGGCCGCGCGGACGGCCCCCGCCACGTTCTCTGGATGGCGACGCGCCCCGCCGAACCGCTGCGGTTCGCATCACCGGAAAACAGGGACTGACGCCATCTGCGGCCCCGGTACAGAGCGTCAGTAGCTGTAGTTGCGGCGCGCGGGACCCTGGACCTGACCGTAGCCGGCCCCGCGCGGCTCGACCCGAGAGCCGTAATCGATGTCCCGCTGCCGCTTCGCCTGACGATTCGCGAGGTAGCGGCCACCGAGGCATCCCGCGACCGCGCCGACCACGCCGCGCTCGGCAAGGTAGTGCCCGGCAATTCCGCCGATGATCGCGCCCTTGATGCAACCCTTGGCCTCGGCCGCGCCGACACTGCCGAAGGTGAGGAGCACGAGGGCCGACGCTGTTGCAATGATCCGCATGTTCAATCTCCCGGCTGATGCGTCGAAGAAACCGTCCCGCACTCCACCCGTTCCGATCGGAATGGGCGGATCCGGGAAATTCTTGGTCAGACTGCTGTCCGAGCCCGCTCGCGTATGAAGCTGTGTTCTTAATCCAGCGGCATCGTCATTTTCTCGATCTGTGTCTCATTCGCAGCAGGCGGAATAGGCGAGGGCGTGTCTAACGTGAGGATCAGGGTCCGCCAGTCATCGCAGCGGGAGCCGGGACAGGATTTCGCCAGATGACTTTGGGTTGCGTGCGTCCGATCATGTGCATCGTCGGTGTCATCGTGGCGCTGTCTTCACCGACGGCTGGTGCTGCTCAGAAGGACGATCCAACGGCCGCCAAGCCTCAGGTCCGAGCATCGAAGGACAGACGATCCGGCGTAGCACGCACAGGTGCTCAGGCGCAGAAGGATCAGGCGGACGGCCGGGACGCCAAAGCGGGCGGGTCCTCGAAGGACGACCAGGGAAGTGGCGGCGACGGTGGACAGTCCAAGGACGTCGACACCGAGCATCTCTTCGGCTTCACCGAAGGCTCGGATGCGGGCGAGAAGGGTGAGCAGGAAGTCACTGTCGATACGATTTCACGGCTGGGTAAGCGGCTGTCCGGCCCGGGCGGGGGGCGATATCGCGTCCTCGACACCAAGCTAGGATACCAATTCGACCCGATCGACCGCCTCAGCATCGAGTTCGGCGCGTTCGGTACCTTTCGTCAGGTCCGCAACATCATCGATCTCGACGAGAAGTCCTACGGGACGTTCGATGGGGTCTCCGTGGAGGTGAAGTACCAGTTCCTGAAGGGCGACAAGGATCAGCCGCTCGGGCTCGCCCTCGAACTCCGGCCGCGCTTCTCCCGTGTGTTGCCCATCGAGGGAAATGGAGCCGACATCTTCGACATGGAGACCGTGCTCCAACTCGATCTGCAACTCGTGCCTGACAAGCTCTGGTACGGCAGCAACATCAGTTTCGAGCCGGCGGCCGGTCGGCAGCGCGGTCCGGGTGCACCCGGTTACCGCTCATCGACCTTTCTCTGGTCCAATGCCCTGGTGGCTCGCGTCGGAGAAAGCACCTATCTCGGGCCGGAGATTCGCTATCTGCGCGGTTACAACGGCACATTCCTCAACGAATTGGAGAGCGAGGCGCTGTTCGTCGGCCCTGCCCTGCACCATCGCTTCACCGAGAAGATCTGGCTGACGGTGGCGTATGCCGGACAGGTCTGGGGTCGCGATGCCGACCCGACCCTGGCCGGTCGTGCTCTTGGCCTGAACCAATTCGAACGGCACAATGTTCGGGTCAAGTTCGGGATGGAGTTCTGAACGATGCCAGCAGGCCTTTTGCCGGACCCTCTTCAATTCGGCAGCTTCATCTGCTTCCTGAGGCTCTTGTCGAAGAGGTGGGCGGGGACGAAGCGCCGAAGCAGGCTGATCTGGCGCGCGACCTTGCCGGCCGTGTAGCGCCGCCGCGGGACGGAAGCCTCGGCTGCGGCGAGTACGGTATCGGCCACGACCTCAGGCGCGTCGGCCGTCGTCATGGCCTCCTGCATCGTCCGGTCGACGCCGGCTCGGGCCTCGGCGTAGAAGCTCAGCTGAGCATCGGGCGCGACCAGGTTCTGGTCGAACGCCGTGCGTGTATAGGCCGGTTCGATCAGGACGACGCGGATCCCGTGACTACGGACCTCGTGGTCGAGGGATTCCGAATAGCCTTCCACCGCGTGCTTGCTGGCGGCATAGAGGGCCATGTACGGGGCCGGAATCAAGCCGAGCACCGAGCTGATATTGACGATGCGGGCGCTCTTCTGCGCGCGCATCGCCGGCAGCACCGCGCGGATGGCGCGGATCACGCCGAACACGTTCACGTCGAACAGCCCCTGCGCCTGGACGATCGAGGATTCCTCCGCGCCACCAGTGATGCCGAAACCGGCATTGTTGACGAGGAGGTCGATCCGGCCGGTCTCGTCCAGCACCGTCTTCACCATGGCGCCGACCGACGCCTCATCGGTGATGTCGCAGGTCAGAAGGGTGCCGGCATCGCCGAGGACGGCGCTGCTGCGGCGGCTTGTCCCGAACACCCGATAACCGGCCTTGTGCAGCGCCCGCACGGTGGCGAGGCCGATGCCGGAGGAGGCCCCGGTGACGATGGCGGTTTTCCGAATGGTCTGCTTGCGATTCAGTTGGCTCATGACGCGCTCCCGGCGGGTCCGATCCACCGGCCCCTCTCGACTTAGATGACGTACGTAATCTAAAATCACAAGCGGACGGGGGTGCTGTGGCACACGCGCATCGTTGGTATTACAGCGGCAAAAAGGGCTTTCCTTTTCGCAACGCGGGCGAAGGACGTGTCGAGGTCACGAGGGCTTCGTCGAGAACGCGCGCGACGTGACGTGCGGTCAGACCGAGCCCGTCGTGGATCTGGTGGCGGCAGCTCGTGCCGTCGGCCACGACGAGATCGTCGGGGCCGGCTTGCCGCAGGGCCGGGAACAGCGACAGCTCGGCCATGGCCAGGGAAACGTCGATGGTTTCGGCGCCGTAGCCGAAGGCGCCGGCCATGCCGCAGCAACTCGACTCGATCGGCCGGACGTCGAGACCGGGCACTGCGCGCAGGACCGTCTCCACGGCGCCCATGGCGGCGAAGGCCTTCTGGTGGCAATGGCCGTGGAGATGGGCGACCCGGCCGCCCTGGTCGGCGAGCGGCAGGTCGATCCGACCCGCCGTGAGGTCGGCGGCGAGCAACTCCTCGAACAGGAAGCTCGCGCCCCCGAGTTCGGCCGCCTCGGCGCCTGGAAGGAGCGAAGCGAACTCGTCGCGGAAGGTGAGGAGGCAGGAGGGTTCGAGGCCGACGACGCGGGCGCCGGCGCGGATGAAGGGCAGCAGCGCGGTGAGCGTCCGCCGGGCCTCGGCGCGGGCCCGGTCGGTCTGGCCGGAGGCGAGGTAGGTCCGTCCGCAGCAGAGCGGGCGACGGCCACGATGGGGGAAGACCCGGTGCAGGCGGTAGCCGGCCGCGATCAGCACCCGCTCCGCGGCCTCCAGGTTCTCGCGCTCGAAGGCCCGGTTGAAGGTGTCGCCGAACAGCACGACGTCGCGGAAATCGCCGGACACGTCGCCGGGATGCGCGGGCTCCCCGGATTCGCGCCAGGGCCGGCGCCATTGCGGCAGGGTCCGGCGGGCCGAGAGGCCGATCAGGCGCTCGGACAGCCGGGCGAGGGCCGGCACGCGGTCGCGCAGGTTGAGGAGGGGCGCCAGCCGCGCCGCCGTGCTCGCGTAGAGCGGAAGCGCGGCCACCAGCCGCTCCTTCAGGGGCAGGCCGTGGCGGGCATGGTAATGGTGCAGGAACTCGACCTTCATCTTAGCCATGTCGACGCCCGTGGGGCATTCGCGCCGGCAGGCCTTGCACGAGACGCAGAGATCCAGGGTCCGCTTCATCTCGGGACTGGTGAAGGCGTCCGGCCCGAGTTGGCCCGAGATCGCCAGCCGCAGGGAATTGGCCCGGCCGCGGGTCAGGTGCTGCTCCTCCTTGGTGACGCGGTAGGAGGGGCACATCGCGCCGCCGGCCAGCTTCCGGCAGGTGCCGTTGCTGTTGCACATCTCGACGGCGGGGCCGAACCCGCCCCAGTCCGACCAGTCGAGGGCCGTGGTGGCGGGTTGCGTCACCGCGTAGCCCGGCTGGAAGCGCATCAGCGCGCGGTCGTCCATGCGCAGGGGCCGGACGATTTTGCCGGGGTTCAGGCGGTTGTCCGGGTCGAAGCCGTCCTTCACCGTCTCGAAGGCGCGCGTGAGGCGGGCGCCGAACATCGGCTCGATGTATTCGGAGCGCGAGATGCCGTCGCCGTGCTCGCCGGAATAGGAGCCCTTGAAGCGGCGCACGGCGGCGCTGGCCTCCTCGGCGATGGCCCGCATCTTGGCGACGTCGCCGCCCTGCTTCATGTCGAGGATGGGTCGCACATGCAGGCAGCCGACCGAGGCGTGGGCGTACCAGGTGCCGCGGGTGCCGTGCCGGGCGAAGACCTCGGTGACGGTGTCAGTGTAGTCGGCGAGGTGCTCCAGGGGCACCGCGCAATCCTCGATGAAGGAGACCGGCTTCGCGTCGCCCTTCATCGACATCATGATGTTGAGGCAGGCCTCGCGCACCTCCCAGACCGATTTCTGGCGGACGGTCTCGGGCACCTCCACCACGGCGTCCCGGAAGCCGTGGTCGCTCATGCAGGCGTCGAGGCGCCTGAGGTCGGCCAGCAGCGTGTCGCGGTCGTCGCCGGCGAATTCCACCAGCAGCAGGCAGTTCGGCGTGCCGCGGGTGATGTCGGCGAGCGTCGTGCGAAACAGCGGGATGTCGGCCCCGAGCACGAGGACGTTGTTGTCGACGAGTTCGACGGCTACCGGGCCGAGATCGACCAGCGCCTTCGTGGTCTCCATGGCGGAGCGGAAGGACGGGAAGTGGCAGACGCCCATGACCCGGTGGGCGGGCAGCCGCGACAGCTTCAGGGTGACGCCGGTGGTGGCCGCGAGCGTCCCCTCTGAGCCGACGAGGAGATGGGCGAGGTTCGGCCGGGGCTCGATGAGCGCATCGAGGTTGTAGCCGCCGACCCGCCGCTGGACCCGCGGATAGCGCGCCAGGATCTCCTCACGCTCGGACTCGGCGAGCGCCCGCATCGCCGCGGCCAGGTGCTCGGCCCGGTCCGGACCCGTCACGCCGGTGCCGTCGTTGCCGGTCGGCCCGAAGCCGAAGGGGGTGCCGTCGGGAAACAGCGCGTCCACCGCCAGGACGTTGTCGCTCATCTTGCCGAACCGCAGCGAGCGCGCACCGCAGGAATTGTTGCCGGCCATGCCGCCGATGGTGCAGCGGGTGGCGGTGGAGGGCTCGACGGGAAAGAACCAGCCGTCCGCCTTCACCCGGGTGTTCAGGCGTTCCAGCACCATGCCCGGCTCGACGGTGATGGTGCCCCCCTCGGGATCGTAGGCGATGATGCCGTTGAAGTGGCGGGAGCAATCGACCACGAGGCCGTGCCCGATCGGCTGGCCGTTCTGCGAGGTGCCGCCGCCGCGCAGGATGACCGGCACGTCGTGCTCGGCCGCGATCTTCAGCGTCGCGGCGATGTCCGCCGCGGAGCGCGGCAGGACGATTCCGGCCGGCATGATCTGGTAGATCGAGGCGTCGGTGGCGTAGCGTCCGCGTGTGAAGGGATCGAAGCGGGCCTCGCCCTGCAGCGCCTCGGCCAGCCTGCGGGCGAGTCCGGCGTTCCGGCGGGTGGCCGCCCGGGGCGTGGTCGATGGCTCAGCCGTGGCGGTCATGCTTCATCGTCCTCGCGAGCCGGATGGGGTGGCGGCCGGGGCCGCCGCAGCTAAGATGCCGGTGATATTTTGAATGCAAACGGGCTTGCAAGATGATCGACCTGTTCAGCGACACCCAGACGCGGCCCACGGCGGGGATGCGGGACGCCATGGCGCGGGCCGAGGTGGGCGACGAGCAGTCGGATTCCGACCCGACGACCCTCGCGCTCTGCGCGCGGGTGGCGGACCTGCTCGGCCAGGAGGCGGGCGTCTTCATGCCCTCCGGCACGATGTGCAACCTGGTCGCGATCCTGGTCCAGACCCGGCCCGGTGACGAGATCATCGTCGACGACCAGTCCCACATCTACAACACCGAGGCCGCGGGCTCGGCCGCCATCGGCGGCATCTCCGTGGCGGCCCTGAAGACCCCGGCGGGGGTCTACACGCCGGAGGCCTTCGAAGCCGCGATCCGGCCGCCGGCCCGGACGGCGCCGCGCTCGGCCCTGGTGTCGATCGAGCAGACGACGAGTTTCTCGGGCGGTTCGGTCTGGGCGCTCCCGGACATGCGGCGCATCCTCGACATCGCCCACGCGAGTGGTCTGCGGGCGCATATCGACGGCGCCCGGCTCCTCAACGCGGTGGCGGCCACCGGCATCGCCGCGAAGGACTACGCGCAGGGCTTCGACAGCGCCTGGATCGATCTCAGCAAGGGCCTCGGCTGCCCGGTGGGCGCCGTCCTGTGCGGGAAGCAGGATTTCATCACCGAAGCCTGGCGCTGGAAGTACCGCCTCGGCGGGGCCATGCGCCAATCCGGCATCCTGGCGGCGGCGGGCCTCTACGCCCTCGATCACCACCTCGATCAACTGATCCGCGACAACAACCACGCGGCCCTGCTGCGCGACCGGATCGCCGAGGCGCCCGGCCTCGCCATCGAGGCCGGCGCGGCCCAGTCCAACATCCTGTGCTTCTCGGTGGAGCCCCTGGGGGTGACGGCCGCCGCCTTCGCGAAGGCCTGCCTCGCGCACGACATCCGGGTCCGGGCGATCGGCGCACATCAGATCCGCGCCACGACCCATCTCGAGGTGGACGAGGCCGGCGTGTTCCGGGCGGCCGCGGTGATCCGCGCCGAGGCCGAGCGCCTGGCGGCGAGCGCCGTCTGATCCGTTCGGCGTCCGGTGGAGGCGGCTCCCGGCGCCGCCATCAGGCTTCGGCCGCCGCGGACTCCCGAACCGCCGCGGCGCGGCGCTTGTTGCGCAGGTGGCGGAACAGGATGTCGCTGAGTTCCGTGCCTGCCCGCCGCCGCAGGGCGTCGAGGATTTCCTCGTGCTCGCGCATGGCCTCGCCCCAGCGGTCCCGGTCCTTGTCGAGGTTGGCCGCGTAGCGCACCCGGCGGAGGCGGCCCGCGAAATTGGCGTAGGTCGTCCGCAGCGGCTCGTTGTCGGCGGCCTCGACGATCCGGTCGTGGATCGCCTGGTTGCCGGTGAAGTAGCCGTGCAGGTCGCGCCGCAGGTAGGCGGCGTACATCGCGTGGTGCAGGCGCTCGATCTCGGAAAAGGCCGCCTCGGTGATCTTCTCGCAGGCGAGCCGCCCGGCCAGGGCCTCGAGCCCGCCCATCACGTCGAACAGCGCCACCATCTCCTCGGGGCCGAGCTGGCGGACCCGGGCGCCCCGGTTCGGGAGCAGGTCGATCAGCCCCTCCGAAGCCAGCACCTTGAGGGCTTCGCGCAGGGGCGTGCGGGAAACGCCGAAGCGCTCGCAGAGGAGCCGTTCCGGCACCCGGGCACCGGGGGCGAGGTTGCCCTCGACGACGTAGTCGCGCAGCTGCGCCAGCAGGGTCCCGTGCAGGGAGGCGGCGACCGTTCCCACGATCCGGGGCAGGGACGGAGCCTCCGGGTCGACCGCGGAATCCGGGACGGAATCGAGCATCATCGTTCCAGAATTATCAGCCGGGAGCGCCGGGGTCGAGGGCGATCGAGCGCAAAATAATGCTTGTGTCGCGCAGAAATGAATGCAAATTTTTGGTCGACCAAATCGGATGCGGATCGTATCGACGACAATTCAGAGCTGTCTGGGGTCGCATCCCCTGGCGCTCCTCCCGTCCCGCGACCTGCCAGCCGCGATCCGCCAGCCTCGTCTGGCGCCCCCGAAAGCCTGCGAGGCCCCCGATGACGACACGAACCGGACGCCATTTCCTGCACATCCCGGGTCCGAGCCCGGTGCCCGAGCGCGTCCTGCGCGCCATGGACATGCCGGTGATCGACCACCGTGGCCCCGACTTCGCCAAGCTCGGGCGGGCGGTGCTGGAGGGCGCGCAGGCCGTGTTCCAGACCCGGGCGCCGGTCATCCTCTATCCCGGTTCGGGCACGGGGGCCTGGGAGGCCGCCATCGTCAACACGCTCTCGGCCGGCGACCGGGTGCTGATGTTCGAGACCGGGCACTTCGCCACCCTGTGGCGCCAGATGGCGGCGCGCTGGGGCATCGAGGTCGAGTTCGTGCCGGGCGACTGGCGCCGGGGCGTCGATCCCGCGAAGGTCGAGGCGATCCTGGCCGAGGACCGCGCCAAATCGATCAAGGCCGTGATGGTGGTCCACAACGAGACCTCCACCGGCGCCACGAGCCGGATCGCCGAGATCCGCAAGGCCATCGACCGGGCCAACCACCCGGCGCTGTTCCTGGTCGACACCATCTCGGGCCTCGGCTCCGCCGAGTACGCCCACGACGCCTGGGGCGTCGACGTCTCGGTGAGCTGCTCGCAGAAGGGCCTGATGCTGCCGCCCGGCCTCGGCCTCGTCGCCCTCTCCGACAAGGCGCTCGCCGCCACCAAGACCGCGACCCTGCCGCGCTCCTACTGGGACTGGCAGGACATGCTGAAGCCGAATGCGGCCGGCTACTTCCCCTACACCCCGGCCACCAACCTGCTCTACGGCCTGCGCGAGGCCATCGCCATGCTGCTGGAGGAGGGCTTGGCCTCGGTCTTCGCCCGACACCAGCGCCTCGCTGCGGCCACCCGCGCCGCCGTCGAGGCCTGGGGCCTCGAGGTGCTGTGCCAGGAGCCGTCGGAGTATTCGCCGGTCCTCACCGCCGTGGTGATGCCCGACGGCCACGACGCGGACGCCCTGCGCAACCTCATCCTCGAGAAGTACGATCTTTCCCTCGGCACCGGGCTCGCCAAGGTCGCCGGCAAGGTCTTCCGCATCGGGCATCTCGGCGAGACCAACGATCTCACGCTGATGGCCGCCCTGTCCGGCGTCGAGATGGGTCTCAAGGCCGGCGGCGTGCCCCATGCGCGCGGCGGCGTCCTGGCGGCGATGGACGCGCTCCGTTCCGGCCTCGACGATTGAGGGACAGGTTCCCCTCCCCCAGGTTCCCCTCCCCCTTGCGGGGAGGGGTCAGGGGTGGGGATGGCGCCGCCGGCCTTCGCCCCCTGAGGGTCACCCAACCGCCCCCACCTCCAACTCCTCCCCGCAAGGGGGAGGAGAGCCGCGCCGATCACACCACCCGCGTGCCCTTCGCAAAAAGCCCGGCGATCAGATCGGGCGGGGGGACGCGTTCAACCGAGGAAACCCCGATGACGCCAGCCAGTGGACGCGTTACCGCGTCGAAACCTGCCAAACGACGCGTCTCCGCGTCGAACATGGTCCTGTTCCTGCTCTGCCTGATGTACTTCGTCACCTATCTCGACCGGGTGAACATCGCGACGGCGGGCGGCGAGATCATGAAGGATCTCGGCATGTCGAACACCCAGTTCGGCCTGATCCTGTCCGCCTTCGCCTATCCCTACGCCATCTTCCAGGTGATCGGCGGCTCGGTGGGCGACAAGTTCGGCGCGCGCCGCACGCTGCTCGTCTGCGGCCTGATCTGGGCCTCGGCGACGATCCTCACCGGCTTCGTCGGCGGGCTGGTGAGCCTCTTCCTCGCCCGCGTGCTGCTCGGCTTCGGCGAGGGCGCGACCTTCCCCACCGCCACCCGTGCCATGCAGAACTGGACGGCGCCCGGCAAGCGCGGCTTCGCGCAGGGCATCACCCATGCCTTCGCGCGGCTCGGCAACGCGGTGGCGCCCCCGATCGTCGCGGTGCTGATCTACCATGTGGGCTGGCGCCTCGGCTTCGTCGTCCTGGGTGTCGCCAGCTTCGCCTGGGTCGTGGTCTGGTACCTGTACTTTCGCGATGATCCCAAGGATCACCCGGCCATCACGCCGGAGGAGCTCGCGGTGCTGCCCGAGCCGCGGAAGGTCGGTGCCAAGCAGAACATTCCCTGGAGCCGCCTGACGATGCGGATCCTGCCCGTCACCCTGACCTACTTCTGCTACGGCTGGACCCTGTGGCTGTTCCTCGGCTGGCTGCCGAGCTTCTTCAAGCTGAACTACGGCCTCGACCTGAAGAACTCGGCGCTGTTCGCCTCCGGCGTGTTCTTCGCCGGCGTCGTCGGCGACACCCTGGGCGGCGTCTTCAGCGACCGCATTCTCAAGCGGACCGGCGATCTCAAGCTCGCCCGGCTCAGCGTCATCGTGGTCGGCTTCCTCGGGGCGGCGGCCAGCCTTACGGGGGTGTTCTTCACCAAGGACCTGACCCTCGTGGCGCTGCTGCTGAGCTCGGGCTTCTTCTTCGCCGAGCTCGTCATCGGCCCGATCTGGTCGGTGCCGATGGACATCGCGCCGACCTATTCGGGCACCGCGGCCGGCTTGATGAACACCGGCTCGGCGGTGGCGGCGATCATCTCTCCGATCGTCTTCGGGATGATCGTCGACATGACGGGGAGCTGGACCCTGCCCTTCGTCGGCTCGATCGGCCTCTGCCTCCTGGGCGCCGGGCTCGCCTTCACCATGCACCCCGAGCGCCCCTTCGTGGAGGAGCCCGCGGTGCCGCTGGCGCGGGCCGTCCCGGCGGAGTAGCGGGCCTTCCCCTCCCCCTTGCGGGGAGCCGCCCCGGGGGTCGCCCAGCCACCCCCACCTCCGACTCCTCGCCGCGAGGGGGAGGTGGGCCGCGTCGCGCAACACACAGGACCTGAGCACGATGGACGAACCCGTGCACGACACCCCCGCGCCCCGCCCCCTCCCCCTCTCCGGCCTGCGCGTCCTCGACGTCACGCAGGTGATGGCGGGGCCGGTCTGCAGCATGCTGTTGGCGGATCTCGGGGCGGACGTGATCAAGATCGAGCCGCCCGGCACCGGCGACCAGACCCGCGGCGCCATGGGGTTCAAGATGAAGGGGCCCGACAGCATGGGCTTCCTCAACATGAACCGGAACAAGCGCAGCCTCGCCCTCAACCTGAAGAGCCCGGCCGGGCGCGACCTCCTCCTCGACATGGCGGAGGGGGCCGACATCGTGGTCGAGAACTACCGCCCCGGCGTCATGGCCCGGCTCGGCCTCGGCTACGAGGCCATGCGGGCGCGCAACCCCGGCCTGATCTACGCCAGCATCTCGGGGTTCGGACAGACCGGACCCTGGGCCAAGCGCCCCGGCTACGACCTCATGGCCCAGGCCATGTCCGGCGTGATGAGCGTCACCGGCCATCCCGGCGGGCCGCCGGTGAAGGCCGGCGTGCCGGTGGCCGATATCGGCTGCGCCCTGTTCGCGGTCTACGGCATCCTCAGCGCCTATATCGGCCGGCAGGCCAGCGGCGAGGGCCAGTACGTCGACGCATCGCTGTTCGATTCGGCGCTGGCCTTCTCGATCTGGGACGTGTCCGAGTACTGGGGCACCGGCCGGATTCCCGAGCCCCTCGGCACCGCCAACCGCATGAGCGCGCCCTATCAGGCCGTGCGGGCGGCGGACGGCTACTTCGTCATGGGGGCGACGAACCAAAAGCTCTGGCGCCTGCTCTGCGACGTCCTCGGCCGCGAGGACCTGCTCGCCGACGACCGCTTTCGCGACATCGCGGGGCGGCTCGCCCACCGCGAAGCCCTGATCGCCGCGCTGGAGACGAGTTTCGCCGCCAAGGACGCCGAGGACTGGGTCGCCGATCTGCTGGCCGCCGGCATTCCGGCCGGGCGCATGAACACCTACCCGGAGGCCTTCGAGAGCGCCCATGGCCGGCACCGGGAGATGCGCATCGAAGTGCCCCATCCGAACGAGGGCAGCGTGCCGAATATCGGCTTCCCGGTGAAGCTCTCGGGCACGCCCGCCCGGGTGCGCCGCCACGCGCCGCTGCTGGGCGAGCACGCCGACGAGATCCTGGCCGAGCTCGGCCTGTCCGCGGAGGCGGTCGAGCGCCTGCGCACGGAGGGAGCCTTCGCCCCATGAGTGCCACCGACGACGACGGCGCCGTCCGCTACCGGGTCGAGGGCGGCGTCGCCCACCTCACCTTCGACCGGCCGGCCGCCCGCAACGCCCTCACCTTCGCCATGTACGACGCGCTGGCGGAGGGCCTCGCGCGGATCGAGGCCGACCCGTCCGTGCGCGTCGCCGTGCTGCGGGGCGCCGGCGGCAAGGCCTTCGTGGCCGGCACGGACATCGAGCAGTTCGTCGGCTTCACGGGCGCAGACGGCGTCGCCTACGAGGCCCGCATCGAGGGGTACGTCGCCGGGCTGGAAAGCTGCCGCGTGCCGACCGTCGCCGTGATCGAGGGCTTCGCGGTGGGCGGAGGCCTCGCCATCGCCAATGCCTGCGACATCCGGGTGGCGCAGGCCGGTGCGCGGTTCGGAGTGCCGATCGCCCGCACCCTGGGCAACTGCCTCTCGCCGGCCAATCTGCGGCGCCTGACCGCGACCCTGGGCCAGGGGCTCGTCACCCGCATGATGCTGCTGGCCGAGATGCCCGCCGCCGAAACCCTGGCGCCGCTCGGTTACCTCGCCGCCGTGGCGGAGCCGGTCGAACTCGACGCCGCGGTGACGGCGATCTGCGATCGCCTCCTCGGGCACGCCCCCGTGACCCTGCGGGTGACGCGGGAGATGCTGCGCCGGCTGGAACGCGACCCCGCTGCCGAGGCGACGGACCTGATCGCGGAATGCTATGGCAGCGGCGATTTCGCCGAGGGCGTCGCGGCCTTCCTGGCCAAGCGCCCCGCGGCCTGGACCGGGTCCTGATCCGGCCCCCCGAAACACCATGGATTCCGCATGACCCTCTACGCCCTGGGCCCCCATCGGCCGCAGATCGCCGACGCCGCCCGCCTCTGGATCGCTCCCGGCGCGCACGTGATCGGCCAGGTCCATCTCGGACTCGACGTCTCGATCTGGTTCGGGGCGGTCATCCGCGGGGACAACGACACGATCCGGATCGGCGCGCGCAGCAACATCCAGGACGGGGCCGTGCTGCACGCCGATCCCGGCTTTCCCCTCGACCTCGGCGAGGACGTCACGGTCGGCCACCGCGCCATCGTGCACGGCTGCACCATCGGAGCCGGAACCCTGGTGGGCATGGGCGCCACCATCCTCAACGGCGCCCGGATCGGGCGCAACTGTCTCATCGGCGCCAATGCGCTGGTCACGGAGGGCAAGGTGTTTCCCGACGACAGCCTCGTCGTCGGCGCCCCCGCCAAGGCCGTGCGAACCCTGGACGCCGAGTCCGCCGCGCGGCTCGCGCAGACCGCCGGGAACTACGTCACCAACGGCCGCCGCTTCCGGCAGGACCTGCGCGGGCTCGACTGAACCCGTCACCCGTCCCGCGCGCGACGATGGCTGATCCGTCGAGCGCCGGCGGGAAATGAAGGGTCGGATTGTGCGCATCGTCCGCCGCCGACGCGGGCGGACGGCAGGCGACTGCGTTCGTGCGAGGGCCGGGCGCGGTACCGGGTCTGTTGAGACCTCGGCGGCGTTCCGGCAGTCGCCGAAAAACGATCCGGCGGGATGACAAGTATCCATCACAGCGCGGGTGTATTGACCCGATCTGGATATTGCCTAACCTCCCGTATGACAGGCTCTGCGCCGAACCGGCATACGGGGGACGTGTTGCGACCATGCTTGTCGGGATACCATTCCTGCAGGTCTTCGACCGGATGGGCTATGGCGGGCTCGTCATCTCGACCAGCGGCGACGTGCTCGCCATGAACGACCACGCCCGACGCATCTTTCAAAATCTCTTCTGCCTCAGCCGGTCGGAGGTCGAAGTCGATGTCCTGAACGGCCTGGGGCGCGGGATCGTCAAGCGGCTCCTCGGTCAGGGACAGCCCCGCGTGCAACTGGACAACGAGAGCTGGATCCTGGTCGAACGCGCGGACCAGCGCCCGCTGATCATGAACGCCGTTCCGGTCCCGCTGACCGGCGACGGCGGGCCGCGTTCGGTCCTCCTGCTGATCGACCTCGACGCGACGCCGGCCCTGAACTGCGGTGCGCTCAAGCAGATCTTCGGGTTGACCCCGAGCGAGGCGAAGCTCGCCACCCTGATGGCGAAGGGCGCCTCCCTGGCGGAGGCGGCCACCCTCCAGGGCGTGCGCGTCGCCACGGTGCGGGCGCAGCTCCGTTCGATCTTCACCAAGACGCACACCCATCGGCAGGCCGAACTGGTCATGCTGGTCTCCCGGCTCTCCAGCCTTCCCTGAGGGGAAGGCTGCCTTCGCGTCGATCGAAGACAGCGCTGCGGGTCTCGGGGATGATCCGTGTTCGGACTGCCATTTCCACTCATGGCGCGGGCGATTGCCGAGGATTGGAATACCAGCGTCTATAGGATCGTGTATTCGGGTATCGATGAACCAGATCTATTTTCGAATATTGTTCATCTGTAATCAATATGGGGGATGACAAGTTTTCGGATTGATCGATTCTCCCGCTGTCGCAAAGACGACGGGAGGAAACGATGAAACATTCAGTCTCTGTGATCGTATTGGCCGGCCTGTCCGTGGCCGCCACGGCCTTCGTACCCGCCTCGGCCGCCGCGAAGCGTCACCGTCCCCCGGCGCAGTACACTTCGATGAATGCGGAACGCACCACACCGACCGTCCCGGTCCAGCCCATCACCGCAGGCCAGGACTTCGGCGGCGACGGCACCGACATCGCCATCCGCCTGCAGGATGGCCATCACGGCGAAGGCCAGCTCTGAAGACGGTACGCCGGTCCGGAACGGACCTGCACCGGATCTTCGACCCGCGCCCCATCGGAGTCCCGCCCCGGGCGCGGGCCCCGGCGCGCGTGCCACCCGCGTGGGCAGGGTCCTGCGGGACGGCCCTGCGCGCCACCAAAGCCCCAGCATCAGCCCCTCCGGCGGTTTACAGCCGGGCCGGCTTCCGGGAACATGGCACGTGTTCGGTCGCGCCGACCTTCGGGCGGGCGCGGTCGGGCGCCCGGGAGGCGCAGGTGGGCGCGCGACGATGCGCCTCGCCGCGATCCTCCGCCCTCGATTCCAGGGAGGCGGCCGCGCGCGGTCGCGGGACACATGCGCCGCAACCGCCACGCCAAGATCGTCGCCACCGTCGGGCCGGCTTCGTCGACGCCGGAGATGCTGCACCGCCTGTTCCTGGCGGGGGTCGATACCTTCCGCCTCAACTTCAGCCACGGCACCCAGGACGATCACGCCCGGGTCCACGCGGCGATCCGCGCCCTGGAGCGCGAGACCGGCCGTCCGATCGGCATCCTGCAGGACCTGCAGGGACCCAAGATCCGCGTCGGGACCCTGGCGGGCGGACGCTTCGACGTCGTGCCCGGCGAGACCCTGCGCTTCGTGCTCGACGGCGCCGAGGGCGACCGGGACGCCATCCCCCTGCCCCATCGCGAGATCTTCCTGGCGGTCGCCCCGGGGCAGGATCTGCTCATCGACGACGGGCGCGTGCGCGTGCGCATCACCGGCCTGACCGGCGACAGTCTGGACGCCGAGGTGATCACCGGCGGCACGATCTCGAACCGCAAGGGCGTGAACCTGCCCGGCACGCTCCTCGACCTCTCGCCCCTCACCGCCAAGGACCGGGCCGACCTCGCCTTCGGGCTCGATCTCGGGGTGGACTGGGTGGCACTCTCCTTCGTGCAGAAGCCGGCCGACCTCATCGAGGCGCGCGCCCTGATCGGGGACCGGGCCGGGGTGATGACCAAGGTCGAGAAGCCCCAGGCCCTGGAGCGCATCGACGACATCATCCGCCTCTCCGATGCCGTGATGGTGGCGCGCGGGGACCTCGGGGTCGAGATCCCGCACGAGGACGTGCCCGGGCGCCAGAAGGAACTGATCCGCGCCTGCCGGCTGGCGGCCAAGCCCGTGATCGTGGCCACCCAGATGCTCGACTCGATGGTCTCGGCCCCGACCCCGACCCGGGCGGAGGCCTCGGACGTGGCCACCGCCATCTACGACGGGGCGGACGCGGTGATGCTCTCGGCGGAATCCGCCACGGGGCAGTACCCGGTCGAGACCGTGGCGATGATGGCGCGCATCATCCACCGCACCGAGACGCACAAGCTCTACCGGTCGCTGATCACCGCCACCGAGCCGGGCGAGGAGGAGACGCCGCCCCATGCCGTCGCCAGCGCCACCGCGACCCTGGCCGATGCCGTGGGAGCGGCGGCCATCGTGGCCTATACCTTGAGCGGGACCACCGCGGCCCGGATCGCGCGGCGCCGGCCGCAGGTGCCGATCCTGGCGCTGACGCCGGACCTGGCGACCTCGCGCCGCCTGAGCCTGCTCTGGGGAGCGCACAGCCTGCGCGCCGACGAGGTGGCCTCCTACGAGGCGATGGTGGAGAACGCTCTCGCCCACGCGGTGGAGGAGGGCTTCGCCCTGCCCCATGCCCGCGTGGTGATCGCCGCCGGCATCCCCTTCGCAGTGGCCGGCACCACCAACAACATCCGCGTCGCGCAGGTTCCGCCCGCCTGAGCGCAGCCACGGCCCGGTACCCCCGGTGCCGCGAGGCTCCATGCACCGGGCACACCGTTCGCCCGGCCGCAACGACCTTGCCTTGTTCTTGGCCTTCGGGGTCACGCTCGGGAATTCGGGAAGAAGAACAGACGGTTCATCTGGATCGGATGCGGTGACTTAGCGATGCCTTAAGAGCATCGGCCTTAGGCAGGACGTGCACCGATGCCATCCCGTCCGGCGCCCAGGCGGACGGGCGCGCCGCGCCATCGACGTGCTCGATTTCCTTCCCCTTCCCCTACGCTTCCCCTTCCCCTGTTTCGTGGACGATCACCGTGACGATGAAAGTTGCCGGCGCCTTCGCTGCCCTGTCCCTCGCCGCGCTCGTGCCGGCCCAGGCCGCCCCCCAGCAGGTCGGCGTCGTCGCGAAGGTCGACCGCCAGGCCGTGGCCTCGCAGGCCGGCCAAGCCCGCGACATGGCTCCGCAGGGACCGGTGTTCTTCAAGGACATGATCCGCACCGGCGCCGAATCCCGCCTCGAGGCGAAGCTCGCCGACGACACCGTCCTGACCCTCGGCGAGAACGGCAGGATCACGGTGGACGAGTTCGTCTACAAGCCCGGCGCCCAGGGCGGGAAGCTCGCCCTCTCGGTGGCCCGCGGCGCCTTCCTCTTCGTGGGCGGCAAGATCGAGGGGCCGAGCGGCGGCAACGTCGCGATCAAGACGGCCGTCGGGACCCTCGGCGTGCGCGGGACCACGGTCTGGGGCGGCGCCATCGACGGGGGCTACGGCGTCCTCGTCCTCGACGGCGAGGTGCTGCTGAAGACCAAGCGCGGCAGCGTGCTGATGCGCAAGGGCGAGGGCACCATGGTGTATGGCGGCCGGGCGCCGGAGGCGGCCGCTCCCTGGCCGGAGGACCGCACCAAGCGGGCCGTCGCGACGATCACGATCAGCGACCAGGCCCGCTTCGTTCCGACCCTGAGGCGCTGACGCCCCGCGCAACCGGATGCCGGGCGGTGGGATCTCGCCTGCCGTTCCGGTCGCCTTCGACCATGGTAAGCCGGGCGGTGCGGCGCGCCCGGCCCGCCCGACCCTCCTGGAGATCGTCCTGGTGCAGGCCCTCGACACGCCCGTCCCCCTGTCGACGCTGGCCGCCCTCATGGTCGCGATGGCGGCCAAGCACTACCTCATCGACTTCGTCGCGCAGACCGACTGGATGGCCCGCGGCAAGGAGCGGGTCGACGGCTGGGCGGCGCCGCTCGCGGTCCATGCCGGCACCCATGCCCTCGGCACCCTGGCGATCGCCCTGCTCTACCGGCCGGCCCTGTGGTGGCTCGCCCTTCTGGACCTCGTCGTCCACGGGCTGATCGACCGCGGCAAGACCCTGGTCGCCCAGCGGACGCGCTGGCCCATGACCGACCCGCGCTTCTGGTGGCTGATGGGCTTCGACCAGTTCCTGCACCAGGTCACGAACATCGCCCTCGTGGTGCTGCTGATCGTCGGCTGATCCGGCGTTCAGGCGCCGATCAGGCCGCCGATCAGGCCGCCATGCGGACCGAGCGCTCGCCGGCGCGGATCCGGCGGGCATGCAGCGCCAGGATCGGGTCGTCCGGGTCGGCCTCGTGCAGGCGCAGCAGGGCCTCGGCGGCCCCCGCCTCGCCGGCGACCAGGCGTCCGAAGGCCTCGCGATAGGCGCTCAGGTTGCCG
The DNA here is from genome assembly GCF_053345175.1 of Methylobacterium sp. M6A4_1b. Taxonomy (NCBI): domain Bacteria; kingdom Pseudomonadati; phylum Pseudomonadota; class Alphaproteobacteria; order Hyphomicrobiales; family Methylobacteriaceae; genus Methylobacterium; species Methylobacterium sp. M6A4_1b. The sequence goes on from NZ_JBKEZQ010000003.1 coordinate 73,939, forward strand.
GCGGCCTGCCGCACCGGCTCGAACACCTCGACGCCCACGGACTTGCCCTTCAGCATCAGGGTCCCGATCGGGCGGAAGCTGACGCCGGAGACCTGGTCGCAGGTGGTGCGGGCGATGCAGATGCGGGTGCCCAGGGCCTTGTTGGCGGATTCGAGCCGCGCGGCCGTGTTGATGGCGTCGCCGTGGGCCGTGTAGTCGAAGCGCCGCGTGCCGCCGAAGTTGCCGACCACGGCGCGCCCGGTGTTGATGCCGATGCGCGTCGCCCCGAAGGGCACGCCCTCGGCCCGCTGCCCCTGCCGGAAGGTCTCCGCGAAGTCGTCGAGGGCGAGCGCGCAGGCCACCGCCCGCTCGGCATGGTCGGGCTGGTCGAGGGGCGCGTTGAACATGATGTGCACCGCGTCGCCGACGATCTTGTCGACGGTGCCCCCATGGGCCATCGCGATGGAGCACATCCCGTCGAGATAGGCGTTGAGCAGGTTGACCAGGGCCTCGGCGCCGGAGGCCTCGGTCATCGCCGTGAAGCCCTCGAGGTCCGTGAACAGGAACGTCATCTCGCGGCTCTCGCCGCCGAGCTTGAGCCGGCCGGGATCGCTCGCCAGCACCGCCACGAGGTCCGGCGAGAGGTAGTGCGTGAAGGCCGCGCGCAGGCGCTGGGCCGCGCGCTCCGATCCGGCGTAGCGGGCGAGGCTCCCGCCCGCATGGGCGACGAGGAGGCCGAAGGTCGGCAGGGTCGGATCGAGGAGCAGGCCGCCTCGGGCGAAGAGCGCCACGGCGGCGAAGGCCGGCACGGGGGCCAGGAAGGCGATGCCGAGCCCGGCGCTGCGCAGGCGGGCGAAGGCGCAGGCCAGGGCCGCGGCGAGGCCCAGCAGCAGCGCGGCCACGACCTCCGCGCCGAGCGCCCAGGCCGGGCGGATCAGCGCCTCCCCGGTGAGCATCTGGTCGAGGCCGATGGCGTGCAGGTTCACGCCCGGCTCGAACGGCGACATCGGCGTCGGGCGCAGGTCCGACAGGCCGAGCGCGCTGGTGCCGACGAAGATCGCCCGGCCCGCGATCTCGTCGCGCCGGCCGGCGCGCGTGGCGGGGTCGAGGACGTGCCAGGCGGGGATCGTGCGCGTCGAGCGGGCCGCCGGGAAGCGCAGGGCCAGCGCGCCGGTGGCGTCCACCGCCACGTCGACCGCGCCGACGCGGATCGTGTAGCCGGTCAGGATGGCGCCGTCGCGCTCGGCCCGCACCTTGAAGATCTCCTCGTCCTGCATCACCCGCAGGGCGTCGAGGGCGAGGGACGGGACCAGGCGCCCGCCGACCGACATGAGGAGCTGCAGGCGCCGGTTGATCTCGTCGCTGCCCGCGCCGACGCCGAAGCTGCCGTGGCCCGCCGCCGCCGCATCGAGCACCGGCAGGTTGGGGACGGAGCCGCCGAAAGACGGGACGGTGGCGACGGGATCGCCGTCGATCGTCGCGAAGCCGGCGCTGCGCGGGACGGGAGCGCCCTGCGGCCCCGGGGTGAGCGCGAAGCCGGCGACGACCCGCCCGCGCGCGAAGACCGCCGCCAGGGCGGCGTCGTGATCCGGCAGGGGCGTCGCGGTCTCGGCCGCGCGAAAGCCGAATCGCTGCGCCCATTCCGGGACGAGGAGCGCCGGAGAGGTGCGGTCGGGCTCGGCGAAGACCATGTCGAGGGCGACGACGCCGGCCCCAAGATCCTGCAGGGCCGCCACGAGATCCGCCACCACGTGGCGGGGCCACGGCCATTGGCCGTACCGCTTCAGGCTCTCCTCGTCGATGTCCACGACCCGGACCGGACTGTCCGCGGTGACCCGGGGGCTCAGACGCTGGAAGCCGTCGAAGGTCGCCTGCCGCAGGCGCTCGAACGGCGCCGGGGCCGCGCTGCGCAGGCCGAGCAGCGCCAGCACCAGCGCAAGGGCCGCGCCCACCGGGACGAGGCGTCGTGACAGGATCATCGGGGCGTCGGGCTCCGCGCGGGGACGTCTTCGCGGACAGTCTCGCGCCGCGGTGCTGAGATCCCGTTAAGGATAGGACGCAGGGCGGGGTAGAAAGCGCTTGCCGTTCGCCTGCCCTTAACCCGCGACGGCCACGGTCCGGCCCTGGCCACCACTGCGCCCTGCCTGGAACCTTCCGTGCCGAGTTCCCAAGCGACGACCCTGGACCATCTTCACCTGCCTGCGGGCGCGCGCCTGTTCTCGGCCGGAGACGTGGGGGGCGCCGCCTACCTCATCGTCAGCGGCCGGCTGGAGATCGTCCTGGAGCGCCCGGAGGGCGACCTCATCCTCGCCCATCGCGGTCCCGGCGAGATCGTCGGCGAGATGGCGATCCTCGATCAGCAGCCGCGCTCGGCCGCGGTCCGTGCCCTGGAAGCCAGCGAACTCGTCATCATCACCGAGGAGCAGCTCTCCCACCGGATCGCCCAGACGGATCCGATCCTGCGCATGTGCCTCGGCGTGGTGCTGTCCCGCTACCGCCAGACCGTGGCGATCCTGGAGCAGATGAAGGGTGTCGCCCCGCCGCCCATCCTCGGTGCCGATGCGCCGCCTTCGGAAACCTTCGCGGCCGCCCTCGGCGCCCTGTCCCTCGAGCGCGAGATCCGCGCCGGCCTGCGCAACGGCGAGTTCGAGCTGTTCTTCCAGCCGATCGTGCGGCTGTCGTCCCGGCGGCTCGCCGGCTTCGAGGCCCTGATGCGCTGGCGCCACCCGACCCGCGGTCTGGTCGCCCCCATCGAGTTCATCCCGGCGGCCGAGGCGTCCGGCCTCATCGTCGACCTCACCGCGTACGCCTTCGACGAGGTCGGCCGCGTCTTCCCCGAGCTGATGCTCGCGGCTCAGAACAACGAGGGCGCGCTCGACGGCCCCCTGTTCATGACGGTCAACGTCTCGGGCCGCGACCTCGCCGGCGCCTCGTTCCCGCAGATGATCGCCGACTTCCTCGCCCGCACCGAGATCGCGCCCGCCAGCCTCAAGATCGAGGTGACGGAGAGCATGCTGATGGACGATCCGGAGCGCGCCGCGGCCGCCCTCACCCAGTGCCGGCAAGCCGGCCTCGGCATCGCCATCGACGATTTCGGAACGGGCTATTCCTCGCTGAGCTATCTCAGCACCCTTCCGGTGACGACGCTCAAGATCGACCGGGCCTTCGTGCGGACCCTGCTCGCCGACCAGACCAGCCGGGGCATCGTGCAGACGATCCTGCGCCTGGCGGACGACCTCGCCGTCACCGTGGTGGCCGAGGGCATCGAGCAGGCGGCCGAGGCCGACCTCCTGACGGGGATGGGCTGCGCTTTCGGTCAGGGCTACCATTTCGGACGGCCGGCTCCCCTGGCCGGCGCGCTCCAGGCGATCCGCGACTGGCCGGCGGCACGGCCCGTGCCGGCCGGCCTCCGCCTGATCGCCTGACCGGCACGCCGCCCGGACGCCGGGAGGCGTCGGGATCCGGCGGCGGGCCTGTGGCGATCAGCCGAAGAGGATCATCGCCTTCGACACCGTGCTCCAGATGCCCCAGGCGATCGGCAGGCCGACGGCGGCCCAGGCCAGCACCGCGAGCGGCGTGACGCCGCCACGGCCGATGCCGCCATCGCCCGACCGGCCCGCCACCGCGGCGTTCCCGCCCTTCGTCGTCGCGGCGAGTTCGGCATCGTTCATGAACCAGCGGGCCGCGAGCGGTCGTACCAGGAGGTTGGCGACGAAGCCCGCCGCCAGGAAGCCCGCCAGGATGTACATGGTGCGGGTATAGAGCGCCGCACCCTGGATGCCGGCATCGACCTGGGCCTGGCGGATCGCCGTCACGACGAAGGGCCCGACCACGCCCGCCGTCGACCAGGCGGTGAGGAGCCGCCCGTGGATGGCGCCGACGAACTGCGTTCCGAAGATGTCGGCGAGGTAGGCCGGGATCGTGGCGAAGCCACCGCCATACATCGACAGGATCACGCAGAAGAACGTCACGAACAGCGCCTTCGAGCCGATCGACGCCGCCCAGGGCGCACCCGCGTAGAGCAGGCATCCGAGGGCGAAGAAGGTCGCGTAGGTGACCTTGCGGCCGATCTTGTCCGACATCGAGGCCCAGAAGAAGCGCCCCAGGATGTTGAACAGCGACAGCAGCCCGACGAACCCGGCCGCCACCGCCGCGATCTGGGTCTTCTGTCCGGCATCGAGCTGGCCGAAGCCGAGCCCGGGCTGGCCGATCAGCGCGCCGCCGAAGATCTCCTGCAGCATCGGCGACGCGAGGGCGAGCACGCCGATGCCGGCCGAGACGTTGAGGCAGAGCACCGCCCAGAGCAGCCAGAACTGCGGCGTCCGGTGCGCCCGGTCGAGGTGGACGTGGCCCGAGGTGATCATCGCGCTCCTGGCGGCCGGTGCGGTGAAGCCCTCCGGCTGCCAGCCGGCGGGGGGCACGCGGTAGCCGAAGGCGCCGCAGAGCATCGCCACGATGTAGACTCCACCCATGACCGCGAGGGTCTGCCAGACCCCGGCCGAATCCGGGGTCTTGAAGGTATTGATCAGCAGGGTGGCGAGGGGCGAACCGATCATGGCGCCGCCGCCGAAGCCCATGATGGCCATGCCGGTGGCCATGCCGCGGCGGTCCGGGAACCACTTCACCAGGGTCGAGACCGGCGAGATGTAACCGAGGCCGAGGCCGATGCCGCCGATCAGGCCCATGCCGAGCCAGATCAGCCAGAGCTGATGGATGTAGACGCCGAAGGCTCCGATCAGAAAGCCGCCGCCCCAGCACAGGGCCGCGACGAGGCCGGCCTTTCGGGGGCCGGCCCGCTCCAGCCAGCCGCCGAACACCGCCGCCGACAGGCCCAGCATGACGATGCCGATGGAGAAGACGATGACGAGATCGCTGATACGCCAATCGCAGGTGGTGGTGACGAGAGCGGTGGCGATGCTCATGTCCGGGCAGGAGGCCGGTGCCGGCTGGCCGACGCTGAGCGCCCGGGACAGGGGCAGCCAGAACACCGACAGCCCGTAGGACATCCCGATGCAGAGATGGATGGCCAGGGCCGCGGGCGGCACCAGCCACCGGTTGAAGCCGGGCTTGGCGACGATCGCTTCGCGAGAGAGCCACCCTGGCGTGTGTGCATCCGACAAGGACACGTCTGATACGCGAACGTCCATCGCCAGCTTTTCTCCCCTCGATATGCCGCCATTCGGCTATTTTGAGGGATTAAAGCATGTGGAAAAACGTGACGCTATGGCGGGCGGTCGCGTTCGTCGGATGAATTGCTTGTCCTGTCAGCACGGCATGGCGGGCTGCAGCGTTTCGATCGCAGGCCCGTCTTGGTTTCAGGGCGATCCCACGCTGGATGCCAGCGCGCGGCTTGGGGATGTTTCACGCCGACGAGATCAGCCGAAGCGATCGGGCGCGGTTCGACGACCGTTCGTCGTTGCGCGGCCCTCTCGCGATCATCCGATGCCGGCCGCTCGGAGAAGAGTCCGAACGCTCTTCATTCCGCAGGCGCCGGTCCCGCTGCCCCGCGCCCCAGCCTCGGGAGCAGCCGCACATAGATCAGCGCGCTCGCCAGCTCGATCAGGGTCTGCGTGACGATCACCGCCGGCAGCAGGGGAGCCCCGCCGGGGACCGCGAAGGCCAGCGGCAGGACGACGAGCGAGTTGCGGGTCGCGGCGCTGAAGGCCAGGGTCCGGCCGATGGACGCGTCGAGCCGGAACAGGCGTCCGGTTCCCCAGCCGATGAGCGGTGCCGCGACGGCATAGGCCACGTAGACCGGAACGACCTGGGCGGCCTGATCCAGGGCCGAGCCGAGTTGCGGCAGCATCGCGGCGATGACCGCGAACAGGACCAGGGCCGTCGCGGGCACCGGCAGAAGTCCCAGCACGGCTGCGGCCCATCGGCCGGTGCGGCTCCGCCCTGCCCAGGCCTGCACGAGGAATGCCGCCGCCAGCGGCAGCGCGATCAACCAGACGAAGGCATGGACGAACGGTCCGACCCGCACGAACCGCGCCGCATCCTCTCCGAGGAAGACGGTCAGGTAGAGGGGCAACAGCGCCATCTGCGCCGCGAGGAGCGCCGGGGTCGCGGCCAGAAGGATTCCGGAATCCGCACGCCCGAGATGCGCGAACGTCACGACGTAGTCGATGCAGGGCGTCAGCAGGACCATCAGCACGCCGAGACGCAGCATCGGGTCGACCGGAAGCAGTTGAACGAGACCGGCGACCAGCAGCGGGATCGCGAGGAAGTTGACGCCCATGAGGGCGGCCAGGAAGCGGACACGGATGAAGGTACGGCCGAGCTCCCGCAGGGGCACCTGCAGGAAGGTCACGAACAGCATCAGCGCCAGGGCCGGATCGATCCCGGCCTCCAGCGCGGCGGTTCCCGGCACGGTGAGTGCCGCGCCGGCGGCCGCGGCCATCGCGGCGAAGTAGATCCCGATCTGGCGGTCCTCGAACAAGTCCCGAAGCGGCCCGATGCGGTCGCGCGGGGATCGATTCTCGGGGCTGGTCCCGGGGCTGGCGGACATCAGGCCCCGACCGCCGACGCATCGCGCCGAAAGACCAGCGCGAGGTTGTTCGCCGGCAGGGTCAGACGGGAGTCGAGGCGCAGGCCGCGCCGTGCGGCGGTCTCGACGACGGCCTCGAGGTCGCGCACGCCCCAGCGCGGGTCCCGCGCGCGCAAGTCCTCGTCGAAGGCGGCATTGCTCTCCGCCGTGTGCCGCCCACCCTCGCGGAAGGCGCCGTAGAGGAACAGGACGCTGCCCGGCGCAAGCGTGCGGGCCGCTGCCGCCATCAGCCCCTCGGTGGCGGCCCATGGCGCGATGTGGACCATGTTGATGCACAGGACGGCGTCGGCGTGCGGGATCGGCCAGGCCGAAGAGGTGGCGTCGAGGTCGAGGGGCGGCCGGAGGTTGGCGAGGCCCGCGGCCTCCGCATGGGCCGCGATGCTGCGGCGATAGGCCGGCTCGGGGTCGCTCGGCTGCCAGGTCAGCCCCGGCAGGGCGGCGGCGAAGTGCACGGCGTGCTCGCCCGACCCGCTGGCGATCTCCAGGACCGTGCCGGTCTCGGGCAGGACGTCGCGCAGCACGGCGAGGATCGCCGCACGGTTGCGCGCCACCGCCGGCGCGACCAGTGCGCTGTGTCCCGAATCCCAATCCTTCATGGCCCGTCCGATCCTGCCGCCTCGCCGCGCCCGTCATTCCAAATTCGCATCCCTGGCGCAAACGGACGAGCACGGCTGTTGCATCTCGACGCCGGAGGCATCAAACACCATCCAGATTTTCGGGCCGTTCGGCTTGCCACCCTCCGGGTGCAGCGAGGCGAAGCGCCGGCATCCATCGCCGCCGTCCGTCATCATCACAGCTCTGAAGGACAACGCTATGAAGACGCGCGCCGCGGTCGCGTGGGAGGCCAAGAAGCCGCTCACGATCGAGACCATCGACATCGAGGGACCCAAGGCCGGCGAGGTTCTCGTCGAGCTGATGGCCACCGGCATCTGCCACACCGACGCCTACACCCTGTCGGGCCTCGATTCCGAGGGCAAGTTCCCGGCGATCCTCGGCCACGAAGGGGCGGGCATCGTCCGCGAGGTCGGCGCCGGCGTGACCGCGCTGAAGCCGGGCGACCACGTCATCCCGCTCTACACCCCGGAATGCCGCAACTGTAAGTCCTGCCTGTCGCAGCGCACGAACCTCTGCACCGCCATCCGGGCGACGCAGGGACAGGGCGTGATGCCGGACGGCACCTCGCGCTTCTCCTGCGTCTCCACCGGCGGCAGCCCGGGCGGCGCCAACACCTTGTTCCATTACATGGGCTGCTCGACCTTCTCGAACTTCACGGTGTTGCCGGCGATCGCGCTGGCCAAGATCCGGGAAGACGCGCCCTTCGACAAGATCTGCTACATCGGCTGCGGCGTCACCACCGGCATCGGCGCGGTGATCTACACCGCCAAGGTCTGGCCCGGCGCCAACGTCGTGGTGTTCGGCCTCGGCGGCATCGGCCTCAACGTGCTCCAGGCCGCCCGCATGGTCGGCGCCGACAAGATCATCGGCGTCGACATCAATCCGGACAAGCAGGAGATGGCGGCTAAGTTCGGCATGACCCACTTCATCAATCCGAAGGAGGTCGGCAACGACCACGTCGTCCAGGCGATCCTCGACGTGACGGGCGGCGGCGCGGACTTCTCCTTCGACTGTACCGGCAACGTCAACGTGATGCGCCAGGCCCTCGAGTGCTGCCACCGCGGCTGGGGCGAGTCGATCGTCATCGGCGTGGCCGAGGCCGGCAAGGAGATCGCGACCCGTCCGTTCCAGCTCGTCACCGGCCGCGTCTGGAAGGGCTCGGCCTTCGGCGGCGCCCGCGGCCGCACCGACGTGCCCAAGATCGTCGACTGGTACATGGAGGGGAAGATCAACATCGACGATCTCATCACCCACACCATGCCGCTCGAGGAGATCAACCACGGCTTCGACCTCATGCACGAGGGCAAGTCGATCCGGTCGGTGGTGGTTTACTAGGAACGATGCGCTTTCCCCTCCCCCTTGCGGGGAGGGGTCGGGGGTGGGTGGCTCCGCCAGCCTCCGGAGCTTCAGGGTCGCCCAACCACCCCCGCCTCCGACTCCTCCCCGCAAGGGGGAGGAGCGGCGCGGATCCGAGACGCGTTCGGCGACGGCGACAGCCTCGCCCCCATCAGGAGAGCAGCTTCATGGAAACCATCTCGAAGGCCCGCGCCCATGGCGGCATGCAGGGCGTCTACAAGCACGATGCGCAGACCACGGGCTGCCCGATGACCTTCGCGGTGTTCGTGCCGCCGCAGGCCGAGGCCGGCCCGGTCCCGGTGCTGTGGTACCTGTCGGGGCTGACCTGCACCCACGCCAACGTCATGGACAAGGGCGAATACCGCAAGGCGGCCGCCGAGCACGGCGTGATCATCGTGGCCCCCGACACCAGCCCGCGCGGGCCCGGCATCCCCGACGGGGCGGATAACTGGCAGTTCGGCTCCGGCGCCGGGTTCTACCTCGACGCCACCCAGGCCCCCTACGCCACGAACTACCGGATGTGGAGCTACGTGACCGAGGAGCTGCCCGCCCTCATCGCCAAGGAATTCCCGGCCGACATGTCCCGCCAGGGCATCTTCGGCCACTCCATGGGCGGCCACGGGGCGCTCACCATCGCCCTCACCTACCCCGACCGCTTCAAGTCCTGCTCGGCCTTCGCGCCGATCGCCCAGCCCTCCACCGCCGGCTGGTCGAAGCCCGCCTTCGAGAAGTATCTCGGCCCCGACGCGAGCACCTGGCGCGCCCACGACGCCACCGCGCTGATCGCCGATGGCCATCGCTTCTCGGAATTCCTGGTCGACCAGGGCACCGCCGACAGCTTCCTCGACGACGGTCTGCGTCCGTGGCTCCTGGAGGAGGCCTGCAAGACGGCGGGCATTCCCCTGACCCTGAACATGCGCGAGGGCTACGACCACTCGTACTACTTCATCTCGACCTTCATGGCGGACCACATCGCCTGGGCGGCCGCCCGCCTGAAGTGAGCGCTCCTCCCCGGATGCGGCGACCGGCCGGTCGGCGCGTCGGTGCGCCCATCGGCGTCGGTGACGACGCTCTTGACGAGGCGCCGGGCGCCGCCCGCCCTCACCGAAAAATCGACGCGAACCTCCGGTGCCGAGCGCCCGCGATCCGCGTCGACGACCTGTGGTGATACCGGCCAGGACGCCTCGGGCTTCGCGAAGGCTGCGGCGCGTGAAGGCCACGGGTCCATGGCGTCCGTTCCTCCGGGTCGGGCGGGTTCGCGCGCGGCGTGCGGGCGGGCCGGGGCTGCGGGTTCGGCGGGACGAGGGTGACGTTTTTTCGTCCAGGATGAACCCGGTGCGCGAATCGGTCTCGGCGCGGCGGCGATGTGCCGAGCCGGGTACGATTCTGCAATCCGCCCCCTGTAAGAGGACGCATCGCCCTCCCTCCCAGCCCCGTCCCATGTGCCTGTATTCCGCTGCCGGTCTCGCCGCTGCCGGTCTCGCCGCCGCCGGCCCCATCTTCGTCGGCTGCGGCGCGTGACCGCGACGGTCGTCCTCGCCCTCGTGCCGATCGCGTTTTTGATCGGACTCGGCGTGTATCTGCGCCGCAGCGGCCTCCTGGCCGAGTCGTTCTGGGCTCAGGCGGAGCGCCTCGGCTACTACGTGCTGCTGCCGGCGCTCTTCGTTCACGGCCTCGCCACCGCCCGACTCGACGGCGTCCCGGTCCTGGCGCTCGCGGGTGTCCTCGTGGGGTCGACCCTCGCGGTGGCCCTGGTGCTGCTGGCGATCCGGCCGTGGCTCGGCCTCGATGGAGCGGCCTTCACCTCGGTGTTCCAGGGCGGGGTGCGGTTCAACAACTATGTCGGGGTCTCGGCGGCGGCCGGGCTCTTCGGTGCGCAGGGGATCGCCCTCGCGGCCGTCGCCAACGCGGCGATCGTGCCGACCGTCAACATCCTGTGCGTCCTCGTCTTCGCCCGCTTCGGTTCGGGCGGCCGGCTTTCGTCGCGGGCGATCCTTCGACAGCTCATGCTCAACCCGCTGGTGGTCGCCTGCGCCGTCGGTATCTCCCTGCAGGCCACGGGCCTCGGCCTGCCGCCGGGCCTCGAGCCGACCCTGAAGGCGCTCGGCCAGGCCTCCCTCCCCCTCGGGCTCCTGTGCGTCGGTGCCGCCCTCGATCCCGGCACGGTGCGAACCTGGCTCCGGCCGGTCCTCGTCGCCTCGGCCGCGAAGTTCGTCCTGATGCCGGCGGTGACGATCCTGGCCTGCCGCGCCGCCGGCCTGCACGGCCCGGCCGCCGCCACAGCCCTGCTGTTCCAGACCCTGCCGACGGCCTCCTCGTCCTACATCATGGCCCGCCAGCTCGGCGGCGATGCCCCGCTGATGGCCGGCATCCTCGCCCTGCAGACGGTCCTCGCAGGGCTCGCCATTCCGCTGGTGATGCTCATTCTGGAGGGCTTCACGGCCTGAGATCCTCAGGCGCCGTAGCGGGCGAGCGCCAGATCGGAATGGTCGATGTCGGGCGTGCGGCCGGACATGAGGTCGGCCAGCATCCGCCCGGAGCCGCAGGCCATCGTCCAGCCCAAGGTGCCGTGCCCGGTATTCGTGTAGAGGTTGGCGTAGCGGGTGGCGCCGACGATGGGCGTGCCGTCCGGCGTCATCGGACGCAGCCCGGTCCAGAACTTGGCCGCCGAGAGATCGCCGCCGTCCGGAAACAGGTCGCGGACGCAGCGCTCCAGGGTCGCCCGGCGCGGCGCGCGCAGGGCGTCGCTGAAACCGGCGAGCTCGGCCGTGCCGCCCACCCGGATCCGGTCGCCCAGGCGCGTCAGCGCGACCTTGAAGGTCTCGTCCATGACGGTGGAGACCGGCGCCTTGTCGGGGTCGGTGACCGGGAGGGTCAGCGAGTAGCCCTTCACCGGATAGATCGGCAGCCGCAGGCCGAGGGGATGCAGCAGGGCGGCGGTGAACGAGCTCATGGCGGCGACGTAGGCATCGGCCCGGAGGGTCTCGGCGCCGCAGACCACGCCCGTCACCGCATCGCCCGCGGTCTCGAGGCCGTCGATGCGGGTCCCGTAGCGGAAGCGCACGCCCAGCCGCTCGCACAGGACCGCCAAGCTTTGCGTGAACAGGTGCGCGTCCCCGGTCTCGTCGCCGGTCAGGCGAAGGCCGCCGACGATCTTGTCCCGCACCGCGGCCAGCGCCGGTTCGGCCGCGATGCACCCGGCGGGGTCCAGCACCGCATAGGCGACGCGGTAGGTGTCGAGGACGCGGGTGTCGTCGCCGACGTGATCGAGCTGCTTCTGGGTACGGAAGAGCTGGAGCGTGCCGCGCGTGCGATGATCGTAGGCGATTCCGGTCTCGGCGCGCAGGTCGCGCAGGACGTCGCGGCTGTACTCGGCGAGCCGGACCATGCGGCCCTTGTTGCGGATGTAGGCGTCCTCGGTGCAGTTCGCGAGCATGCGCGCGAGCCAGCCGTAGAAGCGCGGTTCGAAGGTCGGCCACAGCACAAGGGGCCGGTGGCGCATCATCAGCCACTTCATGGCCTTGATCGGGATGCCGGGCGCCGCCCAGGGGGCCGAGTAGCCCGGCGAGACCTGCCCGGCATTGGCGAAGCTGGTCTCCATGCCGGCGGCGGGCTGCCGGTCCACCACCGTGACCGCGTGACCGGCCTTGGCGAGATAATAGGCCGTGGTGACACCGACCACGCCGCTTCCGAGCACCAGAACCCGCATCGCACGTCTCCCGCAGAGTCGAAGGCCCCAAGCATGGGCGAGGCCAGGACGCGGCGGCCTCGATCGCTCCCGGGTCTCCACCCGTAGAGACACCGTTTCCTGCGAGCGGTGCCACGGATATGCTGCAGATCCTGCGGCGTTTGCCGCACATTGCACGTGATCCTGCGAACCGACGCATGATCCTTGTGAAACCCGGTGTGGGAACGGACATGCCGCTGGACGAGATCGATGCCGCCATCATCCGGGTCCTGCGCGAGGATGCGCGGATCCCGAACGCCGCCCTGGCCGAGCGCGTCGGACTTTCGGCCTCCGCCTGCCTGCGCCGCCTGCGGATGCTGGAGCGCAACGGCACGATCCGCGGCTACACCGTGCTCCTCGACGGGCCCGGCTCCGCCGGCCTCGTGGTGATGACCCGGATTTCCCTGGAGCGGCAGACCGAGGATTGCCTCAATCGCTTCGAGGCGGCCGTGCGGCGCTGCCCGGACGTCCAGGACTGCCACCTGACGACCGGGGATTCCGACTACCTGCTGAAGATCCGCGTCGCCGACATGGCGGAGTACGAACGGCTTCATCGCTCGGTGCTCTCCAAGCTGCCCGGCGTGGCCCGCATCCAGTCGAGTTTCACCATCCGCAGCGTCGTCGGCCGCTGACCCCGCTTCGAAAGGCGTGGCCGTGAACGCGCTGGCCCTGGTCCCGCTCACATCGGAACCCTAGTTGGCTAACGAAGCGGGTCGGGGCCGGAGTCCGGGATGTTGGGTTGGTTCAAGGCATTGATGCCGCGCGAGGACCGGTTCTTCGACCTCTTCGAGCGGCATTCGCGCACCCTCGTGGCCGGCGCCGAAGCGCTGCAGGGCGTTCTCCAGGGGGGCGACGCCGTTCCGCGCTACTGCCAGCAGGTGGTCGAGCGCGAGCACGAGGCGGATACCATCACCGCCGAGGTGCTGCTTGCCGTGCGCCGCAGCTTCATCACGCCCTTCGACCGCGGCGACATCAAGGATCTGATCCAGTCGATGGACGACGCCATCGACCAGATGAACAAGACGGTCAAGACGATCGCCCTCTACGAGGTCCGCAGCTTCGAGCCCCTGATGCGGGAGATGGGCGGCACCGTGATCGAGGCGGCCCGGCTGACGGCCGAGGCGATCCCGCTCCTGACCGCCGTCGGAACCCATGCGGGGCGCATCAACACGCTGACCGAGCAGATCACCCGGGTCGAGGGGCTCTCGGACGAGATGCAGGAGCGTGGCCTGAAGGCCCTCTACCAGGCCCACCGCAAGGATGGCGGCGATGGCGACACCATGGCCTACCTCATCGGCGCCGAGATCTACGGCCATCTCGAGGACGTGGTCGACCGGTTCGAGGACGTCGCCAACGAGATCAGCGGCATCGTGATCGAGAACGTGTAGGCGACCCGATGACCGAGGCCACCGCGCTCGCCCTGCCCGCCCTCGCCGGCCTGATCGCCGTCGCGCTGTTATTCGATTTCCTCAACGGCCTGCACGATGCGGCCAACTCCATCGCCACCATCGTGTCGACGCGGGTGCTGCGGCCGCAATACGCGGTGCTCTGGGCCGCGTTCTTCAACTTCATCGCGTTCCTGTTCTTCGGGCTGCACGTGGCCCAGACCCTCGGAACCGGCATCGTCGATGCCGGGATCATCGATCCGCGGGTGATCTTCAGCGCGCTGCTGGGTGCCATCGCGTGGAACATCGCCACCTGGATCTTCGGCATCCCGTCGAGCAGTTCGCACGCCCTCGTCGGCGGCCTCGTCGGGGCGGGCATCGCCAAGGCGGGCTTCAGCGCGGTGGTCTGGAGCGGGCTGACCAAGACGGCCGCGGCCATCGTGCTCTCGCCGCTCCTCGGATTCCTCCTCGCCCTGCTCCTGGTACTGATCGTGTCCTGGCTCTGCGTGCGCGCGACGCCCTTCGCGGTCGACCGACGGTTCCGCGCCCTGCAGTTCGTCTCGGCCTCGCTCTACTCCCTCGGGCACGGCGGAAACGACGCCCAGAAGACCATGGGCATCATCGCGGTGCTGCTCTACTCGCAGGGCCATCTCGGGGCCTCGTTCCACGTGCCGCTCTGGGTGGTGATCTCCTGCCAGTCGGCCATGGCGCTCGGCACGCTCTTCGGCGGCTGGCGCATCGTGCACACCATGGGTTCGAAGATCACGCGGCTGAACCCGATGCAGGGCTTCTGCGCGGAGACCGGCGGGGCGATCACGCTGTTCGCCGCGACCTGGCTCGGCATACCGGTCTCGACCACTCACACGATCACGGGCGCCATCATCGGCGTCGGCGCGGCGCGGCGGACCTCGGCGGTGCGGTGGGGGATCGCGGGCAACATCGTGATCGCCTGGGTGCTGACCCTGCCGGCCGCCGGCCTGATCGCGGCAGCCTGCTACGGGCTCACCGCACTCCTCGGGTGAGGCCGTGCCGCGCCCCCTCGCGACCCCTTCACCGGAGGTGACGGAAGCATGCTCAGCAATGTCGAGATCGTCTGGCGCCTGCTCCTGGCCGCGATCCTGAGCGGGCTGATCGGCATCGAGCGCGAGCGCCTGCTCTGGGCCGCGGGCATGCGGACGCACATGCTGGTCGGCGTCGGCGCCTGCCTGATCATGATCGTCTCGGCCTTCGGGTTCGCCGACGTGCTCGGGACGCAGAACGTCAGCCTCGATCCCTCGCGCATGGCCGCCCAGGTCGTGTCGGGCATCGGGTTTCTCGGGGCGGGGACGATCCTGCTGCGCGGCGAGGTGGTGAAGGGGCTCACCACCGCCGCCAGCCTCTGGGCGGTCGCCGCGGTGGGCCTCGCGGTCGGCGGCGGCCTCTACGTGGCGGGCATCGCCACCACGGTGATCCTGCTCGTGATCCTCGTGGGCATGAAGCCGCTGCAGGAGCGCTACCACGACCGGATGCATGTTCGTCCCCTGCGGGTGGTCGCCAAGCCCGGCTGCCTCTCCATCGACCTCCTCCAGGCGGTGTCCGGGGTGCGGTCTTCCCGCGTGCGCCAGTTCGTGACCCGGCGCGGAGACGATTCAGAGTTCGACGAGACGCTGATCACCTTCGCACGGCTCTCGCGCCGCTCTGTGCAGGGCATCGCACAGAAACTTCGGGATCATCCCGGTGTCATCAAGGTCGAAGATCTTCCGGATGCCGGCTAGGCATGCATGATGGCGCCGCGGACGCTGGCGGCACGACAGCGGCGTCATGTCGGATGGAACCCAAGTGCTGGCGAAAGGCTTCGATGCCATGCAAATCGTCGGCATTGGATCGACCCGGACCGGGCACTCGGTGCAGGGCGCCCTGAGCCTCGCAGGGATTCCGGGGACCATCGCGGCTCAGGAAATCGAGGGAGGTTCGGACGTGAGGTTTCGAAGCACGGCGGCGCGGATCGCCGACCCCGAGCGGGTGCCGGTCCATCCTTGAGCGGTCGGAGCGCAGTCCCGATTCCCGCCCCCGAGGACAAGCGCAAGCGGGCCAAGAGCCACGTCTTCCTGATCGCCGTGAAGCAGCGGCGCGAGGGGCTGCGGGTCTATGCCGTGCGGGCGTCCTCCCAGGACGACGCTCTGGCCATCGTGGCCGCTTCGAGCTCCGAGGGGGCCGCGGTCGAGGCGGCGGGACGCCTCTCCAAGAAACTGGCGCGGCCCCTCAAGCTGCAGCCGGAGGTGCCGCGCCCGGTCTGAGGGGCGCGACGCCTAGCGCGGCCCGCAGACCGCGCGGTCGGTGTACAGCACCACATCGCCCTGCTTCGGGTTGTTGACGGAGAACGGCTCGAGGCTCTCGCGGGGCAGGAAGCCGCGGCCGAGTTCGCGATCGAAGAAGTCGTGCCCGATCTCGACGTAGCAGCGGTCGAGGACGGCGGTGTAGCGCAGGGAGGTCTGAACCGCGGCCGGCCCGCCCGAGACACCGTCGGCCGAGCAGTAGCCCGACAAGTCGAGGCTGCCGGGACCCGAGAGTCGGATCGCGCGCGAGGCGCCCGGCCGCACCAGGAAGGACGGACCGCCCTGTTGCGAACCCACCAACGTCAGGGGGGAACGGTTGTAGACGTGCCGGATGCAATCGGCGCTCGCCGCGCCTCCGACGACGACCAGCGCCGCGACGGGCAGCGCCATCCGGACGAACCATCGAATTCCGTTTCGCATCACGCACCTTCCGCCAGGACGGCCTGCTTCGAGACCCTGTGCAGGGAGCTAGGGCGACCCGTCCTCCATGGCGAGGCCGCGCCAGGTCGTGATCGGCCGCGTCGGAGTGCGGATGGTGCCGAGGGTTTCCAGAGTGTTCAGCCGACCGATGCGTTCGTCGTCTTCGTCGAGGCGGGTGACTTCGCCGGGGCCGATGACCGGCCGGGTGAGATCGCGAACCTGTCCTCACGCGCCCGGTGTTCGCCGGTTCTTCCTCGTGGCGGGAGGATGCTGGCTCATGGGCTCGACGGTATGCCCGTCGATACAGGATGTCCGGTCGCCGCGCACGCCGTGAAGCGCCCCCCTGTCGCGTCCCGGACAGCGCGCCCGCCTGCGTACGTGCGGAAAGCGCCCGGCGTCCCCCCGCAAGCTTGAGTGCGGCGTCCTTCCGCGCGTCGGCCGCAATCCTCGCTCGCTTTCCGACGACGAAGAGCTCGTTTTACGAGCCCAGAGGATGTCGAATTCCGCGACGTCGTGCGACGCCGCGAAGTGTTCGTGCGCACACGAAGACGCAGACACGTGCAGTCTGGAGAAATTCCAGGGACCGGTATCCGCCGTTCCGCGTTCTCCCCTCAGCGCTCCTTGCAGAGGGCAGGCGCATGTCTGGACGGATCCTGCGTGGTCCCGTGTCACGTCTCGGACCGAGTTCGCCTCGTCGGGCGTTCTCCCGGCCTGCAACGTATCCGGGTGCCCGCCCATCGGCAGCCTCCTCCCGCAACAGGTTCGAAGAACGCCATGCCAAGTTTCGGAGAGAACGAATTGAGTCGACGTGACGTGATGGCCGGCGCAACGGCCTGTGCGGCCCTCGCGGCGGTCCCGGCGCGAGCCGAAGGTCGCCCCGACGCCGCCGGCCCCGACAAGCCGGTGCTCGCCAAGGTGTCGCTCACGGTGAACGGGCAGCGCCGCGAGCTCGAACTCGACACCCGCACCAGCCTGCTCGACGCGGCGCGCGAACACCTGCACCTGACCGGCTCCAAGAAGGGCTGCGACCACGGCCAGTGCGGCGCCTGCACGATGATCGTCGACGGCCGGCGCATCAATGCCTGCCTGACGCTGGCGGTCATGCACCAGGGCTCGGAGATCACCACCATCGAGGGACTGGGCCAGCCCGAGAACCTGCATCCGATGCAGGCCGCCTTCATCAAGCACGACGGCTTTCAGTGCGGCTACTGCACCCCGGGCCAGATCTGCTCCGGCGTCGCGGTGCTCGCCGAGATCAAGGCCGGGATTCCGAGCCACGTCACCGCTGACCTCAATGCTCCGATGCAGGTCACGGATGCCGAGATCCGCGAGCGCATGAGCGGCAACATCTGCCGCTGCGGCGCCTACTCCAATATCGTCGAGGCGATGACCGAGGTCGCCGGGAGGCCCGCATGAAATCCTTCACCTACGAGCGCCCGAACTCGCCCGCCGAAGCCGCCGCGGCCGTGTCCCGCAACCCGAACGCCAAGTTCATCGCCGGCGGCACCAACCTCCTCGACCTGATGAAGCTGCAGATCGAGACGCCGACGCACCTCGTGGACGTCAACGGGCTGGGGCTCGACCAGATCGAAGCTGCGCCGGAGGGCGGGCTGCGCATCGGCGCGCTGGTCCGCAACACCGACCTCGCCGCCGATGCCCGCGTGCGCAAGGACTACGCCGTCCTCTCCCGTGCCCTGCTCGCGGGTGCGTCGGGCCAGCTGCGCAACAAGGCGACCACCGCCGGAAACCTCCTGCAGCGGACCCGGTGCCCGTATTTCTACGACACCGCGCAAGCCTGCAACAAGCGTCAGCCGGGCTCCGGCTGCTCGGCCCTCGACGGCGTCTCGCGCCAGCTCGCCGTGATCGGCGCCAGCGACGCCTGCATCGCCACGCATCCGGGCGACATGGCGGTGGCCATGCGGGTGCTCGACGCCACCGTCGAGACCGTCGATGCCAAGGGCGGGCAGCGCAAGATCCCGATCGCCGAGTTCCACCGCCTGCCGGGCGACCGGCCGGAGGTCGACACCACGCTGGCACCGGGCGAGCTGATCACGGCGGTGACGCTGCCGAAGCCGCTCGGCGGTACGCACATTTACCGCAAGGTCCGCGACCGGGCCTCCTACGCCTATGCGTTGGTTTCGGTGGCGGCCGTGGTGCAGCCGGACGGCAGCGGCCGGGCGGCCTTCGGCGGCGTGGCGCACAAGCCCTGGCGCGTGGAAGCGGCGGAGGGCGAGATGGCCCGGGGTGCCAAAGCGGTGACCGCACAGGTCTTCGCCGGCGCCAAGCCGACCCACGACAACGCCTACAAGCTCACTTTGGCCGAGCGCACGCTCGGCGCGGCGCTGACCGAAGCGAGGGCCTGAGCCATGAAGTTCGACACCCCCGCCGGCCAGAACCCCATCGACCGACTGAAGCGCGTCGGAAAGGCCACGGACCGCATCGACGGCAAGTTCAAGACCACGGGCACCGCGCCCTATGCCTATGAGCGTCACGACGTCGTGGCGAACCAGGCCTACGGCTACGTGCTCGGCGCCGGCATCGCCAAGGGCCGCGTCCGCGCCATCGACGCGAAGGCGGCGAAGGCGTCGCCCGGCGTCGTCGCCGTCGTCACCACCCTCGATATGCCCGCCCTCGGCCTCGGCCGGATGAACGCCGCGAACCTCTTCGGCGGGAACGAGGTCCAGCATTACCATCAGGCCGTCGCCGTCGTGGTGGCCGAGACCTTCGAGCAGGCCCGGGCCGCGGCCTTCCTGGTCAAGATCGACTATGTCCGCGAGGCCGGTCAGTTCGACCTCGCCGCCGTGGCGGCGTCCGCCAAGCCCGTGCCCGGCGACAGCGGCGAGGGCAGCGGCGGCGGTGGCGAGGATCGGCATGGGGATTTCGAGGGCGCCTTCGCGTCGGCCGCCGTCAAGTTCGACGAGACCTACACGACCCCCGACGAGAGCCATGCGATGATGGAGCCGCACGCGACCATCGCCGCCTGGGAGGGCGACAAGCTCACCCTCTGGACGTCCAACCAGATGATCGCCTGGACCAAGGGCAGCATCGCCAAGATCCTCGGCATCCCGGAGGCGTCGATCCGCGTCGACTCGCCCTATATCGGCGGCGGCTTCGGCGGAAAGCTCTTCGTGCGTTCCGATGCCGTCGTGGCGGCGCTGGCCGCCAAGGCCGCCGGTCGCCCGGTCAAGGTCGCGCTGACCCGGCCGCTGGTGGCCAACAACACCACGCACCGGCCGGCCACGATCCAGCGCATCCGCATCGGCGCGACGCCGGACGGGACGATCACCGCCATCGCGCACGAGAGCACCTCGGGCAACCTGCCGAAGGGCAAGCCCGAGACGGCGGTGGATCAGACCAAGCTCCTCTACGCCGGGGCCAATCGCCTGACCGGGATGAAGCTCGCCCATCTCGACCTGCCCGAAGGCAACTCGATGCGGGCGCCGGGCGAGGCGCCGGGCCTGATGGCGCTGGAAATCGCCATGGACGAGATGGCCGAGAAGCTGGGCATGGACCCGGTCGCCTTCCGGGTCCGCAACGACACGCAGGTCGACCCGGGGCATCCGGAACGTCCGTTCTCCCACCGCAATCTCGTCGGCTGCCTCAAGCTCGGTGCCGAGAGATTCAACTGGTCGGCCCGCAATCCCAAGCCCGGCCAGGTCCGCGACGGGCGCTGGCTCGTCGGCATCGGCATGGCGGCGGGCTTCCGCAACAACCTGCTGATGAAGTCGGGCGCCCGCGTCCGCCTCGGGCGCGATGGCATCGTGACGGTCGAGACCGACATGACCGACATCGGCACCGGCTCCTACACCATCATCGCGCAGACCGCCGCCGAGATGATGGGTGTCTCCCTCGACAAGGTCGTGGTGCGCCTCGGCGATTCGTCCTACCCGGTCTCGGCCGGTTCGGGGGGACAGTTCGGCGCGAACAACGCCACCGCCGGCGTCTACGCCGCGTGCGTCCAGCTCCGCGAGGCGGTGGCGCAGCGTCTCGGCTTCAACTCGGCCGACGTGGTGTTCGAGGAAGGGCAGGTCCGCTCCGGCAACCGCACCGAGGCGCTGGCGCAGGCGGCGCGCGACGGCGAACTCGTGGCCGAGGATTCGATCGAGTACGGCGACCTCGCCAAGAAGCAGCAGCAATCGACCTTCGCGGGCCATTTCGTCGAAGTCGGCGTCGACGTCGACACCGCCGAGATCCGGGTGCGGCGGATGCTGGCCGTCTGCGCGGCGGGCCGCATCCTGAACCCCAAATCGGCGCGCAGCCAGGTCATCGGCGGCATGACGATGGGTGTGGGCGGGGCGCTGATGGAAGAACTCGCCGTCGACACCAAGCGTGGCTTCTTCGTGAACCACGATCTGGCCGGCTACGAGGTGCCGGTCCACGCCGACATCCCCCACCAGGAGGTGATCTTCCTCGACGAGGTCGACCCGCAATCCTCGCCGATGAAGGCCAAGGGCGTGGGCGAACTCGGCATCTGCGGCGTCGGCGCGGCGGTGGCCAACGCGGTCTACAACGCCACGGGCGTGCGGGTGCGGAGCTATCCGATCACCCTCGACAAGCTCCTCGGCCAGATGCCGGACGCGGCCTGAGGGCGAGCGCGCGAGGGCCGCGTCAGATCATCCCGCCGCGGCCCGCGTTCCGGATCGCGACCTCCGGCGGCTCCGGGCCGCCGGGGGTCGTCCGCGTTCAGCTATGGGCCAGCACCGCCAGCAGCAGAAGGGCGATGATGTTCGTGATCTTGATCGCCGGGTTCACGGCGGGGCCGGCGGTGTCCTTGTAGGGATCGCCGACGGTGTCGCCGGTCACTGCGGCCTTGTGGGCCTCCGAGCCCTTTCCACCGTGATGCCCGTCCTCGATGTATTTCTTGGCATTGTCCCAGGCGCCGCCGCCCGAGGTCATCGAGATCGCGACGTAGAGCCCGGTGAGGATGACGCCGAGGAGCATCGCGCCCACGGTGGCGAAGGCCTGGCTCTTGCCGCCGATCGGCTGGATCACGAAGAACAGCACGATCGGCGACAGCACCGGCAGCAGCGACGGAATGATCATCTCCTTGATCGCCGCCCGAGTCAGCATGTCGACGGCGCGGCCGTAATCCGGCCGGTCGGTGCCCTGCATGATGCCGGGCTTTTCCCGGAACTGGCGGCGGACTTCCTCGACGACCGCGCCGGCCGCGCGACCGACCGCGGTCATCGCCATGCCGCTGAACAGGAACGGGATGAGGCCGCCGAGCAGCAGACCCACCACGACGTAGGGGTTGGAGAGCGAGAAATCGACGCTGACGCCCTGGAAGAAGCGGTACTGGGTCGGGCTCGCATGGGCGATGAAATAGTTCAGGTCGGAGGTGTAGGCGGCGAACAGCACCAGGGCGCCGAGACCCGCCGAACCGATGGCGTAGCCCTTGGTCACCGCCTTGGTGGTGTTGCCGACGGCGTCGAGCGCGTCGGTGGACTTTCGGACATCCGGCGGCAAGCCCGCCATCTCCGCGATGCCGCCGGCATTGTCGGTGACGGGGCCGAAGGCATCGAGCGCCACGATGAAGCCGGCGAGCGCCAGCATGGCGGTGACCGCGATGGCGATGCCGAACAGCCCGGCCAACGAGTAGGTGCTGATGATGCCGGCGACGATGACCAGCGCGGGCAGCGCGGTGGATTCGAGCGAGATCGCCAGCCCCTGGATCACGTTGGTGCCGTGCCCGGTCACCGATGCGTCGGCGATGGATTTCACCGGGCGGAAGTTGGTGCCGGTGTAGTACTCGGTGATGACGACGATGAGCGCCGTGATGACGAGGCCGATCACCGCGCAGCCGAGGAGGCCGCCGGAGGTGAAGGTCACCCCCGCATTGGTGGTGAAGGTCGTGGAAAAGCCGCCGAAGAGGGCGTAGTTCACGCCTGCGATGGCGACGATCGAGAGGGCGCCGGCGGTGACCAGCCCCTTGTAGAGCGCGCCCATGATCGACTGGTTGGCCCCGAGCCGCACCGCGTATGTGCCGGCGATCGAGGTCAGGATGCAGGCCGAGCCGATGGCCAGCGGATAGAGCAGCATCGCCTCGAGGACGTTCCGGCCGCCGACCTCGGTCTGTCCCGAGAAGAAGATCGCGGCCAGCACCATGGTGGCGACCACGGTCACCGCGTAGGTCTCGAACAGGTCGGCCGCCATGCCGGCGCAATCGCCGACGTTGTCGCCGACGTTGTCCGCGATGGTGGCCGGGTTGCGCGGGTCGTCCTCCGGAATTCCCGCCTCGACCTTTCCGACGAGGTCGCCGCCCACATCGGCGCCCTTGGTGAAGATGCCGCCGCCGAGACGGGCGAAGATTGAGATCAGCGAGGCGCCGAAGCCCAGCGCCACCAGGGCGTCGATGACGTCGCGGCTGGCCGGCGACAGGCCGGCGACGCGGGTGAGATAGCCGTAGTAGAGCGCCACCCCGAGGAGGGCGAGGCCCGCCACGAACATGCCGGTGACGGCGCCCGACTTGAAGGCCACGTCGAGCCCGCCGCCGAGCGACGTCGAGGCCGCCTGTGCGGTGCGCACGTTGGCGCGCACCGAGACGTTCATCCCGATGAAGCCGGCCGCCCCGGAGAGCACGGCGCCGATCAGGAAGCCGATGCCGACCTTCAACCCGAGGAAGTAGGCGAGCGCCACGAACAGCACGAGCCCGACGATGGCGATGGTGGCGTATTGGCGCCGGAGATAGGCCTGCGCTCCCTCGGCGATCGCCCCCGCGATCTCCTGCATGCGCGGGGTGCCGGCGTCGCGCTTCATGACGTCGTTGATCGTGATGATGCCATAGGCGACGGCGCACAGCCCGCCCAGGATGATAAGCAACAAAGCTGTCATTCGACCGTCCTTGATTGGCGATGCCCGTGCGGGTCTGTCGTGGCGTTGTTGGACGTTGTGGCCGTGCTTTCCGTCGATGCGAGGCTGATCGTTCACGCAGGCGTCTCGCGCCGCGCGTTTCGTGTTTGTGCATCTCCTCCCAAGGAATGCCTGCTCTGAGTGCCAAACTTCACAACCGCTTGCAAATGCTGCTTAGCTTTTTGCGCGACGAATAGTTGTGCGACGCAGCATCGGTCGGGCTCGGCGTAAGTTTTCGCAAGGGTATCGGGCTGTCGGATGGGTCTGGGGCCGAGCCGGACACTGCGGTGGAGGTCCGTCGCACGCGCGCGCGGCGCCGCCCAGGCTCAGAAGTGGCTGAAGGATCCGGCACCGAGCGCGCGCGCCGTGCCGTCCGCCTCACGGAAGATCGGCGGCGCCGAGCCGGTCGTGACGCTGCCGATGCAGGTCAGGGGCGTGCCGGCCGCGGCGGCCTCGGCCAGGCAGGCGTCCAGGGTCTCGGGCGCCACGGCGAAAAGGATCTCGTAATCGTCGCCACCGGTGACGATCGGAGTCATGAGGGCGGGCTCCAGCGACAGAGCCCTCGCGGCGGCAGGGGAGAGCGGGATGCGGGCGAGGTCGATCTCGGCGGAGCGCCCCTCCCCATTCAGCATCTTGGCGAGGTCGCCGGCGAGGCCGTCCGAGACATCCATGGCGGCCCGGGCGTGTCGCCTCAGGACCGGGGCCAGGGCGATGCGCGGGCGTGGATGCCAGTAGCGGTCGACGAGCGCGTCGCGGTCCGCCGCGGCAAGCGCCTGGCCCCAGCCCGGTGGCCGGGGGCTGCGCAGGTGCAGGCCCAGCGCAGCGTCCCCGATCGTGCCGCTGACGCAGATCCGGTCGCCGATCCGCGCGGTTCCGCGACGGACCAGGCCGCCCGCGGGCACCTCGCCGATGGCGGTCACGCCGATCATCGCCGGTCCGGCGGCCCGCACCGTGTCGCCGCCCAGGAGGTCGAGGCCGAAATCCGCGAGGCCGTCGCCGAGGCCGGCCGCGAATCCGGCGAGCCAGGCCTCGGTCCAGTCGTCGGGCAGGGCCAGGGTGAGCAGGATGGCGCGCGGGCGCGCGCCCTTGGCGGCGAGGTCCGAGACGTTCACCCCGAGGGCCTTTCGGGCGATCGAGCCCGGCGGATCGTCGGGAAAGTAATGCACGCCGGCCACGATGGCGTCGGCGGTCAGAACGAGGTCGCAGCCAGGGCTCGGCGTCAGGGTCGCGGCGTCGTCGCGCAGGCCGTCCGCACCGGGTCCGGCCAGGGGCGCGAAGTAGCGCGCGATCAGCCCGTCCTCGTCGGGCCGGGCCACGGGGCTCAGGCCCGGCCGGAAGCCGGCAGGCCGGCGAACTCGTTGCCGCGCACGTCGCGGGCCACCTTGTCGAGGACGCCGTTGACCATGCCGGGCTCATCGCCGCCGTAGAAGCTGTGGGCGACGTCGACGTATTCGGAGATGACCACCCGAGCCGGCACGTCGCGACGGGACATCAGTTCGTAGGCGCCGGCCCGCAGGATGGCGCGCAGCACCGCCTCGATCCGCTTGAGGGGCCAGCCGGCCGCCAGCGCCCCATCGAGGACCGGATCGATCGCGCGCTGCTCGTCGACGACCCCGCGCAGGAGGTCGCGGAAGAACGCGATCTCAGCGGCCGGATGTTCGATACCGTCGACCTCGCGGCCGATCCAGAAGGTCTCGAACTCGGCGAGCGCCTCGATCACGCCCTTGCCCGAGATCTCCATGTCGTAGAGCGCCTGCACCACGGAGAGGCGTGCGCCGCTGCGCTCTGCGGTCTTCATCCCAGGGTCGTTGGCCATGATGCTCAATCCTCTCCGACCGACGCCGCCGACGCGTCGCGCTTCAGCGACAGCACCGCGAGCGCGGCCTCGGCGGCACCGCCGCCCTTGTTCAGTTCGGCGACCCGGGCGCGCGCCTGGGCCTGGGCCTCGGTCTCCACCGTCAGGATGCCGTTGCCCAGCGGCAGGCGCAGGGTGACCGACAGGTCCATCAGCGCCCGCGCGCTCTCGCCCGCCACGATGTCGTAATGTCCGGTCTCGCCGCGGATGACGCAGCCGAGCGCCACGACGGCATCGTAGGGCTGGCCGGCGCGGGCGGCGGCCTCGACCAGGATCGCGATCGCGGCGGGGATCTCCAGGGCTCCGGGCACGGTCACCACCGTGGCCACCGCCTCGGCCGCCGCCAGGGCGCCCTCCGCGCCGGCCAGGAGCTCGTCGGCGAGATCCTCGTAGTAGCGGGCCTCGACCACCAGGACGCGCGCGCCCTTGACGTTCGTGGGGGCGGTGCGGGAAGCGTAGGCGAGCGATACCATCGAGGGGCCTTCACGGGACACGGTCGGCGGACGGCGCGGCGGCCGGGACCGGGCGCGCTTGGCGGGACCCGCGGGGTTCCGTCGGCGCGCAAGACTCGACCGGCCGGACGTGCCCTGCGCCCGCAGGCGCGAGCGATAGACCGAAGGCGGCGTGGCGACAAGCGCGGGGCCCGCTTATCGAACCTGCGTGCGCGGGCAGGCCGTCGCTCAGGTCTCGATCGCGGCGCGGCTCTCGGACAGGCGCGCGGCATAGCGGGCGATGAGGTCGACCTCGAGATTGAGGCGGTCCCCGGCCCGGCGTTCGCCCCAGGTGGTCACCGCCAGGGTGTGCGGGATGAGCAGCACAGAGAACAGGTCGCCCTCCACCGTGTTCACGGTCAGCGAGGTCCCGTCGAGGCAGACGGAGCCCTTCTCGGCGATGAAGCGCGCGAGCTGGGGCGGCGCCCGCAGGGTGAAGCGATCGGAGGGCGCCCATTGCGGATCGCCTTCGCCGCCCGTGACGGGATCGCGGGCCACGAGCTCGGCGAGGCCGTCGACATGGCCGGTGACGAGGTGGCCGCCGAGCTCGTCGCCGATCTTCAAGGAGCGCTCCAGGTTCAGGCGCCGCCCTTCGCGCCACGATCCGACATGGGTGCGGGCCAGCGTCTCGGCCGCCGCGTCCACGGCAAAGATGCATCCGCCCTCCGTCGGCTCGACCGCCACCGCCGTCAGGCAGGGACCGGAGCAGGCGATGGAGGCGCCCAGCGCGATGGTGGCGGGATCGTAGTGGGAGCGGATGCGGATGCGGCGCAGGCGGTCGTCGCCTGCGACCGACACGACTTCCCCGACATCCGTGACGAGACCGGTGAACATCTCAGGCACTCCGTTCGTGGGTGACGGCCCGGTCGGGACCGAGAATCCGGGTCTCGACGACTCTGAGGTGGCCGCCCTCGAGCCGGTCGCGCAGGACCGGGCCGATCGCGGGGAGGCCGCCCGTCTCGCCAAGGGTGTTCGGGCCGGTGATGAGCGTGAAGACGTCGACGAGGTCTGCGGCCGCCAGCGCGTCGGCGAGGTGCGGGCCGCCCTCGCAGCAGAGCCGCGTCACGCCACGCTCGGCCAGCGCCTTCAGCGCGGCGAGCGGGTCGACCCGTCCGGCGCCGTCGGCATCGACGCCGATCACCTCGACGCCGAAGGAGGCCAGCATGCGCCTGGCATGGACCGGCGCCCGGCGGGTGGTGAGCACGAGCGTCGGGACGTCCCGGGCGCTGCGCACCAGGGTGGCGGAGGGCAGCAGGCGCAGGTTCGAGTCGAGCACGACCCGCAGGGGCGAGCGGTCTGACAGGCCGGGCAGCCGGACCGTGAGCGAAGGATCGTCGGCGCGCGCGGTGCCGATGCCGACGAGGATCGCATCCGCGCGCGCCCGCCAGAGATGCACGGCGCCGTCGGCGATGGGGCCGGTGATCCGCAGGCGCTCGGTGGGGGCTCCGGCGAAGCCATCCCGGGTCTGGGCGAGCTTGAGATGCAGGCTCGGGCGCCCCTGCGTCACCCGGGTGACGTGACCGCGATGGTCTCGGGCGGCCTCCGGTGCCAGGACACCCGTGGTCACCGCGAGGCCGGCGGCGGCCAGGAGGCCGTGGCCGCGCCCGGCCACCCGCGGATCGGGGTCTTCCAGGGCGGTGACGACACGGGCGATGCCGGCGGCGACGATGGCGTCGGTGCAGGGGGGCGTGCGGCCGTGATGCGAGCACGGCTCCAGGCTGACGTAGAGCGTGGCCCCGCGCGCGGCCTCGCCCGCCATGGCGAGGGCGATCGGCTCGGCATGCGGCCGCCCGCCGGGGGCGGTGACGCCCTGCCCGACGATCCGCTCCGCGCTGGGCGGACCCGCCACCACGACCGCACCGACGGAGGGGTTCGGCCAGGTCCGGCCGAGATTGCGATGCCCGAGGGCGAGCGCGAGGCGCATGTAGCGGCGGTCCGTCTCGCTCATCGCCGTGCTCCCCATGCCCATGCTGCCGACGCCGACGCTCCTCACGGCCGGGATTTCGGCTGTCGCTTCGGGCGAAGGGGCGTGACCTTCGCCGAGATGTCCGTGGCGGCCGGTTCGTCGGTTTCGTCCTCCACGGTGAGCGCGCCGGAGGTCGATCCGGACGGAAGGGCGGCCGGGTCCGAGAGAGTCCCGAGCAGCGCCTTGAAGTCGCTGGCCTCGCGGAAATTCTTGTAGACCGAGGCGAAGCGGACGTAGGCGACGTCGTCGAGACCCTTCAGGCCCTCCATCACCAGTTCGCCGATGGCCTCGCTGCCGATCTCGGCCTCGCCGCCGCTTTCCAACTGCCGGGTGATGCCGCTGACGAGGCGCTCGATCCGTTCCGGGTCCACGGGGCGCTTGCGCAGGGCCACGCCGATGGAGCGCTGGAGCTTGTCGCGGTCGAAGGGGACGCGCTTGCCCGAGCGTTTGAGCACCGTGAGTTCGCGCAGTTGAACCCGCTCGAAGGTGGTGAAGCGGCCCCCGCAATCCGGGCAGACCCGGCGCCGGCGGATCGCCGCCGCGTCGTCGCTGGGACGCGAATCCTTCACCTGGGTGTCGGGACCGCCGCAATAGGGACACCGCATCGGACGGATACCTGGGAAGGGGAGCGTTGGAAAAGACAACGGCCGNNGATGGTCCGCGGCCGTTGCATGGCATGGTGAGGGGCGCCGGTTCAAGCGCCCCCGGTCGGGGCGTTGCGCCTCAGCCGTAGATGGGGAACCGGTCGGTGAGGGCGTGCACCCGCTGCTTCACGTTCGCCTCGACGGCGGCATCGCCCTGTTCGCCCTTGGCCACGAGTCCATCGAGCACCTCGACGATGAAGCCGCCGATCTGCTTGAACTCGGCGACGCCGAAGCCGCGCGAGGTGCCGGCCGGCGTGCCGAGGCGGATGCCCGAGGTGATGGTGGGCTTCTGCGTGTCGAACGGCACGCCGTTCTTGTTGCAGGTGATGTCGGCACGGCTCAGCGCCGCTTCCGCCGCCTTGCCGGTCAGGCCCTTGCTGGTGAGGTCGACCAGCATGAGGTGGTTGTCGGTGCCGCCCGAGGTGATGTTGTAGCCGCTCGACATCAGGGTATCGGCCAGCGCCTTGGCGTTCTCGATCACCTGCTTGGCGTAGATCTTGAACTCGGGCTTCAGGGCCTCGCCGAAGGCCACGGCCTTTCCGGCGATGACGTGCATGAGCGGGCCGCCCTGGATGCCGGGGAAGATCGCCGAGTTGAACTTCTTGGCCAGCGCCTCGTCGTTCGTCAGGATCATGCCGCCGCGCGGTCCGCGCAGGGTCTTGTGCGTGGTCGTGGTGACGACGTGCGCGTGCGGGAACGGCGACGGATGGACGCCCGCCGCGATCAGGCCCGCAAAGTGCGCCGCGTCGACGAAGAAGTACGCGCCGACGGCATCGGCGATCTCACGGAACTTGGCGAAGTCCCAGTGGCGCGGGTAGCCCGAGCCGCCGGCGATGATCACCTTGGGCTTGTGCTCGTGCGCGAGGGCCTCGACCTGCTCCATGTCGATGCGCTGATCGTCGCGGCGCACGGTGTAGGAGACCGGCTTGAACCACTTGCCCGAGACGTTCGGGGGGGCGCCGTGGGTCAGGTGGCCACCGGCCGCGAGGTCGAGGCCGAGGAAGGTGTCGCCCGGCTGCATGAGAGCCAGGAACACGCCCTGGTTCGCCTGGCTGCCGGAGTTCGGCTGCACGTTGGCGAAGCCGCAGTTGAAGAGGCGCTTGGCGCGCTCGATGGCCAGGTTCTCGGCGATGTCGACGAACTGGCAGCCGCCGTAGTAGCGACGGCCCGGATAGCCCTCGGCGTACTTGTTGGTGAGCACCGAGCCCTGCGCTTCGAGGACGGCGCGCGAGACGATGTTCTCGGAGGCGATCAGCTCGATCTCGTGCTGCTGGCGGCCGAGTTCCTGGGCCACCGCCTGCGCGATCTCCGGATCCGCCTCGGTGAGGGGGGCTGCGAAGAACGAGTTGGAGAAATGCTTGTCGGCAGCAGTACCGGCGCTCATGGAAAGCCTCGATTGTTCAACGGGCGGACGCACCCGTAATCCGCTGGCGTAGGGCGGGCGGGCGTTCGAAGGCTGGATTACTACACGCGACGGGTTCCAAGGCCAAGGCACAGGAATTTGCCGGGTACTTCAAAAAATCTTTTAGAAGGCTTTTGGCCTGGGTCGGTGGATCCGACGCGGCTGCACCCGTCGATCCCGACCGCATTTGACGTGGGTGCTTCCGGAACAAATAAAGAACATATTGCCTTTCTCGCTTAAATTTAGGAAAATCAACCTGATTCGAGGGGGGCGTTACGATGTGCTGCCGCTGCCTGTGACTCACCGCCGCTGCGAAATCGCTGCGATCCGTTTGCGGATCGCTGTTCTTCGGGCTGCGTGCGATGCTCTGAAGGCCGGATTCAACAAAGACCAATCCCGAAATCCGAAAGGTCAATGGGATGGCGGTCGAGGTGGGTCGAGTGTCGTTGTCGTCCGAAGGGATCGAACTGACAATGCAAAGATCGATCTAGCAGCAGATCGTCTGATCGATGTTGTGAAAGATGTTGTCGCCAAGGTGGGGCCAGGAAGAGGCTCTGTGTGTAGGACTGTCATCCACAGTGAAGCCGCAAAACTCATCAGCCATTACGATCTGCCAGATGTAGGTCCGCGCGGTGTCGGGCAGAGCTTCAGCATGGGCGATCTCGTCCGGTACGGCCTCGACGGCAGCATCCGAACCGATGCCATTCTACGCGACGGGCGCACCGTCGCCGCACCGATCCTGGCCGTGTTCGACATCAAAACCGGCGGCGCCAGGCTAACCCGAGAAGCGTGCGAATGAGATTCGAATGCACCTTCGGGTCGGCAGCGACGTGCCTGTGATCGAGCTGCATACTTCGAAGGAATTGGACGTAAAGAGCTGTATGTCTGTTTTTACTTATTAATCCAAGCTGTCAGGAGGGCCCCATGAGTATGGACCTCTATGGTGTCTACAATGGAGAGCTGCCAAGCATTGAAAGATGGTAGAAAAAGATCGAAGAATTGAATTTCGATCTGACCTTTTCACCGAATCTTGTGATGCCCGACGAGGGCGCGATCGTCACGGGTCTCTGGAAAGGCCGTGCCGTACAGTTCGAGTGCCGTCCATTCCAGTTCGATGCGTTGAGAAGTACTTACGATGACATCGATTTCGAGTGTGGATGGACCCAGGTGCGCGCGTTCTACTGGTTGGGGCTGCCCGATTGCGTCGCGGCCGGTATTGCGGCGGCAACGCTCACGCAAATCTGCGACGGGATCGTATTCGACCCGCAGGACAGTCTGTTTCTCGATGGCGAGGCGGCGACGCTCATGGCTCGTGAGAACGAATTGCTTCTCCCGAAGATCGAGGCCTCACTTCAGCATGGACGCCAGTAGGGAGTCGGATGAACGGCGTGAGCTTCCTGACGCTCACGCCGTTCGAAGAGTATCGCTGAGGGGATCGATCTCCGCCGCGCTGGATCAATTCTCCTCGTCGCCCGGCTCGAAGCTCTGGACCTGCTCGGCGCTGGCGACCGGCGTCGGCGCTGAGAGGGTCGAGGGCACGTTCACGCCGTCGCGCTTGTAGATGTCGTCGCGGAACTGGACGAGGCCGTCCGGGGTCGACCAGGCGGTGATGTAGGTCCAGTAGACCGGCACCGGCGAGGACAGCGTGGCGTCGACGCGCTTGCCGCTCTCGATGGCCTGCTCGACCTGCTCGCGGCCCCAGCCGGGCGTGTCCTTGAGCAGCCAGGTGATGTACTCGCGCACGTTCTGCACGCGGACGCAGCCCGAGGAGATGAAACGGAAGTCGTCGCCGTAGACGCCCTTCGAGTTCGTGTCGTGCATGAACACGCCGTAGGGGTTCGGGATGTTGATGCGCACGATGCCCATCGAGTTGAAGTCGGCGCCCGAATCCTGGCGGTAGCGGTAGCGCGTGCCCTCGTCCGAGTTCCAGTTCACCGAGGTCGGCGAGATCTCGTTGTCACCCGCGAAGATGCGGATCTTGTTCTCGGTGAGGTAGGTCGGGTCCTTCTGCATCTTGGGGATGAGGTCCTTCTTCACGATGGAAGCCGGGACCGTCCAGAAGGGGTTGAAATTGATCTGCGTGGCCTTGGTGTTCATGATCGGCGACTGGCGGTCGATCTTGCCCACGCCGGCGGCGTGCAGGGTCACGACCTGGCCGTTCTCCACCGTCTGGACCAGGGCGGCGGGGATGTTGGTGATGACGAAGCGGTTGCCGAGATTGCCGGCGTAGGAGCGCAGGCGCACCACGTTGATCTCGAGCTGGTGCAGGCGCACGTCGGCCGGCACGTTCATGGCCGCCTGCGTGGTCTGGCTCATGGCGCCGGTCTGGCTCAGGCCGTGTCGGGCCTGGAAGCGCTTCACGCCGGCCGAGACGTAGGAATCGTAGACGCCCGAGCCTCCGGAGGCCGGGTCGAGGTCGCCCGTGACGATCAGGCGCTGGCGCAGGGCGGCCACGGCCGGACCCTTGGCACCGACGCGCAGGCGGTCGGCGCCCGAGACCGGCTTCCAGCCGCCGCGATTGACGATGTCCCGGTAGCGCTCGATCATCTGCTCGGTGGCGGTCACGGTCTGCGGCGACAGGATCGGCGTCGAGGAGCGCTGCACCTGCATGGTGGCCGGCGAGGCGTAGTCCTGCGCCCACTCGGCCTGGGCGAAGCCGCCGGCCTCGCGCGCCGTCGCCGACTGGCCGATGACGGCCGCCGATGCGAGCAGTGCAACGCCGAGGGCGCGGGTGTGGAAAGCCTGATTCAGCATCGGACGTGAACTCTGATCTGATTTACGAAGCGACATGCGGTGTCGTCGGTCCCGGCGTCGCACGCCGAGGTCTTGGAGCACCCCCTGTCACGACCGTGTCGGGGTAGCGTTAAGAACTCATGGGGACCCGGCCACATTGTGGCATGGCCCGGCTTATCCCCGTGATCCCCGGACACATCCTCTCGACTGCGGCCCGTGTGCCACAGCACCGTGTCCGGCCGTTCGATCGGCATGGCGGAACGATGGCCGATGGCGTAAGCCGAACCACGATGACGCTTCCGGCGAACCAGGCTGGCCACCAGGGGTGGGCCCCGCTACGCGCGATCACTGCGGTGATCGCGCTCTACGCGTTCGTTCTCCATGCGACCTTGAGCGGTCTCGTGCCCCTGCCGGTCTCGTCCGCGCACGGAATCCTCTGCCTCGGGCAGAGCGATGATGCGGGTCCCGGTGCGCCCGATCCGGCCCATGCGCATCACCAGCCCTGCTGCACCGTAGCCGGGCCGATGCTGCAGGCCGCCCTGCCCGAGGTCGTCGCCCGCACGATCATTTGGCCGGTCCGTACGGCGAGCCGTGTGGCCTGGCGGCGCGAATCATTGGTCTCCGCCCGCGGGCCGCCGGGCGCGATCCCCCATCCCCGAGGTCCCCCCGTCGTCTGATCCGATCGCCGCTTCCCGATCCCATCAGACACGGACCCATCCGATGAACCGTATTCCCCGGGCCGAGCTCTTCGCGGGCCTCGCGCTCACCCTCTCCGCCACCGCCGCCCTTGCGCACGCCACTCTGGAGCGCAAGGAGGCGAGCCCGAACGCCGGATACCGCGGCGTGGTGCAGATCACCCATGGCTGCGACGGCCAGCCCACCAACCGCGTCAGCGTCACCATCCCGGAGGGCGTCATCGGCGCCAAGCCGATGCCGAAGCCCGGCTGGACCGTGACGACCGAGAAGGGCGCCTATGCCCGCGCCTATCCGTATTATCACGGGGACATCCGCGAGGGCGTGAAGGCCATCACCTGGACCGGTGGCAGCCTGCCCGACGATCAGGTCGACGAGTTCACGTTCCTCGCCCGCGTCAGCGACGCCTTCCCGCCCGGCAGCACGGTCTACTTCCCGGTCGAGCAGGATTGCGCCACCGGCCAGTATCGTTGGCGTGAGATCCCGGCGGCCGGGCAGGATGCGCACGCGCTGAAATCCCCCGCCCCCGGCGTCCGGATCGTGGCCGCCGCTTCGGGGCCGGCCCGGACGGAGGCGTCGAGCGTGCAGGCCGGCGGCCTCAGCATCGAGACGCCCTGGATGCGCGCGACCCCCGGCGGCGCCAAGGTGGCGGGTGGCTACGTCCGCGTGACCAACACCGGCGCGCAACCCGACCGCCTCGTCGGCGCCGCGATCCCCCTGGCGGGACGTACCTCGATCCACTCCATGAGCATGGAGGGCGGCGTGATGAAGATGGCGCCGGTCGAGGGCGGCCTCGTCATCAAGCCGGGCGAGACGGTGGAACTGAAGCCCGGCGGCCTGCACATCATGTTCGAGGATCTCGTGAGCGGCCCGAAGGCCGGCGAGACGATCCAGGGCACGCTGCGCTTCGAGCGCGCCGGCACCGTGCCGGTCAGCTTCAGCGTGGCGCCCATCGGCGCGATGAAGCCGGGCGCGCCCGCGGCCGCTCCGTCGGCACCGGGAAACCACGATCACTGACGCCGCGCGCAGAGCCCCGAGAGCCCAAGACCGACCTGGCCCTCCGCCCCCCGCCTCCGCGCGGGGTCGGCTCAGGCCGTGATCCGAGGCCTCTCGGGCTCGTCCGATCGAACGATCCGCCGCGCGAGCACCCGCGCGGCTTCCCCCTCCCCCTCCTTCCCACCGGGATCATGCCCGGCCCCGTCGCGTCGTCGCGAAGCGCGGGCCCATGATCCGGAGCCTGTCCGATGTCCGCGCCCCAGCCCCGCCGCCCCGCCGCCCTCGCCTTCGCCCTTCTGGGCGGCGCGTCCCTCCTGCCCCTGCTCGTCAGCCCCACACCGTCCCGCGCGGAGGAGACGGCCGCCGCGACGCTGTCCGAGCTCAGCATCGAGGGCGCCTCGGCCGGCTCCCTGACGGTGCCGAGCGTCGCGGCGCAGCGTGCCACGGTGAACGCCACCGTCGGCTCGGTCGCCTTCGTCGATGCCAGGGAATTCCAGAATCGCTACGCCAATACCTTGCGCGACACGCTCAAGGACGTGCCCGGCGTCTATGTGCAGGAGCGCTACGGCCAGGAATTGCGCCTCTCGGTGCGCGGCTCCGGCATCTCGCGCGGCTTCCACCTGCGCGGCCTCGAACTTCTTCAG
This sequence comes from Methylobacterium sp. M6A4_1b, assembly GCF_053345175.1. Taxonomy (NCBI): domain Bacteria; kingdom Pseudomonadati; phylum Pseudomonadota; class Alphaproteobacteria; order Hyphomicrobiales; family Methylobacteriaceae; genus Methylobacterium; species Methylobacterium sp. M6A4_1b. Next base: position 108,556 of record NZ_JBKEZQ010000003.1, read on the forward strand.
GACGGAATCCCGCTGAACCTCGCCGATGGCAGCGGAGACTTCTACCAGGTCGACCCGCTCGGGCTGCGCTCGATCGAGGTCTACAAGGGCGGAAATGCCCTCACCTTCGGGGCGACGACCCTGGGCGGTGCCATCAACGTCGTCACGCCGACGGCCCAGACCGCGTTCGCGCCCAACATCCTGCGCATCGACGGCGGCGCCTTCAACACCATCCGCGAGAACTTCCAGGTCTCGCGGATCTCCGGCCCGGTCGATCTCCTGGTGAACGGCACGATCACGAACTCCGACAGCTACCGGGACCACGAGACCCAGCGGACGCAGAACTTCAACGCCAATCTCGGCTATCAGCTCGCTCCGGGCGTCGAGACGCGCTTCTACGCCGGCGTCTACCTGACGGACCAGAAGCTGCCCGGTACGCTGAGCCTCTTCAACGCCCTCAACAATCCGACCCTGGCCAACCCGGCGGCGATCGCCGGCAACCAGTCGCGCAAGGTCGAGACCGAGCGGATCGCCAACCGCACCTCGTTCCTGCTCGATGTCGGCAAGCTCGATATCGACACCTGGGCGATCCACAAGTCGCTCTACCACCCGATCTTCCAGGTCATCGACCAGGACGGCTGGACCTACGGGATCGCCCCGCACTGGGCCGGGACCTTCGACGTCGCCGGCTATCGAAACGACCTGATCCTCGGCCTGCGGGCCTTCGCCGGCCAGAACTCGGCGCTGCAGTTCGTCAACGTCGCGGGCCAGCGCGGCGCTCAGACCCTGCGCTCGGTGCAGAGCGCCTCGAACTACGAGGCCTATGGCGAGAACCGGTTCTGGTTCCTGCCGGACGTGGCGCTGATGGCCGGCGCGAAGGCGTTCTCCTCCAACCGGACCTACAGCAACAAGGGCGGCTTCTCGGGCGCCAACGCATTCCCGTCCTCGGCCAACGAGACCTATGCGGGGATCAATCCGAAGGTCGGCCTCCTCTGGCAGCCGCTGCCCGACATCCAGGTCTTCGGCGACATCACCGGATCGCGCGACGTGCCGGACTTCTCAGACCTCGTGCAGATGAATTCGCTCAACAGCACCTTCGTGCCCCTGCGGGCGCAGCGCGCCGTGACCTACGAGGCCGGCACCCGCGGCCGGATCGACCGGCTGTCCTGGGACGTGACCCTCTACCGCTCGGAGATCCGCGACGAGCTGATCAACTTCTCGATCAATCCCGGCCTCAACATTCCGGCCGCGACCTTCAACGCGCCCCGCACCCGCCACCAGGGCGTGGAGGCGGCGGTCTCCCTCGACCTCGCACGGGACCTGATCGGTGCCGGCGACGGCCTCGTGGTCTCGCAGATCTGGACCCACAACGACTTCCGCTTCATCGCCGACCCGGTCTTCCGCGATAACCAGATCGCCGGCATCCCGCGCGACGTGCTGCGCACGGTGCTGACCTATCGCAACGCGCAAGGCTTCCACGTCAGCCCCTCCGTCGACTGGGTTCCGCAGGGGGCCTTCGCCGACCACGCCAACACCCTGAAGGTGCCTGGCTACGCCCTCCTCAACATCGCCGCCGGATTCGACTTCCAGAACGGCGTCTCGGTGTTCGTCGATGCGCGGAACCTGACCGATGCCCGCTACGTCTCGGACATCTCCGTCGTGACCGATGCCCGCACGGTCTCGGGCGGACCGGTGGCCTTCTACCCGGGCGTCGGCCGCAGCATCTTCGGCGGGATCCGCGCCGGGTTCTGATCGGGTGGATCAGCCGACCGGATGAGGGTGCGCCATTCCCGCGCGCCCGCTAGAAGCACGCGATGACCGAGGGTTTCACCATCGCGCGCCCGTCCGGCGTTCGTACGCCGGACCAACATCCGGATGTGCATGTCGGCCGCGACGGCTGGCTCTTCCTGACCGGCGGCACCAACGCCGTCCTCGCGCAGTATCGCGAACCGGGGCTGCCGCGCGCCACCCTGTGGCGCTGGCGCCGCATCCTGGAGGCGCGGGTGCGGCGCTGCGCCGGGCTCGGCGCCCGCTACGCCCACGTGGTGGCACCGGAGAAGCTCACGATCTATCCGGAGGCCTGCGACGGGCTGGCCTTTGACCCCGGGCGCGCCCCGGTGCTGCGTTTGGAGCGTTGGCTCCGCCTCTCGTCGGCCCGGCGCCACTGGATCGATCTCGTGCGGCCGTTCCGGGCCCGCGCCGCCGAGACGCCGCTCTATTGCCGGACGGACAGCCACTGGACCTTCGCCGGGTATCTCCTCGCCTATGGTGAGATCTGTCGCCATCTCGGCCTCGTTCCGCGCCAGGACATCGCCCGGCGCCGCATCGGCGGCGCCATGCCCTATGCGGGCGACCTCGGCCTGAAATTCGAGCCCATCCGCACCGAGATGGCGGAGGCCTGCCGCTTCGAGACGGCGGCGCGGCGCATCTACGCCAACAGCCTGGTCACGGCCTTCGAGGCGGAGGGCCGGGGCCAGGAGGCGCATATCGGCGCCCACGTCGTCTACCGGAACGATTCGGCCGACGCCGACCCGCGCCGGCTGGTGCTGTTCGCCGATTCCTACGGCCATCACGCGTCCACCCCGCATACCGGGAGCCTGACGCCGCTCCTGGCCGACACCTTCCGCGAGGTCCACGTCCTGTGGTCCACCAGCATCGACTGGGGTTACGTCGCACGGGTGAAGCCGGATTTCGTGGTCGCGGAGATCGCCGAGCGCTTCATGGTCGAGCTGCCGCAGAGGGGCTTCGATATCGGCAAGCTCGCGGACCTGGCGCTCGCGCGAAAATCGGCCTGAAACGACGAACGCCCCGGAGGTGGCCCCGGGGCGCGCGGTCGACGGGTGGCGGGTCTAGTAGAGGCCTCCGGCCTGGGCGGCGCGATCGGCGTCCGGCGGAACCGCGGCCGGACCGCTGGATTGCTGCGCCGGCGCGGCGACGTAGGCATCGGGCGGGGCGGTGCCGGGCTTGAAGGCCTCGAGGATGGTGCCGCCGCCCTCGCCCGAGCCGGCGCGCATGCCGGAGGAGGCCGAGACGCGGATCAGCTTGATGCCCGGGGGCACGCGGAACGGCGTCGGCGGCTTGTCCTTGAGCGCCTGCTTCAGGAAGTCGAGGGCGATGGGGGCGGCGAGGCCGCCGCCGGTGGCGCGGTCGCCGAGGGAGCGCGGCTTGTCGAAGCCGATATAGACACCCACCGCGAGGTCGGGCGAGAAGCCGACGAACCAGGCGTCCTTGGCGTCGTTCGTCGTCCCGGTCTTGCCGGCGAGCGGCTTGCCGATCTGCTTCAGGATGGTGGCGGTGCCGCGCTGGACCACGCCCTCCATGATCGAGACCATCTGGTAGGCGGTCAGCGGATCGAGGACCTGCTCGGATTCGTCGACGAGTTTGGGCTCGTCCTGACCGGACCACTTGTCCGCGTCGCAGCCGAGGCACTTGCGGTTGTCGTGCTTGTAGATGGTCTCGCCGACGCGGTCCTGGATGCGGTCGATGAGGGTCGGGCGGATGCGCCGACCACCATTGGCGAGCATCGAGTAGGCGGTGACCATGCGCATGACCGTGGTCTCGCCGGCGCCCAGCGACATCGGCAGCACCGGGAGCATGTCGTCGTAGACGCCGAAGCGGCGGGCATACTCTGCGATGAGCGGCATGCCGACATCCTTGGCGAGGCGCACCGTCATCAGGTTCTTCGAGTGCTCGATGCCGTAGCGCAGGGTGTGCGGACCGCCGGACTTGCCGTCGTAGTTCGAGGGCGTCCAGGCCTCCTGGCCGGGACCGGCCTCGATGGTGATCGGCGAGTCCTGAACGATCGACGACGGGGTGTAGCCGTTGTCGAGCGCCGCCGAGTAGACGATCGGCTTGAACGACGAGCCCGGCTGGCGCATCGCCTGGGTGGCGCGGTTGAACTGGCTCTCGTCATAGGAGAAGCCCCCGACCATCGCGTGCACGCGCCCGGTATAGGGATCCATCGCCACGATGGCGCCCGAGACCTCGGGCCGCTGGCGCAGGCGGTACTGGTTGCGGCTGGTATCCGTCGCCTCGACGTAGACGACGTCGCCCGGGTTCAGCGCCGCGGCGGGCGAGCGCCCGGTCCAGCGGGTGCCCTCGGCGGCGATCGTGCCGGTCTCGCGGTCCTTCGACACCTGGCCGGAGGCCTCGCGACGGGGCTGCAGGCCGATCTGCGCGGAGCCGCCATTGGTGTTCAGCACGACGGCGAGGCGCCACGGGGCGACGTCGCCGAGGCCGGGCACTTCGGCGACGGCCAGGCCCCAGTCGCGGCCGACGAGGTCGACCTTGGCCTGGGCGCCGCGCCAGCCATGAGACTGGTCGTAGCGGATCAGGCCGTCCACCAGGGCCTTGCGCGCCCAGGACTGCATCTTCGGGTCGAGGGTCGCGCGCACCGAGAGGCCGCCCTCGTAGAGCTTCTTCTCGCCGTAGCGCTCGGCGATCTCGCGCCGGACCTCTTCGGTGAAGTAATTGGCGTTGGCGGCGTTGGCGAAGGCCACGCGGGGATTCACGCCGAGGGGCATCTTGCGGGCGGCCTCGCCCTCTTCCTTGGTGATGTACCCGTTCTGGGCCATCAGCCCGATGATCTCGTTGCGCCGGTCCAGGGCCTTCTGGGTCTGCCGGTACGGGTGATAGTTGTTCGGCCCCTTCGGCAGGGCGGCGAGGTAGGCGGCCTCGTTGATCGTCAGCTCGTGGACCGACTTGCCGAAATAATCGAGCGCGGCCGCCGCGACGCCGTGCAGATTGCGGCCGGGCACGATGGTGCCGAGAAAGATCTCATTAAGGTAGAGTTCGAGGATCTTGTCCTTCGAGTAGGCCGCCTCGATCCGAAAGGCGATCAGCGCCTCCTTGGCCTTGCGCTCGAAGGTCTGCTCCGGAGACAGGAGGAAGTTCTTGGCCACCTGCTGGGTGATGGTCGAGGCGCCCTGCTTCTTACCGCTCTTGAAGTTCGTCAGTGCGGCGCGCACGAGACCCTCCGGGTCGACGCCGCCGTGCTTGTAGAAGTTCTTGTCCTCGGCCGAGAGAAAGGCCGCGACCACGATCTTCGGCATGGCCTGGATGGGCAGGTAGAGCCGGCGCTCGCTGGCGTATTCGGCCAGCAGAGAGCCGTCCGCGGCGTGGACGCGGCTCATCACCGGCGGCTCGTAATTGGCGAGCGCGGCGTGGTCCGGCAGGTCCTGGCTGAACTTCCAGTAGAAGACCGCGGCCGCAGCGGCGCCGATCACGAAGACCATCGCGCCGACGCTGAACAGGAAGCCGAAGAAACGAAGGATGAAGCGCATCCGGGTCCCGTCCGTCGATGATCCATCGCCGCCGGCCGGCCGCGAGAGCACCCGCCACGATGGCGCGTGCCTCCTCCGACCGTGTCCCATCCCGAAATGCAAGAGTCCCGCCGCGATAAATGCGGTCGAGCCCACGATGTCGGCGGCGTTCGCTCGAGAGCGCCGCGATCAATCCTGCCGAGACGATCGGCAGCGGTTCGACCGGAGCGCTGTGAGCCCCGGTTTCACACGCATTCTATGGTGAAACTGGGGCGATTGCCGCCGATCTGCGGGGCGGCTGCGGCCGGGTCAGCGACGTCCGGTTGCCGAAGAACGCGTCGATCGCCTTGGCCATGCCGCCGGTGACCTCGGCGCGCCAGCCCTCCGACTGCAGCAGGTCGAGGTCGTGCTTGCTCGACAGGTAGCCGAGTTCCACGAGGACCGAGGGCACGTCGGGCGAGCGCAGCACCTGGAATCCCGCCTCGCGATGCGGCTTGGCGCTCATCTCCATCACCGGGTTGAGATGGCTCATCAGCCCCCTGGCGAAGCTTGACGAGAAGGTTCGGGTCTCGCGCAGGGTGAGCTCCTGCAGGATGTCCGCGACGTGGCCGGGACCCTCGTTCGACTCGGTGCCGGCGGCCGCATCGGCGCGATTCTCGCGCTCCGCGAGCCTGGCCGATTCGGCGTCGGTCGCCTTCTCGGAGCCGGTGTAGATGGTGGCGCCGCGCACCTGCGGGGCCGACGAGATCGAGTCGGCATGGATCGAGACGAAGAGGTTCGCCTTGGCCTCGCGGGCGAGGCGCACGCGCTCGGAGAGCGGCACGAACACGTCGCGGTCCCGGGTCATCCGCACCCGGTAGCGGCCGTTCGCTTCGAGCCGGGTCACGAGGGCCTGCGCGAAGCCGAACACGATGTCCTTCTCGAACACCCCGCTGGCTGCGATGGCGCCCGGATCGGTCCCGCCGTGGCCGGCATCGACCATGATCAGCGGCCGGGCATCCGTCGCTTCCGGCGCGGCCGCGACCTTGCGCTGGGCCGGTGCCGGATCGCTCGCCACGGCGGCGCGGCGGAAGCCCTCGCGGTCGGAGCGCTGGAACTCGATGCTGAGGAGCACGGCGCCGTCGCGGGGGCGCGTGACCGTCTCGATCCGCCCCACGGTGGCGGGTTGGGCGAGGTCGACGACGATGCGCGAGCGGCCGGGTGCGAACAGCCCGTAGCGGAACGACGCGACGACGCCGTCGCGCTTGCGTCCGGTCTCGGGCCCGAGCTGGAAGTTCACTTCTGCGAGATCGATCACCGCCCGGTCGGGCCGCTCCATCACGAAGGCCTTGGCGTCGATCGCCTTCGAGAGCGTCAGGGTGAGCTTGGTGGTGGCGTTGCTGGTCGCCAGATCGGCCGCGATGGCGACCGCCGCCTGAGAGTTCGTACCGCGCAGCTTGTCGGTGTCCTGGGCGAGGGTGCCGGAACCGGCGGCCGACAGCGCGCCGGCGCAGGCCAGGGCGAGGAGGACGGAGCGGAGAAGGCGGGCGCGTCTCGGCATCGTTCCGGCAATCATCCCCGTGTGGACGAGCTTGCCCCTGGGACGTGCTCGCGAGCGGGCTGTGGCGTGAGCCTGCCTCTACGGGATACCGACGGGATGGTTAACCGTTCCTCAAAGGCCCGGCTTCACTTCCGGGCTCCTTGTGTCCCGGCGGCGACAGGTCGGCGGAGCGGCGGGTGGATCGCCGCGCCGGCCCGGTGCGTTCGCGCCGCCGCGATGCCTGTCCAAGATTAAGGACCTTGCCAAAACGTCGCGACGCTCTGTAATGATGCGGTCCCCTTCCCGGTGCCGTGCGGTTTGCTCCGCGGCCCGCGGGCGCGGCCCGGCCTCGCGCCGGATCGCCTTCGCAGTCGGTTCCCCGCGTCAGACATGGCGGCATACCAAGGCCGGGTGGGAGTCGGTTCATTCGGTGGCCTTTTTCGGCCGCCGCACCGTTCTTCAAATGCCGGCCTGTCCTCGGACGGGCCCATACAGTCTTCGCGAGGTCAGGGAGAGAATGAGCGGACACACAGCATCGGTTGCCGTTGCTCGTGTTCAACGCCAGCGCGTTTCGCGTGGCGCCGCCTTCTCGTCGACCCTGGCCAGGATCAACCCCACGCGCGCCGAGATCCGGCGCCCAACGGCGGTTGGCGGCAATCCCTTCCCCACAGCTTCCGCGACCCCCTTCCCCGGGTCGTCACGGGCGCCGATCCTCCTGGCCGACGAGCCCGGACCGGACGGCGCTCCATCGGGACCGCGCGGTTCGAGGAGAACGACGTCGACCGCCATGTCGAAAGTTCGTCATGGCCAACAACAACAAGATGCTCATCGACGCGATGCACCCGGAGGAGACCCGGGTCGTCACGGTCCACGGTTCTAGGGTCGAGGAATTCGATTTCGAGGCGGCGAACCGGCGCCAGCTTCGCGGCAACATCTATCTCGCCAAGGTGACCCGCGTGGAGCCCTCGCTCCAGGCCGCCTTCATCGAGTACGGCGGCAACCGCCACGGCTTCCTCGCCTTCAGCGAGATCCACCCGGACTATTACCAGATCCCCCTCGCGGACCGTCAGGCCCTGCTCGAGGACGAGGCCCGCGAGGCCGAGGAGCACCGGGAGCGGGAGGAGCGCAAGCCCCGCCGCCGCTCGCGCGGTCGTCGCGACGGCACCTCGGCCAAGAAGGCCCGTACGTCCGAGACAGTGACGTCCGAGGACGTCGTCGACCTGTCGGCGATCGGGACCTTCGACGATCAGGATCCCTCGAACGATCCGGCGATCGGCGTCGCCGACGCGCTGCTCGAAGGCGGCCTCGGCAACGCGACGCCGTCGGTCCTGCCCGGCAGCGACGAATCCGCCGACCTGCCGCAAGCCGCCCTGTCCAGCGGCGAGACCTCGGAGGCATCCGAGGCTTCCCCGTCGGACGCTCCGTCGTCCGACGAGGCGGGCCTCCCCGGCGCCACCGCCGAGGCTCCGGTGGAGCCGGCCTCCGAGCTCGCGCTCGAAGCTGCGCCCATGGGGGAAGCCGTTGCCTCCGAGGCCCCGGTCGCAGAGCCCGCGTCCGACGATGAGTCGGACGAGGACGATTTGGACGAGGGCGACGAGGATTCGGACGAGGACGAGTCGGACGACGAGTCCGAGGATGACGACGACGATTCCGACGAGGACGACGAGGACGACGACGAGGAGAGCGAGGGCGAGGACGGCGAGCGTCCGCAGAAGATCGCTCAGGTCGGCGGCGATGCCCTGGCCGAGATCCCCGAGCGCCCGCGCACCTACCGTCGTCACTACAAGATCCAGGAAGTGATCAAGCGCCGCCAGATCATCCTGGTGCAGGTCGTCAAGGAGGAGCGCGGCACCAAAGGGGCGGCGCTGACCACCTACCTGTCGCTGGCCGGGCGCTACTCGGTGCTGATGCCGAACACCGGCCGTGGCGGCGGCATTTCCCGCAAGATCACGTCGGCCGCCGATCGCAAGCGCCTCAAGGAGGTCGCTCAGGACCTGGAGGTGCCCGAGGGGATGGGCGTGATCCTGCGCACGGCCGGCGCCTCGCGCACCAAGCCCGAGATCAAGCGCGACTTCGAGTACCTGATGCGCCTGTGGGAGAGCGTGCGGGAGCTGACGCTGTCCTCCTCCGCCCCGGCCCTGGTCTACGAAGAGGGCTCGCTGATCAAGCGCGCCATCCGCGACCTCTACAACAAGGACATCGACGACATCCTGGTGGCCGGCGACGAGGCCTACCGCGAGGCGCGCGACTTCATGCGCATGCTGATGCCCGGTCAGTCCAAGGTCGTGCAGCCCTATCGCGATTCGACGCCGATCTTCGCGCGCTACGGGGTCGAGCAGCAGCTCGATGCGATGTTCTCCACCCACGTCACCCTGAAGTCGGGCGGCTACCTCGTCATCAACCCGACGGAGGCGCTCGTCTCCATCGACGTGAACTCGGGTCGCTCGACCCGCGAGCACGACATCGAGGACACGGCGCTCCGAACCAACCTGGAGGCGGCCGAGGAGGTCGCCCGCCAGCTGCGTCTGCGCGATCTCGCCGGCCTCGTCGTGATCGACTTCATCGACATGGAGGAGAAGCGCAACAATCGCGCCGTCGAGAAGAAGCTCAACGACTGCCTGAAGAACGATCGCGCGCGTATCCAGGTCGGGCGGATCTCCCCCTTCGGTCTGCTCGAGATGAGCCGGCAGCGCATCCGCACCGGCATGCTGGAAAGCTCGTCCCTGCCCTGCATCCATTGCGGCGGTTCCGGCTACGTCCGCGCGACCGCGTCGGTGGCGCTGCAGATCCTGCGCGCCATCGAGGAATCGCTCCTCAAGAGCACGACCCACAACCTCGTCCTGCGCACCCGCACCGAGGTCGCGCTCTACATCCTCAACCAGAAGCGCGCGCACCTGCGCGAGCTGGAAGTGCGCTTCGGCGTCTCCCTGACCATCGCGGCCGACGAGCGCCTGGCTGCCACCTCCGCCTTCCAGCTCGACCGCGGCGAGCCGGCGGTGCGCGCCGAGGGTCCGGTGACCGGCGTCCGCGCCGTGGCGATCAGCTCCGCCCTGGAGCCGGAGGAGGATTTCGATCCGGAGATCGAGGAGGAAGCCATCGAGGCCGAGGCGGAGTCGGAGGAGACCGAGGCCGGCGCTCCCGCCGACGAGTCCCGCGAGAAGGCGGCCGATGGCGGCGAGGGCCGCGGCGGTCGCCGCCGTCGGCGTCGGCGTCGCGGCGGTCGCCACGAGACCGGCGAGCAGGCCGGCGGTGAGGGCTCGGCCTCCGAGAACGACGAGGACGGCGAGGGCGAGGGCGAGGAGTCCGAGGACATCGCTGCGCAGGCCGAGGGCGACGAGATCGTCGCCTCGGCCGAGATGCCGGCCTCCGGCGAGGACGATGGCAGCGGCCGCCGCCGCCGCCGGGGCCGCCGCGGTGGCCGGGGTCGCGACCGCGACGGTCGTGGCCGCGACGGCGAGGGCGCGAATCCGGAGGCCGCTCGTCAGGAGCCGGGCCAGCAGACCTTCGGTGACGAAACGCAAGGCGATCGGCCGGTCGCTTCGGTCGAGGGCGACGAGGGGACGGCCGACGCGCCGTCCGCCTTCCTCGGCGGCGAGGAGCCGGTGAGCGCCGAGGCGGTGTCCGAGGCGGTGGCGCCCGCCGCGCCCGAGAGCACCGCGCCGGTGGCGATGGAACTGCCCGTGGATCCCGAGCCCCAGGCCGAGGCGCCGCAGGCTGCAGAGCCGGCGCCCAAGCCCGAGCCGGTCGCGGTGGTGCTGACACCGCCGTCCGACCCGGATCGTCCGAAGCGTGCCGGCTGGTGGTCGCGGACCAAGGCGGCCCTGACGGGTGAGTGATCGTCCCTGAAGGATCGACAGGAAACGGGGTGGGCGTCGAGCCCGCCCCGTTTCGCGTTCTCAGCGCAGCCAGCCCTGGAGGCGCCGGACCGCCTCGACGCAGTCGGCATTCGAGCCTGCGAACGAGAACCGGACGTGGTGGCCGCCGTCCCGGCCGTCGAAATCCAGGCCCGGCGTCGCCGCGACGCCCGCCTCGTCGAGCATGCGCCGGCAGAACGCGACCGAGTCGTCGGTGAGGCTGGAGACGTCGGCGTAGAGGTAGAAGGCCCCGTCGGCCGGGTGCGTCCGCCCGAGGCCGAGGGCCGGGAAGGCATCGAGGAGCAAAGCCCGGTTGGCGGCGTAGCCGGCGCGCACGGCCTCGACCTCCTCCACCGCGTCGAAGGCCGCGAGTGCCGCCACCTGCGAGAGGTAGGGCGCCGAGATGTAGAGGTTCTGGGCGAGCCGCTCGACGGGCCGGACGAGCCAGTCCGGCACCACCATCCAGCCGATGCGCCATCCGGTCATGCACCAGGTCTTCGAGAACGAGTTGATGACGATCGCATCGTCGTCGCAGCGCAGGGCCGTCTCGGTCGGCACGCCGTAGGCGAGCCCGTGATAGATCTCGTCCGAGATGAAGCGCAGGTTGAGGGCGCGGGCCGTGGCGCAGAGGTCGGCGAGGCGCGCCGGCTCGATCACGGTGCCGGACGGGTTGGCCGGGCTCATCACCAGGATGCCTGAGAGGCCCTCCCGTTCGTGCAGCGCCCGCAGCGCGGCGCCGGTCGGGGCGAAGCGGTCGGCATCCTGAAGCACCAGGGGCGCCGGCACGAGGTCGAGGGCGTGGAGCAGGCTGCGATAGGCCGGGTAGCCCGGCTGGGGAACCGCGATGCGGGCGCCGGCATCGAACAGGCCGAGGAAGGCGAGTACGAACCCCGCCGAGGAGCCGGTGGTCACGACGATCCGGCTCGGCGAGACCGTGACCCCGTAGGTGTCGGCATAGTGGCGTGCGATGCGCTCGCGCAGGGCCGGAAGCCCGAGGGCCTGGGTGTAAGGCAGGGCGCCGGTCGCGAGGGCCGCCTGCGCCGATGCGATCACGGCGCGCGGCGCCGGCGCGGAGGGCTGCCCGACCTCCATGTGGACGACGCCCTCCCCGCGCGCCTCGCGGGCGGCGGCGGCGGACATCACATCCATGGCGAGGAACGGGGCGACGCGGGCCGCGCGCTCGGAGGGCAGGTTCGGGGAGAGGATCGGCGGCTGGTTCATCGGCTCCGTCATAGCCGCTGCGCCGGGCCGGGGCCAAACCCGCCATTCGGTGATTGACCGGCCGCCGCGAAAACGCCTAACCCGGCCGCTAACCGCATGTCGCACCGACGACGATCCCTGATGGCCGGCCTACGCCTGACCGGTCCCGCCCCGCGAGGACGTATGCCTCTCTTCCGTTCCCTGCTTTGCGCGACGATCTTCGCCGGCACCCTCGGCGCCGCGGTAGCCCAGACCACCCCGGCCCAGATCACGCCGAGCCAGACCGCCCCGGCCGCCGCCTTCTCGGATACGCAGCGCCAGGCGATCGAGGGGATCATCAAGGATTTCCTCGTCAAGAACCCCGAGGTGCTGCAGGAGGCGATCGCCGAGGGCGAGCGCCGCCAGCAGGAGACCCAGAAGCTCGCTCAGTCGGCGGCTCTGAAGGAATCCCGCGAGGCTCTGGTCAACTCGCCCCACGGCGTCGTGGCGGGCAATCCGGCCGGCGACGTCACGCTGGTCGAGTTCTTCGACTACAATTGCGGCTATTGCCGCAAGGCCCTCACGGACATCCAGGCCCTGATCAAGGGCGACCCGAAGCTGCGCGTCGTGCTCAAGGACTTCCCCGTGCTCGGCGCCGAGTCCCTCGAGGCGAGCAAGATCGCCCTCGCCGCCAAGCAGCAGCTCAAGGGCGACAAGATCTTCGAGTTCCACACCAAGCTCCTCGAGTCGAAGGGCCGGGTGAACGGCGAGCGGGCGCTGGCCGTCGGCAAGGAGATGGGCCTCGACGTCGCCCGCTTGGCGAAGGACGCGCAGGGCCCCGAGGTGAAGGCCGCCCTTTCCGAGAATGTCGGCCTGGGCGACAAGCTCGGCCTGTCGGGTACGCCCGCCTTCATCATCGGCGACGAGATCATCCCCGGCGCCGTCGGCATCGATCCGATCCGCAAGACGATCACCGATGTCCGCCAGTGCGGCCACGCCAGCTGCTGAGCCGATCCACCACCGAAGATCCGAGCCGACGCCGCCTTGCGAGTTCCGCGCGGCGTCGACATCTCCGAGCGACACGAGCCGCACCCTGCGCCTGACCTGAAGACGACCGAGCCGATGCCCAAGGAGCCGATGTCCAAGAACGACCCCTTCGATCCGGAGCTCGTCCGCGAGCTCGCCAAGCTCATCAACGAGACCGATCTCAGCGAGATCGAGGTCGAGAAGGGGGATCTGCGCATCCGCGTCGCCCGCCGCATCGAGGCGGTCCAGGTGCAGGTGGCGGCTCCCGCGCCGGCCCCGGCCCCCGCGATGGCCGCCGTCGCGGCCCCGGTCCCCGGTCCCGGCGGCGGCTTCGACCGCAAGGCCGGCGCCGGTCATCCCGGCTCTGTCCCCTCGCCGATGGTGGGCACCGCCTATCGCCGGCCGTCGCCGGAGGCGAAGCTGTTCGTCGATGTCGGCTCGACGGTCGCGGCGGGCGACAAGCTCCTGCTCATCGAGGCGATGAAGACCTTCAACGAGATCGTCGCGCCCCGCGCCGGGACCGTCACCGCCGTCTTCGTCGAGGACGGTCAGCCCGTCGAGTTCGGCGAACCCCTCCTCGTCATCGAGTGAGCAGGGCCGCACCCATGTTCGACAAGATCCTGATCGCCAACCGGGGCGAGATCGCCCTGCGCATCCTGCGTGCGGCCAAGGAACTCGGGATCGCCACGGTGGCGGTCCACTCCACCGCCGATGCCGACGCCATGCATGTGCGCCTCGCCGACGAGAGCGTCTGCATCGGGCCGCCGGCGGCCCGCGACAGCTACCTCAACATCCCCTCGATCATCGCCGCCTGCGAGATCACCGGCGCCGACGCGGTCCACCCGGGCTACGGCTTCCTCTCCGAGAACGCCCGGTTCGCCGAGGTGCTGGCACACCACGACATCGGCTTCATCGGTCCCAAGGCGGAGCACATCCGCATCATGGGCGACAAGATCGAGGCCAAGCGCACCGCCAAGCGCCTGGGGATTCCCTGCGTGCCGGGCTCCGAGGGCGGCGTCGAGGATCCCGAGGAGGCCAAGCGGATCGCCGCCGAGATCGGCTATCCGGTCCTGGTCAAGGCGGCCTCCGGCGGCGGCGGCCGCGGCATGAAGGTCGCCCGCAGCGAGGCCGATCTGGAGCAGGCCCTGGGCATGGCCCGCACCGAGGCCAAGGCGGCCTTCGGCGACGATGCGGTCTACCTGGAAAAGTACCTGGAGAAGCCGCGCCACATCGAGGTGCAGGTGCTCGGCGACGGGCGCGGCAACGCGGTCCACCTCGCCGAGCGCGACTGCTCGCTCCAGCGCCGGCACCAGAAGGTCTGGGAGGAAGGCGGTTCGCCGGCCCTCAATGCCGGGATGCGGGCCGAGATCGGCGGGATCTGCGCCCGCGCGATGCAGGAACTGCAGTACCTCGGCGCCGGCACCGTGGAGTTTCTCTACGAGGACGGAAACTTCTACTTCATCGAGATGAACACCCGCATTCAGGTCGAGCATCCGGTCACCGAGATGATCACCGGGATCGACCTGGTGAACGAGCAGATCCGCGTCGCCGCCGGCCTGCCGCTGTCGATGACGCAGGACGAGATCAGGGTCGAGGGGCACGCCATCGAGTGCCGGATCAATGCCGAGCACCCGGCGACCTTCCGCCCGTCGCCCGGCCTGATCACCTACTTCCATCCGCCCGGCGGCCTCGGGGTCCGGGTCGATTCCGCGGTGTTCCAGGGCTACCGCATCCCGCCCCACTACGATTCGCTGATCGGCAAGCTCATCGTTCACGGGCGTACCCGCAACGAATGCCTGATGCGCCTGCGCCGGGCGCTGGACGAGTTCGTGGTCGACGGCGTCGACACCACGCTGCCGTTGTTCCGCACGCTCGTGCGCAACGCGGACGTGCAGAACGGAAACTACGACATTCACTGGCTCGAGGGATTCCTCGCCGACGGCGGCCTCGACGAGCCTTGAGCACCACGAGGAGTGGGAACAGGGCGGGTGTACGCCCGTTTCTCTGCGTTCTCACAGGCTTGGCGGTGTGTTCCGCATCGGCCGAGCCGCATTCGAAGGAACGACACTCCCGTGCGCCTGACGATCCCTCTCCTCGCCGGCCTCCTCCTCGCCGGTCCCGCCCTCGCCGGTCCCGCCCTCGCCGGTCCCGCCCTCGCCCAGTCGCCCTCCGGCAATGTCGGCCAGCCCGAGCGGGCCGTGCCGCAGGCCGGCGGGACCACCCGCGGTCCGATCGACAATCCGTCGACCCGCGACGTGGCCCCGGCCCCGGGTGCCGCGACGGCGCCGGTCGGCGAGCGCGGCATGACCCCCGGCGCCGGCGCGACCGACTCGGCCAAGGGCGGCAACGCCAACGACACCAACCGCGGCGTGCCGAACACCGGCGGCACCTCCGGCGGCCCGGCCCGCTGAGACCCGGGCAGGCGCCGCCCTGCCCCGATCGACGAACCCAGGAAGCCGGCCCCGAAACGGGCCGGCTTTTCTCATCGCCTCCCGCTCGGAATGGCCGCGGTCGGACACCAGATGTGCGATTGCGCACAACCGAGTTGTGCGTGAATGACTGCGCCCCTGAGCTGAGCAGTACCTTTCCACGGTCAAGATGCCGTCTTCTGGTCTCAGACTGATCTTTTAAAGCGCCATCCGGGGGCGCGTGGGAATGATCTCAGCGTCTTCCAGGGCGTCGCCCTGCGACCGATTGCCAGCAAAAGACGTCCCGGAACGCTTTGTTCGATCAGGACTTCTTCCACCACATTGGTCGGGCGGAGACGGTTTGGGCCCTGCGGCCCAGAGACCCAATCCTCCACCAGCGACCAAATTTTCCTAACGATCGAACGTCCGAAAGACCTCCATGCGCACCTTCACGCTCACCTTCGTTGCCGCCTCCCTGATCGCCTCGGCCGCCTTCGCGCAGTCGCCGTCCGGCAATGTCGGCCAGCCCGAGCGGGCCGTCCCGCAGGCCGGCGGCACGACCCGCGGCCCGATCGACAATCCGTCGGTCTACGGCGCTTATCGCAATGCCGACGGCCGAGTCGACATGGACGTGACTGGTTCCGTGGTCGAGGCACCCTACGCCACCAACCGTGAGGCGATCTTCGAGGACTCCGCGAAGGGCGGCAATGCCGAGCAGCCGAACCGGATCGTTCCGAACCTCGGCACCACGTCGGGCGGCCCGAACTTCTAAGCGGAATCCTGATCCAGGCGGCGAGGGCGGGGCCGCGAGGCTCCGCCCTTTCTCGTGTCTCGCCCTTTTCGTGTCTTCTGATGGCCATGCGACCCGCCTGCCTCTGGCCTTCCGTGCGGTGCCGCTTCAAAATCGAACCATGTACGATGGCGACCGCGTCGAGATCACGCCCGAGATCCTGCTGAAGGCGTATGCGGCCGGCATCTTTCCCATGGCGGAGGATGCCGACGACCCGGCCATCTACTGGGTCGAGCCGCGGGCACGGGGCGTGCTCCCCCTCAATGGCTTCCACGTCGCAAAGCGGCTTGCCCGCACGGTGCGCTCGGACGTGTTCGAGGTTCGGACCGACCAGGATTTCGATGCGGTCATCGCCGGCTGCGCCGCGCCGCGGGGCGATGCCGAGCGGACCTGGATCAACGGCCGGATCCGTGAGCTCTACGGAGCCCTGTTCGATGCCGGGCACGCCCATACGGTGGAGGTGTTTCTCGACGGAGACCGGGTCGGCGGCCTCTACGGCGTTTCCCTCGGGGCCGCCTTCTTCGGGGAGAGCATGTTCCACACCGTGCGCGACGCCTCGAAGGTCGCCCTGGTGCATCTCGTGGCCCGCCTGCGCGCGGGTGGCTACCGCCTCGCCGACACGCAGTTCGTGACCGAACACCTGATGCAGTTCGGGGCCGAGGAACTGCCGCGCCATGTCTACAAGCGACGTCTGGGCGAGGCGATCGTCCTGCCGGCGGACTGGAACGTATGGCCCGGAGACGGTTCCGTATGTGGCCAGCAGGCGCTCGACGCACTGACCGCCCGTTGAAGCCGGCCGACGCGTCCTAGCGGAACAGCGCGTCGAACAGCGTTTGCGGCTGCGGCGGCGGCGGCGCCGGGGCGGGACCCTCGTTCGACGGGAAGAACTTGCGCGACGGCTTTTGCTTGGGCTGGACCGGGACACCGCGCGGCGCCTCGACATCCACCTGGCCGTTCGGATTGACCTGCTGGGCAGTGCGGGTCGCGTCCTGGCCGCTCTTCGGGCGTCGGGTCTTCTCCGGCTTCGAGGCCATGGCGGGCATGTCCTCCTGCTCGCGGGCCTCGGCGATCACGTCGGAGCCGCCCTTACAATCGACGAGCCAGACGTCGTAGATCGGATGCTCGATCGCGTGCAGGCCCGGGCTCGACGCGAACATCCACCCGGTGAAGATGCGGCGGTACTTGTTGTCGAGGGTGACCTCGTCGACTTCGAGGAAGCCCGTGGTCTTCGGGCTCTCGGTCGGCGGGCGGCTGTAGCAGACCCGCGGTGTCAGTTGCAGCGCGCCGAACTGTACGGTCTCGTCCACCGCCACCTCGAAGGAGACGATGCGCCCGGTGATCTTGTCGAGGCCGGAGAACACCGCGGTCGGGTTCTTGATCTTGTCGGCGGTCGCCGGGAGGCTGCACAGGCCGATCGCGACCGACGCGAGGAGGAGGCGCTTGATCACGGAGCGAGACGATCCTGCTGTGCTGCGGCTCACGGGCGACCCTCCTCGCTGGCACCCCGGACGGGCGCGACGACGCGAGGTCTTCTTAAGCGCGCGAAGATTGGTGGAAAAAGGGCCGGTCCCCGATCGGTGGCTTGCCTTCAGTTGCCCGGGCTCCAGGGCACGTAGTCGCCGGTCGCGGCGGGGCGCTGGCCGACATTCAGCTGCGAGCCGCGCGGCCGATAGGCGCCGCTGGTGCCGGTGAGATTCTCCACGTGGGGCTTCTGCCAGGCGCGCGGGACGTAGTCCTGCTCGCTCGGGGGCACGTCGCCGTTGTGGCAGAGCCAGGCGCGCCAGCCCGGCGGCACCTTCGAGGCATCGGCGTAACCGTTGTAGACCACCCAGCGCCGCTCGGTGCCCACCGAGCGGTCGATCAGCGGTCCCTGGGCGCGGTAATAGACGTTGCCGAGATCGTCGGTGCCGACGCGCTGCCCGCTGCGCGCCGTGTAGAGCGCGAGCGACATCGTCTGCCCGTTCCACCAGGTGAAGATCCGCAGGAGCGTGTCCTTGAGAGCCATCGCGTTCGCCTGAATGGGGCGCCCGCGCCCCGCCATCGAGTGTCGGCGCGGACTATGGTGAGGCGCATCCCCGAAGTCCAGTCGCGCGGCAGCGTCCGCGACCTGAGGGGCCGGCGGCGATTGCGGCTGAAATCCCACACCACCGGCATTGACGATGGCCCGACCGGCGCGGCGCCCGGCGCAGCCTGTGGGGAGAAAATTTTTCGCGTCGGAATCCGTCATGCCGAAAGGGCACTTACGAACCGCACGGCGATATCCACAGGATTAAGCGACGACCTACTACATCTAGCCTGGAACACGCAGGCGGCACACTAGTTGTTGACGTGAGACCACCGCCTGGCATACCTTCGGATCATCGCCGAGGCTGTCGCGTCACCGGCGGATCACCGAATTTTCGACACCCGTTCCAGCGCTTCGCAGCGTTCGCGGACGCGTGCCCTCATCATTCTTCGACACGGCGCCGCGCTTCTTCGAGCGGCTCGGGAGACAGGTTCCATGCGGTTCGAGCGGCGCCATACCACGGCCGGACAATCCCCCTACGCCACGATCCCGTTTCGCAAGACCCTGAGCGAGATCCGCAATCCGGACGGCTCGACGGTCTTCCGTCTCGACGGCATCTCGGTTCCCGAGAGCTGGTCCCAGGTGGCCAGCGACGTGCTCGCGCAGAAGTACTTCCGCAAGGCCGGCGTGCCCGCTGCCCTGAAGAAGATCGAAGAGAACGACGTGCCGTCGTTCCTGTGGCGTTCCGAGGCGGATCTCGCCGCCCTGGCCGAGTTGCCCGAGGCCGAGCGCTACGTCTCAGAGATCTCCTCGACGCAGGTCTTCGACCGCCTCGCCGGCTGCTGGACCTACTGGGGCTGGAAGGGTGGCTACTTCACCTCCGAGGAGGACGCCTCGGCGTTCCTCGACGAACTCCGCTTCATGCTCGCCCGCCAGATGGTGGCGCCGAACTCGCCGCAATGGTTCAACACCGGCCTGCACTGGGCCTACGGAATCGATGGTCCGGCCCAGGGTCACTACTATGTCGATTATCGCACCGGTGAGCTGACGAAGTCCGCCTCGTCCTACGAGCATCCGCAGCCGCATGCCTGCTTCATCCAGGGCGTGCAGGACGACCTCGTGAACGAAGGCGGCATCATGGACCTGTGGGTCCGCGAGGCGCGCCTGTTCAAGTACGGCTCGGGCACCGGCTCGAACTTCTCCCTGCTGCGCGGCGAGAACGAGAAGCTCGGCGGCGGCGGCAAGTCTTCCGGCCTGATGTCCTTCCTCAAGATCGGCGACCGGGCGGCCGGCGCGATCAAGTCGGGCGGCACCACCCGGCGTGCGGCCAAGATGGTCATCGTCGACATCGATCACCCGGATATCGAGCAGTACATCGACTGGAAGGTGAAGGAGGAGCAGAAGGTCGCCGCCCTCGTCACCGGCTCCAAGATCGTCTCCAAGCACCTCACCGCCGTGATGAAGGCCTGCACCCAGTGCGAGGCCGAGGGCGACGCCTGCTTCGACCCGGAGCGCAACCCGGTCCTGAAGAAGGCCGTCAAGGCCGCGCGCAAGGACGCGGTGCCGGATTCCTACACGAAGCGCGTGATCCAGTTCGCCCGCCAGGGCTTCACCAAGATCGACTTCCCCGTCTACGACACCGACTGGGATTCCGAGGCCTACCTCACGGTGGCCGGCCAGAACTCGAACAACTCGGTCTCGCTGACCGACGACTTCCTGCGCGCCGTCGAGAATGACGCGTCCTGGGAGCTGAAGGCCCGCACCACCGGCAAGACCACGAAGACCCTGCCGGCGCGCGAGCTCTGGGAGAAGATCGGCGAGGCCGCCTGGGCCTCGGCGGACCCGGGCCTGCACTTCAACACCACCATGAACGACTGGCACACCTGCCCGGCGGGCGGGCGGATCCGGGCCTCCAACCCGTGCTCCGAGTACATGTTCCTCGACGACACCGCCTGCAATCTGGCCTCGGCCAACCTGCTGACGATGTACGACCGCGCTTCGAATCACTTCGACGTGGCCGCCTTCGAGCACCTCAACCGTCTCTGGACGGTCGTGCTCGAGATCTCGGTGACGATGGCCCAGTTCCCCTCGAAGGAGATCGCCGAGCTCTCGTACCGCTACCGCACGCTGGGCCTCGGTTACGCCAACATCGGCGGCCTCCTCATGAGCATGGGCCTGCCCTATGATTCCGAGAAGGGCCGGGCGCTGGCCGGTGCGCTGACCGCGATCATGACCGGCGTGGCCTACGCCACCTCCGCCGAGATGGCCGGCGAGCTCGGGGCCTTTCCGGCCTACGAGGAGAACGCGGACGCCATGCTCAAGGTGATCCGCAACCACCGCCGCGCCGCCTACGGCGAGGCGGAGGGCTACGAGTTCCTTTCCATCGCTCCCGTGCCGCTCGACCTCGCCAACGTGCCCCAGGCCGACATCGCCGAGCGGGCGAAGCTCGCCTGGGACCGCGCCCTGGCGCTCGGCGAAGAGCACGGATACCGCAATGCGCAGGCCACCGTGATCGCGCCGACCGGCACGATCGGCCTCGTGATGGATTGCGACACCACCGGCATCGAGCCCGATTTCGCCCTGGTGAAGTTCAAGAAGCTCGCCGGCGGCGGCTACTTCAAGATCATCAACCGCGCGGTGCCCGACGCCCTGCGCACCCTCGGCTACCGCGAATCCGAGATCGCCGAGATCGAGGCCTATGCGGTCGGCCACGGTTCGATGGGCCAGGCTCCGGCGATCAATCCCGGTTCGCTCCGCGCCAAGGGTTTCACCGATGACAAGCTCGCGGTGATCGAGGCGGGCCTGAAGGCGGCCTTCGACATCAAGTTCGTCTTCAACCGCTGGACGCTCGGCGACGACTTCCTCAAGGACGTCCTCAAGGTCCCGGCGGACAAGCTCGCCGACCCGACCTTCGAGATCCTGCCCTTTCTCGGCTATTCGCGGAAGGACATCGAGGCGGCCAACACCCATATCTGCGGTGCCATGACCCTCGAGGGAGCCCCCTTCTTGAAGCTCGAGCACTTCGCGGTGTTCGATTGCGCCAACCCGTGCGGCCGCATCGGCAAGCGCTACCTCTCGGTGGAGAGCCACATCCGCATGATGGCGGCGGCGCAGCCCTTCATCTCGGGTGCGATCTCCAAGACCATCAACATGCCCAACGATGCCACCGTCGAGGATTGCAAGAACGCCTACAAGCTGTCCTGGACCCTGGCGCTCAAGGCCAACGCCCTCTACCGCGACGGCTCGAAGCTGTCGCAGCCCCTGAACTCGGCCCTGATCGCCGACGAGGACGACGATGCCGAGGAGATGATCGAGGCGCTGATCGCGGCTCCGGCCGCGGCCAAGGCCGCACAGGTCGCGGAGAAGATCGTCGAGCGGGTGATCGAGCGCGTCGAGCGCATCCGCTCCCGCGAGAAGATGCCCCACCGCCGCAAGGGCTACACCCAGAAGGCCGTCGTCGGCGGTCACAAGGTCTACCTGCGCACCGGCGAGTACGACGACGGGCGCCTCGGCGAGATCTTCATCGACATGCACAAGGAGGGCGCCACCTTCCGCAGCCTGATGAACAACTTCGCCATCGCGATCTCGCTCGGGCTCCAATACGGCGTGCCGCTGGAGGAATACGTCGAGGCCTTCACCTTCACCCGCTTCGAACCGGCGGGCTTCGTGCAGGGCAATGACGCGATCAAGAACGCGACCTCGCTCCTCGACTACGTGTTCCGCGAGTTGGCCGTGTCCTATCTCGGTCGCGCCGACCTCGCCCACGTCAACCCGTCCGAGATCGGCGGCACCGTGATCGGCGGCGGCGAGACCGACACCACCCGCGAGCCGGGCCGGACGGAGGCCACCGCGTCGAGCGTCGTCTCCCGCGGTCTGCTGCGCGGCTCGGCCGACCGCCTCACCCTGATCCAGGGCGGTCCGGCCGGCGGCACCGTCGGGGTCGGCGCGGCGACCTCCGGCCAGACCGCCCCGGCCGGCGGGGTGGTCCATGCCCTGCGCGGTGCCACGGCGCTCAAGGTCGAGCCGGTGCAGGCCGGTCAGGCCGAGGCGCTGGTCGATGCCCTGCCCTTCGCCAAGCCTGACGCGATGAAGCCCGAACGCTCGGTCTCCGACCGCCGCGCCGAGGCCAAGATGAAGGGCTATGTCGGCGAGGCTTGCCCGGAATGCGCGAACTTCACGCTCGTCCGCAACGGCACCTGCCTGAAGTGCGATACCTGCGGTTCGACGACCGGCTGTTCGTAGCAGGCGCCCGACCGATGCCGTGAGCCGAGGCGTCGAAATCTGAACCACGTCGAGACGATCCAGGGCGGCCGACGGTTCGGCCGCCCTGGCCCTGGAATAGGGGCAGAGGTCCGGTACCCCCGACCGCATGCGGATCTCGCCCGTCGCGTGCAGGCGGCGGGTGCGCCGGTTCGTGACCGACCGACTTTCGAGACGTGGAGCTCGCCTACCCTTCGATCTCGTCTCAGGCGCAGACCCTCGGCGTTCCGCGATCGGCGTCGCCTCGCGAGTGGGGACCGGCGCACTTCGTCAGCGACGGGTGCTCGCCCGCATGACGAGCCGCGGCTTCACCAGGACCTCGGACGGTCCGCCATCCGTCGCTTCCATCAGCGCGAAGGCCTCGTCCGCGATCCGGTCGAGACCGACATCGACGGTGGTCAGGCGATAGGGCGGCCAGGACGAGGCCGCGACGTTGTCGTAGCCGGCGATCAGCACGTCCTCCGGGCAGCGCAGACCGAACGCGTCCCTGAGCGTGTCGATGGCGCCCATCGCGGTCAGGTCGTTCAAGCAGAACAGTCCGTCCGGTCCCGTCGCCGGGTTCGGCCCGCCGGCCGTGGCATAGAGCGCCCGCACCGCCGCGCAACCGCCGCCATGGTGATGGTCGCCCTGCGCCCGTGCACACTGCGTGATGCCGAGTTCCGCCAGACCCTGCCGGAAGCCGGCTTCGCGGCGTTCCTGGGCGAGCGTGCCCGGCCGGCCCGCGACGTAGCCGAAGCGGCGGGCGCCCTGCGCGTGCAGGTGTTTCGCGATCGCGATTCCGGCCCCGTGATCGTCGGCCGCCACCGTGCGGACCCAGCGGGTTGTCACCGAGGAGTTCATCGTCACGATGGGGACGGCGAAGCGCGTCAGGGCTTCGGCGACGTCCGCCGCGTTCACCGAGAGCGAACTGAGCACCGCATCGACCTGATACCCGGACAGGAGTTCCACGGCCGAGCCCAGGGCCCATTCGTCCGCGACGACCACCAGCATGACCTGCCGTCCCATCCGCTGCAGTCCGGCCGCGAAGCTTTCGAGGGCCATGGCGTGGAAGGGATTGGAGAGGCCGCCCACCGCCACGGCGACGATTCCGGAGCGCCCCGTCGTAAGGGAGCGTGACAGGAGGTTCGGCCGGTAGCCCAGAGCCTCGGCGGCCGCGAGAACCTTGGCGCGCGTCGCCGGGGAGACGATGCCTCCGGGCGTGAACGTCCGCGACACGGCCGATTGCGAGACTCCCGCCAGCTGCGCGACGGCGATCGAGGAGGGCGGACGCGGCCTGGGCACCTGTCGTGTTCTCCGGCGCGTCCTGCATGGGGCGCAGGGCGATCATGTGCGTCGGACTGCATCCGTATGCAACATTCGCTGCGGCGCTCGGTTTACCAGACACGCATCCCTTCAGCGGTCTGGCCCCGGCATCGCGCTTCCAGCGCGGGTCGCTCATCCGGCCGCACCCTCGGAGACCCCATGAGCCTCGCATCCACCCTCGGCCTGACCTCGGGAAAAAAGGTCCGCTACGCCTTCGTGGCACTCGGCGACATCACTCAGGAGGCCATGCTGCCGGGCGTGGCGCATACCGGCAATTCCGAGGTGGTGGCCTTCGTCACCGGCGATCCCGAGAAGGCCCGCGGCGTCGGCGAGCAGTACGGCGTCGCCGACGCCTACACCTACGCGCAGTTCGGCGACCTCCTGGCCTCGGGCAAGATCGACGCGATCTACCTCGCCACGCCGAACTGGCGCCACGCGGAGTTCGCGATCCCCGCGCTGAAGGCGGGTATCCACGTGCTGGTGGAGAAGCCCCTGGAGGTCACGACCGACCGGTGCCGCGCGATCCTCGACGCTGAGAACGCGTCCTCGGCGAAGCTGATGGTGGCCTACCGGCTGCACTTCGAGCCCGCGACCCTCGCGACCATCGACCTCATCCGCTCAGGACAACTCGGCGATCTGCTGACCTTCTCCTCGACCTTCACCCAGATGGTCTCGCCCGAGAACCACCGCGCGAAGAGCGGCGTCGAGGCCGGGCCGGTCTTCGACATGGGTCCCTATCCGGTGAACGCCGCCCGCTACGTCTTCGGCGACGAGCCCACCGAGGTTGTCTCGGCCGTCGGTGTGAGGCACCCCGAGACGGGCCTCGGTGACTTCGACGACACGGTCGCGGTGACGCTGCGCTTCCCCGGCAACCGCCTCGCGCAGTTCGTTCTGTCCTACGTCGGCAACACCCTCGACACCTACGCGGTGGTCGGCACGAAGGGCAGCGTCGAGGTGAACCCGGCTTACATGTACGGCAAGTCGCTGGAGCACATCGTGACCCTCGGCGAGAACAAGGCGCACGAGAGCTTCGAGAACACCGATCACTTCGGCGGGGAGCTCAAGTATTTCTCAGACTGTATCCTGAATGGCCGGGATCCCGAGCCGGACGGCGAGGAGGGCTACGCGGACGTCCGGGTGCTGGAGGCCATCGTCGAGGCCCTGAAGACAGGCGGGTCCGTCAAGCTGGAGCCGTTCACCCGGACCAGACGGATCGACACGAAGGCCCAGCGCGAGACCCTGCGGGCGCAGAGGTCGCCCGAACTCGTCAACACCTCGAATCCGGGCAAGGGCAAGGACAAGGTGCCGAAGAACTGATCGCGGCCCGATCTCGAACCCGCCTCCCGCAAAGGATCCCGCAAGACATGAGCGCATATCCGAGGCCCGAGCGGGGCCTGTCGCACGACTGCGCCGGGCCCGGTGCCGACGCGGTACGTTTCGTCGGTGCTCGCCGATGAGCCTCGTCGATCTCCCCAGGGTCGACCTTCCGGGGACGCCCCCGCGCGATGTCGGGGGCGCCGCGGAGGGAGTACCGGTCACGCCGGCGCCTGGGCCGAATCCGACCCTCGTCCTCATCGCGCTGGCGACGGGGGGCTTCGCCATCGGCACCACCGAATTCGCCGCGATGAGCCTGCTGCCGGCCTTCGCGCCCGATCTCGGGATCGATGCCGCCACGGCCGGCCACGTCATCAGCGCCTACGCCCTCGGCGTGGTGGTGGGCGCACCCATCATCGCGGTGCTGGCGGCCCGGATCGCGCGGCGCACCCTTCTCGTCGCCCTGATGGTGCTGTTCGCCCTCGGCAACGGACTCTCGGCGCTGGCGCCGAGCTACCCCTGGATGCTGGCCTTCCGCTTCCTCGCGGGCCTTCCGCACGGGGCCTATTTCGGGGTCGCGGCCCTGGTTGCCGCCTCCCTGGTCCCGCGCGAGCGCCGCTCGCAGGCGGTCTCGCGCGTGATCGCGGGCCTCACCGTCGCGACGGTGGTCGGCGTGCCGCTGGCCAACGGAATCGGCCAACTCGTCGGTTGGCGCTGGAGCTTCGGTCTCGTCGCACTCCTCGCCACGGGCACCGCGATCCTGGTGCGGATCCATGCGCCGCTGGGCGAGCCGGCACGGGGCGCCAGTGCCTTGCGGGAACTCGGCGCCCTGCGGCGCGGCCAGGTCTGGTTGACGCTGGGCACCGGCGCCATCGGCTTCGGCGGCCTGTTCTCGGTCTATACCTATCTCGCCTCGATGATGCTGGAGGTCACGCACGCTTCGCCGGGCGCGATCCCGCCGGTGCTCGCCCTGTTCGGGCTCGGCCTCACGGTCGGCAACCTCGTCTGCGCCTGGGCCGCCGACCGTATGCTGCTGCCGGCGGCCGGGGCTACCCTGGTCTGGAGCGCCTGCGCGCTCGCCCTGTATCCCTTCGCCACCGGCAGCCTCTGGACCCTCGGACCGGTCGTCTTCCTGATCGGCTGCGGCGGCGGCCTCGCTACCATCCTGCAGACCCGGCTGATGGATGTCGCCGAGGATGCGCAGACCCTGGCCGCGGCTCTCAACCACTCCGCCTTCAACGTCGCCAACGCCCTCGGGCCGTGGCTCGCCGGTCTCGCCCTCACGGCCGGGTTCGGCCTGCCCGCGACCGGCTGGGTCGGCGTCGCCCTGGCTCTCGGGGGCCTGGCGATCTGGGTCGCGTCGGTCCTTGCCGAACGCGGCGGTGGCGACCGGGCGCGCCCGGCCGGGCCGTGAGCCGGGAAGCGCCGTGTGGCCGACCGAGCCTTCACCGGTTACCAAGGCGGCGGATCGGGCGACGCCCCGGGGCAGACTTGCGGAGGAACCGCTATGGATGGCATCACGATCCTGGATGCGCCCCGCTGCCATCTCGGTGAGGGTCCCTGCTACGATCCGCACAGCGACACCGCCTGGTGGGTCGACATTCTGGAGCGGCGCCTGTTCGCGGCGCCTCTCGCCGGGGGGACCGCGCGGCTCCACGCGCTGCCCGTCATGGCGAGCGCGGTGGTGGCCGTCGACGCGCGCCGCCACCTGCTGGCGGCCGAGGACGGTCTCCATCTCCGCGCCTTCGAAGACGGCGCGCTGACCCTCTTCTGCCCGCTGGAGGCGGAGGCGGCCGGCACCCGTTCCAATGACGGCCGGGTCCATCCCTGCGGCGCCCTCTGGATCAGCACCATGGGGCGCAACGCCGAGCCGGGGCGCGGCACGATCTACCACGTGGCCGGCACCCGCGTGACCCGCCTCTACGGCGGCCTCACGATCCCGAACGCCATCTGCTTCTCGCCCGACGGTGCCACCGCCTACTTCGCCGACACCGATGCGGGACTGCTTCAGCGCGTCGACCTCGATTCCCGTACGGGCCTGCCGACGGGCGATCCCGCCACGCTCTACGATCATCGCGGCGGCACGGGCGGCCTCGACGGGGCGGCGGTCGACGCCGAGGGCCGGATCTGGTGCGCCCGCTGGGGGGCGTCCTGCCTCGACGCCTACAGCCCGGAAGGCGCGCGCCTGCAGACGATCCCCCTGCCGGTGACGCGCCCGTCCTGCCCGACCTTCGCGGGTCCCAGCCTCGACCGCCTCCTCCTCACCAGCGCCTACGAGGGCATGACGCCGGAAGAGCGCGATGCCGATCCGCAGCACGGGCGCACCCTGCTGGTGCCGGTCGGCGTGCGCGGCCTGCTGGAGCCCGCCTTCCGACTCTCCGCCTGAGCTCGGCGCGCCCGACGCCTCGCTTCCGCTCGTCCGGCAGGGTGACGCGCCCGCGCTGCTTCGGATAAGGGAACCGGCACGCGTCAGGGGCGCACGAGGATCGAGCCGATGCCCCCTTGGCCGCCGAGTCTGCAGAATGCGCGCTGGCGGCTCATCCTCTTCACGCTGCTCTACCTCTACCAGGGCCTCGTCGCAGGTTTCGCCCTCACGGCGCTCGCCAACCACTTCGCCGCCGCCGGCGCTTCCGCGACGGAGGTCGGCCGCCACCTCGCGATCGTCGGCCTGCCCTGGGTGCTGCAGCCGCTGCTCTGGGGTCCGCTGATCGATCGCCAGACGCCCCATCGCATGGGCCCGTATCGCCGATGGCTCGTCCTCGCCCTGGCCTGCGCGCAGGCGAGCCTCGTCGGTTTGCTCCTCCTCGGTGCCAGCCCGGGCCTGACGGCCGTCAGCATCGTGCTGCTCCTGCACAGCCTGGCCGCCTCCCTCGCCGACACCGCCACCGACCGGATGCTCGCGGGCAGCGTCCCACCCGGCGAACTCGGACGCACCAGCGCCGGGACGCGGGCAGGCTTCGTGATCGGGAGCGCCGCCGGAACCGCGATCTTCGCCTGGCTTCTCGACACCGGAGGATTCTTCGCGGCGGCCGTCGCGCTCGTCTGCCTGACCACGCCGCCGGCGCTCATGGCCGTGCTCGTGCGCGAGTCCCCCGACGACTCGGCCTTCGCGATGGAGTGGCGCGATCCGTCGCGCGCGGCTGGCGCGTCGCGGGCGGACGAGACGGTGTCCTTCGTGCGCCGGCTCGTCGACGCCTTCCGGACCCGGGAAGCGGCGATCCTGCTGACGCTGTGTTTCGCCATCGACTTCGCGCTCGCGCTGTTCCAGGTGCCCTTCGGGGTCGCGCTGGTGCAGGTCCATGGCTGGGATGCGGGCGCACTCTCGCGGCTGCAGGCGCTGCTCGCGCTCCTCGCCGGAACCCTCGGCGCGGCGGGCGTCGGCACCTCCGTCGATCGCCTCGGACCGGGGCCGGTCCTCCGTGCGCTCCTGTTCGCCTGCGCGGTGGCGTTCGCGGCCGCGGCCGGACTGATCGCCGCCGGGCTCGAGGCCGCGACCGGTCCCTTCATCCTTGGCCTCGCCAGCGTCGTGCCGGCCCTCCTCTACGTCGCCCTGCTGCCGGCCGTGCTCCTGGCGGGCCGCGCTTCCGCCACGCAGTTCCAGATCTACATGGCGGCGATGAACTTCGGCGACGTCGCCGGGTCGGCGCTCGCCGGCGGCCTGGCGGCGGCGGTGTCCCCAACTGGTGTCGCCCTCGGCGTCGCGGCGCTCTTCCTGGTCTGTGCCCGCGTCGTGCGTGCGCCGGGCGCCACGGCGCCCGCCGGCTCCGACCGGCCGGGCTGATCGTGGGAGGGACTGGTCCGCCGGGTCGATGTGCCTTCGGCCAGGGCCGTCGGTGCGATGCCGTACCGGGCCACGCGATCCTGCCGACGGCACCGATTTCGGGCGGAGCGCATCCTGTCGTGCCGGGGCCACGGGACGCCGCTTTCCGCGGCCGCCGGGCGGTCCGGACCGTTTTGCCACAGGAAGGATGATGCTAGACCGGAGGCGGTCCTGCCGGCCGGGCGATCCGCCCACGGCGTGCGGCCAGGAGCCACATCGTGCAGGGATTCGCTGGCGGTCCGAACCTTTCCACTTTTGCGGACGCCGGCACCACCGCGCCGCAGAGGCGTTTCGCGGTCGCCGTCGCGGCTGCCTTCGGGCTGCTGACGCTCGGGCTCCTGCCCATCGTGGCCGACCCGGTCGGGTCGATGCCGGGCTTCGTTCCGAGTTATCAGGCCGCGCTGATCACGGTCTATGCCGTCACCACCTATCTGTTCTTCGCCCAATACCGGCGCACGCGCTCGGTTCCGCTCCTGGTTCTGGCCGCCGGCAGCCTCTACACGACCCAGATCGTCGCGATACAGCTCCTGAGCTTCCCCGGCGTGTTCGGACCGGGGCGCATCGTCGGCGCAGGACCCGACACCACCACCTGGCTCTGGACCCTCTGGCACATCGGACCGCCGCTCTTCGCCCTGCCCTACGCGATCATGGAGGGCGACCGGCGTCCGCGTCTCGTGCCGCGTTCCCGTGTCGGACGGGCCGGGATCCTGACGGCTCTGGCGGTCACGGTCGCGGTCGCCGCGCTGACCTGGGTCGTCACGGCGTATGTCGGGTACCTGCCGCGCAGCGTGGAAGGTGACAATTACTGGCTGCTGACCACTTCCGGGGTCGGTCCGACCGTGGTGCTCCTCACGGTGTCGGCTCTCGCCACGCTGTGCTGGCGCACGCGTCTGCGCAGCGTGCTGCAGCTCTGGCTCGCGGTCTCGCTGCTCCTCCTGATCTTCGACAATGTCATCACCCTGCCGGGGGCCGCACGCGGCACGGTGGGCTGGTTCGCCGGGCGGCTGGAAGCCCTCGCGGCCGGCATCGTCGTCCTCGCCGTCTACCTGCGTGAGGTCGACGTGCTCTACGGCGCCGCCGAGGCCGCCGCCGTCCAGAGCGAACGGCAACGCGCCGAGCTGGAGATCGCCCGCGACAACGTCACGGTCGCCCTCGAGGCCGCCGACATGGGCAACTGGACCCTCGATCTGAGGACGGGCGAGTCGGTGCGCACCCTGCGCCACGACCGGATCTTCGGCTACGACAGCCTCCTGCCGCGGTGGGGCCTCGCCGAATTTCTCGCGCACGTCGTCGCCGATGACCGCAGCGTCGCCGAGGCCGCCATGACGCGTGCGCAGGCGGAGAGCATCCTCTGCTTCCAGTGCCGCATCGTCCGGGCGGGCGACGGTGCCGAGCGCTGGATCGACGTCCGTGGGCGGCTCCGCCGCGACCCGGACGGCACGCCCGCCACCATGGCGGGCGTGGTGATCGACACCACCGACCGGCGCGAGGCCGAGCAGCGCCTGAGCCAGGCGCAGAAGATGGAGGCGATCGGCCAACTGACCGGCGGTGTCGCCCACGACTTCAACAACCTCCTCACGGTCATCGTCGGCAACCTCGACATGATCGTGCGCCGGCCCGACAACGCCCAGCGGGTCGAGCGGCTGGCGACCTCGGCGATGACGGCGGCCCGGCGCGGAGCCGAGGTCACCGAAAAGCTCCTGTCGTTCTCGCGCCGGCAGGTGCTGCGGCCCGAGACGGTGAACCCCAACCACCTGGTCAAGGACTTCCAGGGCCTTCTGCAGCGGGCGGTCGGCGAGACGGTCGGCCTCGTCCTCGACCTCGACGCGGCCCTCGATCCCGTGCGCCTCGATCCCGGTCAGTTCGAGAGCGCCATCCTCAACCTCGCGGTCAATGCCCGCGACGCCATGCCGGGCGGCGGCACCCTGACGATCCGGACCGAGAACCTCGCCGTCACGCCGGAGCGCCGCGCGGCCTGGCCCGACCTCACGCCCGGCGACTACGTCCGCGTCTCCGTCAGCGATACCGGCCTCGGCATGGATGCGGCGACCGCGGCCCGGGCGTTCGAGCCGTTCTTCACCACCAAGGATGTCGGCAAGGGCACGGGCCTCGGCCTGAGCCAGGTCTACGGCTTTGCCCGCCAGGGCGGTGGGCAGGTCCGGGTCGCGAGCGTGCCGGGCCAGGGCACCACGATCACCATCGACCTGCCGCGCTCGGCCCAGCCGGCGGCCGAGGCTCCGCGGGCGGACGCGCTCCTCCCCTTGCGCCGGGCCGCGGAGGGCGAGGTCGTCCTCGTCGTCGAGGACGAGGCGGCGGTTTTGGAGATGGCCGTCGAGAGCCTGTCGGAACTCGGCTACCGAACCTTGACCGCCACCCATGCGGCCGAGGCGCTCGATCGCCTGAAAGGACCGGAGCGCATCGACATCATGTTCTCCGACGTGGTCATGCCCGGGGGCATGAACGGGGTCGAACTCGCCACCCACGCCCGCGCCCTGCGCGCCGGGCTGCGCGTGCTGCTCGCCTCGGGCTATACCGGCTCTGCTCTCGGCGAGCAGGGCGTGCCCGTCGACCTGCCGCTCCTCAGCAAGCCCTACCGGCGCGAAGATCTCGCCGACAAGCTGCGGCTGGTGATGGGGGGGGCGCTGACGCCCGCTCCGGCCGGTCAGGGCTTCGGCAGCATCCGATCGCTGATGATCCGGCGCTGGATCTCGCTGGTCCCCTCGAAGATCGTGGTCAGGCGCGCATCGCGCCAGTAGCGCTCCACCCGCCGTTCCGTTGTGTAGCCGTTGCCGCCATGGAGTTGCATCGCCTGGTTCGTCACCCGCACCGCCATCTCGGTCGCGACGAGCTTGACCATGGCCGATTCGCTCTCGGCCGCTTCGCCGGCATCGAGCAGGTGCGCCACCTGGTTCCAGAAGGCGCGGGCCTGGGCGACGTCGGCCGCCATGTCGGCGAGCGCGAAGCGCAGGGCCTGGAAGTCGCCGATCGGGTGGCCGAACTGTTCGCGCTCCTGCAGGTAGGCCTGGCAATCCTCGAGGGCCGCACGGGCGACTCCGACCGCCCGGGCCGCCGTGTGCACACGCGCGATGTTGAGCCCGCGCTGAACCGAGGCGAAGCCACCGGAATCCGCGTCGGCGCCCTGATCGCCGTAGAGGCCGGTCAAGCGGTCGCTCTCCGGCACCCGCACCCCGTCGAGGTCGAGTTCGAAGGTGAGGAAGCCGTGATAGCCGATCTTGTCGATCACCCGGCCGGTCATGCCGGGCGGAAAGGTGCCGGGTTCCTTGACCACGAGGAAGGGTTCGAGCCCGGCCGAGCGCGGCTCGCCGGGTTCCGGGTCGCGGGTCCGGGCCAGGACCTCGACGAAGTCGGCGGCCTGGGCGAAGCCCGCCCAGCGCTTGGTCCCGGTCAGCACCCAGGTGTCGCCCTGGCGCTCCGCCCGGGTCTGCACGCCTGCGAGGTCGGAGCCGGCGGTCGGCTCCGACAGGGCGATGCCGCCGATCCATTGCCCCTTCGCTGATTTCTCCAGCAGAGCCTGCCGGCGCTCCGGGTCGAGGGTCTGGGTGCCGAGGCCCTGGCCCCGCGCCAGGATGCTGCCGACCGAGAGCCAGGCCCGGGCGAGCTCCTCCGAGACGAGGCAATATTCGAACACGCCGAGGCCGAGGCCGCCCTGCTCGGCCGGAATGGTGATGCCGAACCAGCCCTTGGCGGCCATCTGGTCGATGAGGCTTCGGGGCATCTCCGCCTTCTGCGGATCGAGTTCGTCCGCCAACGGCGTCACGACGTCCCGGGCGAAATCCCGCGCCTCGGCCTGGAGCTTTGCCCGCGCCTCCGTGCGCCAGGGGCTCAGCAGCTCCGGCGGAATGGGTCCCATGCGCTCGCGCTTGGCCATGTCGTCCCCCCTTGTCGCTGATCCGGCCTCGTCGGACCGGATCATGCCTGTGCGCAAGCTAGAGCGACCGCCGGCGATGTCGACCGGAGATTGCGACGCCGCCTCGCGCGACGCATTGCGGGAGTACTCGCGGTCTGTTGTGAGTTCGAGCCTCCGGCTCGCGTTGCGCCGTCCGTCCGATCCGCGTAACCCAATCTGCTGGGACGCGCAGAGCGGGGGCGGCCAGGGGGAGTAGGCGTTTTGGAGGCCGACGCGCGGGGGTTGGAGACGGGCTCGGCGCCCGCCGGAGTGCTGACCCTCTGCGACCGGGAGCCGATCCATCGCCTCGGAACGCTGCAGCCGCATGGCTTCCTCCTCGCCCTTCGCGACCCGGACGGCCGGATCGTGCAGGCGAGCGCGAACGTCCCCGGAGGAGTCGAGGCCTGTCTCGGCCGACGCTGCGACGTGGCGTTTCCAGAACTCGACGGCCTCGTTCCGGTAGACTCGACCGAGCCCGAGCGCGACGGCGCGCAGTACCTGCGCACGGTGTCGCTGAGGACACCGGAGGGTCCCCGTGCCTACGACCTCGCGATCCATCGCTCGGGCGCTCTCACCATCCTGGAATTCGAGGCAGTGGCGAGCGTCTTCGCCTCCAACCATAGCCTCGACGCGCTCTATCCGCGTCTGAGCCGCTTCGTCGAGGGCCTGCACGCCGCCGCTTCCGTTGCCGAGCTATGCCACCTCGTGGCCGTCGACATCCGCCACATCACCGGCTTCGACCGGACGCTGGTCTACCGCTTCGACCGGGACTGGCACGGCACCGTCATCGCCGAGGACGGCAACGGCGCCCTGCCCTCCTACCTCGACCTCCGTTTCCCCGCGACCGACATCCCGGCCCAGGCCCGCGAACTCTACCGCCGCAACCGCCTGCGGATCATCCCCGATGCCGGGTACCGGCCGGTCCCGATCCTGCGGCAGTCCGGCGAGGACGAAGAGCCCCTCGACCTCAGCCAATCGATCCTGCGCAGCGTCTCGCCGGTCCATGTCGAGTACATGCGCAACATGGGAACGATGGCGTCGATGTCGGTCTCGATCCTCGTCGACGGCGCCCTGTGGGGCCTGATCTCCTGCCACAACGCCGCGCCGCGCCGCGTGCCGCTCCAGGCCCGCAACGCCTGCGACTTCCTCACCCGCATCTTCGCACTCCAGCTCGCCGCCAAGGAACGCGGTGCCGAGGCGGAGCAACGCCTGCGCCTGGGGGCGATCCAGTCCCGGCTCCTCGGCTTCATGGCGGAGGAGGAGAACTTCCTCGACGGCCTGCTGAAGCATTGCGACGACGTCCTGGCCCTTGCCGGCGCTTCCGGGGCGGCGGTGATCACCTCAGACACCTGCCGGCTTCTCGGCGCGACCCCGCGGGACGTGGAAGTGCGGGGGATCTACCAGTGGCTTTCCAGCGGACCCGGCGGCGCCGACCTCGTCGCCACCGACGCGCTGGGCGACGTCTATCCGCCGGCCCGCGCCTTCGCCGCGCAGGCGAGCGGCCTCCTGGCGATCTCGATCTCGCAGAAATATGCCAGCTACGTGCTCTGGTTCCGACCCGAGGTGGTGCGCACGGTGAAGTGGGGGGGAGACCCGACCAAGGCGGCGACCCCCGATCCGGCCGGCGGCCCGGAGCGGCTGCACCCCCGGCAATCCTTCGAGATCTGGAAGGAGACGCTCCAGAACCGCTCCCTGCCGTGGTCGCGGGCCGAGACCGAGTCGGTGAAGGATCTGCGTGCCTCCGTGCTCGGGATCGTGCTGCGTCGGGCCGAGGAACTCGCATCCTTGAGCGAGGAACTGCAACGCTCCAACAAGGAGTTGGAAGCGTTCTCCTACTCGGTGAGTCACGATCTTCGCGCGCCCTTCCGGCACATCGTCGGCTATGCGGAGCTGCTGCGCTCGCGCGAAGGCGGCCGCCTCTCCGACAAGGGCCGGCACTACATCAACACGATCGTCGAGGCGGCCTTCTCGGCGGGCACGCTCGTCGACAACCTGCTGCGCTTCTCGCAGATGGGCCGCAATGCCCTGAATCCCGTCGCCGGTGACCTCAACGCCCTGGTGGAGGAGGTCCGCCGCACGGTGATGCGGGAGGTCCCGCCCGAGCGGACGATCCGCTGGGCCATCGGGTCGCTCGGCCGGGTGAACGCCGACCCGGTGATGCTCCGGCTGGCGATCGAGAACCTGCTGTCGAACGCGGTCAAGTACAGCCGCGACCGAGCGGAAGCGGTGATCGAGGTCGGCCGCCTCGACGGGCGCAGTCCGGACCAGACCCCGGACGGCGATGGGGCGGAGCAGGCCGTGTTCTTCGTGCGCGACAACGGCGTCGGCTTCGACATGGCCTATGTCGACAAGCTGTTCGGCGTGTTTCAGCGCCTGCACCGTGTCGAGGAATTCGAGGGCACCGGCATCGGCCTCGCGAATGTCCGCCGCATCGTCGAGCGCCATGGCGGCCAGACCTGGGCCGAGGGTGCGATCGGGGTCGGGGCGACCTTCTACTTCACGCTGCCGACCCCGACGGCGGTACCAAACCCGAATGCCGCGACCCGGAGCCGGTCGCCGCGGAACCCGAGGGACGCGCGGTGAGCCCATGCCGGATCTGAAGCCGATCCTCCTCGTGGAGGACAACCCGAACGACATCGAGCTCACGCTCGCCGCCCTGGAGAAGAGCCAGCTCGCCAATGAGATCGTGATCTGCCGCGATGGCGCCGAGGCCCTGGATTTCCTCTATCGACGGGGTCTCTTCGCGGATCGCGACACCCGCGACCCGGCGGTCGTGCTCCTGGACCTCAAGCTGCCCAAGGTGGACGGCCTCGAGGTCTTGGCTCAGGTCAAGGGAAACGTGCGCACCCGGGCAATTCCCGTGGTGATGCTGACCTCGTCGCGGGAGGAGACGGATCTCGTGCGCTCCTACGATCTCGGTGTGAACGCTTTCGTGGTCAAGCCCGTTGGGTTCACGGAATTCTTCGAGGCGATCCAGGATCTCGGCGTGTTCTGGGCGGTGCTCAACGAGCCACCACCGCACCGCGGAGGAGGTTGGCCATCGAACACGTGACGCTGCCTGAGCCCGATCAGGGACTGCAGAGCGGGTTCGCCTCCGTCCTGCTGAAGATCCTTCTCCTCGAAGACAGCGACCTCGACACGGAACTCCTCGGCGCGCTGCTCGACGATCTCGGGTACCGCTATACGATCGACCGGGTGATGACCGCGCCGGACTTCACCGCCGCGGCCGCCTCCTGCACGCATCACCTCATCCTCGCCGACTACGTGCTGCCGACCTTCGACGGCCTCAGCGCCTTGGCGATTGCCCGCGCCCATTGCCCGGGCATCCCGTTCGTCTTCGTCTCGGGCACCCTGGGTGAGGACGTCGCGGTCGAGGCCCTGAAGCGGGGGGCGACCGACTACGTCACCAAGCAGCGCCTCGATCGCCTGCCCCGGACCATCATGCGGGCGCTGGCCGAGGCGCGCGCGCATGCCGAGCGCGAGCGCGCGCTCCAGGAGCTGCGTGATCTCAACGCGACCCTCGAGGCGCGCGTCGACGCGCGAACGAGCGACCTGGCCGCCGCCAATGCCGAACTGCACCGCCAGATCGCCGAACGCGAGCGCGTCGAGGAGGCCCTGCGCCAGGCCCAGCGCCTGGAGGCCGTCGGCCAGCTCACCAGCGGCGTCGCCCATGATTTCAACAACCTGCTGACGGTGATCTCCGGCAACATCGAGTTTCTGGAGCGTGCGGTCCCGGACGAGCGTTCGAAGCGCCGCCTTCAGATGATGCGCGGGGCTGCCGACAGGGGTGCCCGCCTCACGGCCCAGCTCCTCGCCTTCTCCCGTCGTCAGCGCCTCGAGCCGACGCCGGTGGAACTGAACCAGACCGTCGCCTCCATGCGCGATCTGCTCCAGAGCTCGATCGGCGGCGCGGTGCGCATCGAGATGACGCTGCAGCCAGACCTGTGGTCGGCCCTCGTCGACGCCACCCAGATCGAGCTCGTGATCCTGAACCTCGCGATCAACGCCCGCGATGCGATGGCGGTGGGTGGCTGCCTCACGATCGAGACCGCCAACGTGGCCCTGACCCAGGCGCCCGCCCGCCCGGAGGAGCCGGCGCCCGGCGAGTACGTGATGCTGGCGGTGAGCGACACCGGCAGCGGCATCGCGCCCGAGGTGCTGGCGCGGGTGTTCGAGCCCTTCTTCACCACCAAGGCCGTCGACAAGGGCTCCGGTCTCGGGCTGGCCCAGGTCTACGGCTTCGTGAAGCAGTCGGGCGGCGCCGTCTGCATCGACACCAGGGTCGGCGAAGGCACCTCCGTGCGGATCTACCTGCCGCGGGCGGAGGTCGCCTCCCCGTCCCGCGAGGCCCCGCGGCCCGCGATCGACTGCGCCGCCCTGCGGCACGCGGGAGACTGTCCCGTGGTCCTCGTGGTGGACGACGACAGCGCGGTCCGCGAGATCACGACGACGATCCTGTCCGAGACCGGCTACCGCATCCGCGAAGCCGGCTCGGGCCTCGCCGCCCTCACCTCCCTGGAGGGCGATGCCTGCGTCGACCTGATCGTACTGGATTTCGCCATGCCGGGCATGAATGGCGCCCAGGTGGCCTGCGAGGTCCGGCGGCGCTGGCCGCACCTGCCGGTGATGTTCGTCACCGGCTATGCCGACACCGCCGCGCTGATGCAGGCGGGTGAGGTCGGCGCCGAGCGCATCGTCCAGAAGCCGTTCCAGGGCGGCGAACTGGAACGCAAGGCTGCGGCGATCCTGGCCGGTGCGCCTGCCGACCGGACCGGGCTTCGTCTCGTGGTCGGGCAGCGCGATTCGGCCTGATCCCCGGAACGCGCTCGCTCAGGGGGCGGAGGCGAGAACCGCCCGGGCGTCGAGCCACGGCATGCGGCCGTAGCGGTCGTTGTCGAGGGGCGCGAGTCGACCCCGGCCGCTGGACATGTCGCGCAGGTACTGCATGCCCTGCCAGGCCGGAAACACGGCGTCGCTGGCCGGCGTCACCGCGCGTGCGACCCGGATCAGCAGACCGAGCCGTCCAAGGCCACCGGCGCGCCAGAGGCCGTAGGGCCGTCCGGTCAGGTCCGTCATGATCGCCGCCAGGGCACGCGGCGTCACGGAATCGCCGGCGATCCGCAGAATGCGCGGCGCCTCGGGATCGAGAGCGGCCGCCGCGGTGTAGCGCGCGACGTCGTCCTTGGCGGTGAAGTCGAGGATCTGGTCGGCCTCGCCCCAGTAGAGGATGCGCCGCGGCTTCGGCAGGACGATCGGTGCCTGCCCGGCGAGCAGGTCGGCGAAGGCGCCGTTGAGGATCGAGGTGGCGCGGATCGGCGTCCGGTCGACCCGGGCCATGAAGCTGCGCCGCAGGTCCAGGTTTCGGTTGTCGCCCGGGCGTGTGCGCGTGAAGTCGAGGGAGAAATCCGAGGGGATGAAGCGCGGGACTCCCGCCGCGACCGCCGCGTCGAGAAGCCGGCCCTGCGCCTCCAGGATGACCGGCTCCAACCCGTTCAGGGCCGAGACCACGCAGGCGGCCCCTTCGCACGCGCGCACGAGCGCGCCCGGATCTGCGTAGTCGACGACGACCGGGATCACGCCGGACGGGAGGCTCCGATCCAATGCGCCGGCACGCTTCAAGGCCCGGACCTCGATGCCCTGCGCGATCAGAGTCGTCGCGATGCGGCCGCCGAGATCGCCCCCGATGCCGGCAAGGACGATGGTTCGAGTGGAAGGACGAGTCGAATCCATGGGCGGCCGTGGTGCTCCTCGCGCCGATCCCGGACTGGGAAAGCCCGCGATGCCGCGTCGCGCTCAAGGTAGGGCCGGCGCCTGGAAGTCCAGGCCGCGACGCACGATCGGGCGCGGCCTTCAGAAGCCGATCGCCAGGATCGCGAGCGCCGCGAGGATCGCGCCGATGGCCGGGCCCGCGACCGGAATCAGGGCGTATCCCCAGTCCGAATCGCCCTTGCCGGCGATGGGCAGGACCGCGTGGGCGAGGCGGGGTCCGAGATCGCGGGCCGGATTGATCGCGTAGCCGGTGGTTCCACCGAGCGACAGGCCGATGCTCCAGACCACCATGCCGACGAGATAGGGCGCGAGCCCGGTGGGGATGGTGCCGGCCGCGCCCACGGTCCGCGACAGCAGCGCGCTGACGATGAGGATCAGCAGGAACGTGCCGATGATCTCGCTCAGCCAGTTCGCGCCGGACCGCCGGATCGCCGGATCGGTGCAGAAGCAGGCCCGCTTCGCCCCCTGGTCGTCGGTGACCGCCCAGTGGGGCAGGTAGTGCAGCCACACCACGGCCGCTCCCAGGAAGGCGCCGATCATCTGCGCCGGCACGTAGACGAGGAGCTTGGCCATGCTGCCGGTGGTGATCGCCGCGGCGATCGTCACCGCAGGGTTGATGTGCGCATCGGGGCTGCCCGCCGCGGTCGCGACGAAGATCCCGGCCAGCACGGCGAAGGCCCAGTCGGCGGTGATCGCGATCCAGCCCGCCCCCTCCGCCTTGGATCCGCGCAGCAAGGTCCCGGCCACGACGCCGTTTCCGAGGATGATCAGCACCATCGTGCCCAGAAGCTCGCCCAGGAACGGCGACGTCATGGCATGTCCTCCACAGTCTTTTGACGTGTTCGGATCGATCCAGAACCGCGCGGGCGTCAGTCGTCCTGCATGTCCCAGTCGAAGGAGCGCTCGACCGCCCGGCCCCAGGCCGCGGTGATCCGCCGGCGCTGCGTCGCATCCATGTTCGGCTCCCAGCGGTGGTCGACGCCCCAGTTGCGCACGAGGTCGTCCGTGCTCTTCCAGTAGCCGGTCGCGAGGCCGGCGGCGTAGGCGGCCCCGAGCGCGGTGGTCTCGGTCACCTTCGGGCGCACCACCGGCACGTCCAGGATATCGGCCTGGAACTGCATCAGGGTCACGTTGGCGACCATGCCGCCATCCGAGCGCAACTCGCGCACGGGGATGCCGGAATCCTTCTCCATCGCCTCCAGCACCTCGTGGGTCTGGAAGGCCGTCGCTTCCAGGCAGGCCCGGGCGATGTGGCCGCGATTGGCGTAGCGGGTGAGGCCGATGATCAGGCCCCGGGCGCCCTCGTTCCAATGCGGCGCGTAGAGACCCGAGAAGGCGGGCACGAAGTAGACGCCGCCATTGTCCTCCACGGTTGCGGCGAGGCGCTCGACCTCGGCGCTGTCCTGGATCATGTGCAGGTTGTCCCGCAGCCACTGGACCAGGGCGCCCGTGATGGCGATCGAGCCTTCGAGGGCGTAGACCGCCGGCTGTCCATCGAGCTTGTAGCCCAGCGTCGTCACGAGGCCGCAAGTCGAGGGCACGGGCGCCTCGCCGGTGTTCATCAGCGCAAAGCAGCCGGTGCCGTAGGTGTTCTTCGCTTCGCCGGGCTGAAAGCAGGTCTGTCCGAACAGGGCCGCCTGCTGGTCTCCGAGGATCCCGGCGATCGGCACGCCGGCGAAGGGCACCCGGGTTTCACCGTAGATCTGGGAGGACGAGACGATCTGCGGCAGCATCGCGCGTGGGATGCCGAACATGGCGAGCATGCCGTCGTCCCAGGCCAGGGTCTCGAGGGACATGAGCTGCGTGCGGCTCGCATTGGTCACGTCGGTGAGGTGGAGCCCGCCGTCCGGCCCGCCGGTGAGATTCCAGACCAGCCAGGTATCGATGTTGCCGAACAGGACGTCGCCGGCTTCCGCCTTCTCCCGCGCGCCCTCGACGTGGTCGAGGAGCCAGCGCAGCTTCAGGCCCGAGAAATAGCTCGCGAGCGGCAGGCCGGTCAGCGCCCGGAAGCGGTCGCGGCCACCCTCCCGCGCGAATTCGGTCACCAGGCGGTCGTTGCGGGTGTCCTGCCAGACGAGGGCGTTGTGGAGCGGATTGCCGGTGCGCCGGTCCCAGATCAGCGTGGTCTCGCGCTGGTTGGTGATGCCGATCGAGAGCAGGTCCTTCGGCGTCAGACCGGCTGCGTTCAGCGCATCCTGCATGACGGCCTGGGTGTTGCGCCAGATCTCCATCGGATCGTGCTCGACATGGCCGGGTCGCGGATAGACCTGCGCATGCTCCCGCTGCTTGCAGGAGATGATGTGCCCTTCGCGATCGAAGACGA
The DNA here is from genome assembly GCF_053345175.1 of Methylobacterium sp. M6A4_1b. Lineage (NCBI taxonomy): Bacteria > Pseudomonadati > Pseudomonadota > Alphaproteobacteria > Hyphomicrobiales > Methylobacteriaceae > Methylobacterium > Methylobacterium sp. M6A4_1b. Next base: position 149,272 of record NZ_JBKEZQ010000003.1, read on the forward strand.
TGAAACGGCTGCTGGTGGTGCCCTGATCGATCGCGCCGACGAACTGGGTCATGGCTGGCTTCCTCCCTTGGAAGGTTCGAAGGGGTCCGGGCCGGTCTTCGCGCCGGCCCGGCCTGTCTCGGGATCCGCGGATTCAGGCGGCCTCGGCCTTGCGGGCCAGGTAGGCAGCGAGGCGCGCGGCGCTCTCCGGGCTCGTGCGCAGACCGAGCTTGGACCGGCGCCACAGGATGTCCTCGGCAGTCCGCACCCATTCAGCACGGACGAGATAATCGACCTCGGCCGCCATGAGTCCACCGTCGAAGGCCTCGCCGAGATCGGCGAGGTGGCGGGCACCTGCGACGATGGTCCGTGCTTCGGTGCCGTAGGCCCTGGCAAGCCGTCGCGCGGTCTCTGCGGGGAGGAATGAGGCTTCCCGGGAGAATTGCGCCAGGAAGGTCTCGAAATCGGCATCCGGCATGGCTCCGCCGGGCAGGACCGCGTCGCCGGTCCAGCTCTTCGCCAGCCCGGGGAAATGCGGCGCGATCTTCTCGATCGCGTGTTCGGCGAGGCGCCGGTAGGTCGTGATCTTGCCACCGAAGACCGAGAGTGCCGGGGCCTGGCCGCCGGCGTCGTCGAGGTCGAGCACGTAGTCGCGGGTGACCGCCGAGGCATTGGCCGCCGCGTCGTCGTAGAGCGGGCGCACACCCGAGTAGCTCCAGACCACGTCCTTCGGCCCGATCGATTTCGCGAAGGAGCGGTTGATGCAGTCGCACAGGTAGCGCGTCTCCTCCTCGGAGATCGACACCGGGCCGGGCGCGTCCTCATACGGCACGTCGGTGGTGCCGATCAGGGTGAAATCGTGCTCGTAGGGGATCGCGAAGATGATGCGCTGGTCGGGTTGCTGCAGGATGTAGGCCTGGTCGCCCTCGTAGAGCTTGCGGACGACGATGTGGCTGCCCTTGATCAGGCGCACGGCCGCGCGGCTGTTCACGCCGAGCGTCGTTCCCAGCGTCTCGCTGACCCATGGGCCGGCGGCGTTCACGACCGCCTTCGCCCGAACGGTCTCGGTCCGACCGGTCGCGCCGTCGCGCAGGGTCGCCGTCCAGGTCCCGTCGATGCGCCGTGCCGTTTCGACGCCGGTGCGCGTCCGGATCTCGGCACCGCGCGCCCGCGCGTCCATGGCGTTCAGGACGACGAGGCGGCTGTCCTCGACCCAGCAATCCGAATAGACGAAGCCCCTGCCGAGACGATCCTGCAGCGGGGCGCCCATCGGGGATGTTCGCAAACGAACCATTTTCGAGCCCGGCAGTGTGCGCAGGCGGGCCAGATGGTCGTACAGGAACAGGCCGATCCGAAGCATCCAGGCCGGCCGCAGGCCCTCGTCGTGGGGCAGCACGAAACGGAGGGGCCAGATGATGTGCGGCGCCAGGCGCAGCAGGCGTTCCCGCTCGGCCAAGGCCTCCCGCACGAGACGAAACTCGTAATATTCCAGGTAGCGCAGGCCGCCGTGGATGAGCTTTGTGCTGGAAGACGAGGTGAATTCCGCCAGGTCTCCGCGTTCGCAGAGCAGGACCGACAGGCCGCGCCCGGCCGCGTCGCGAGCGATGCCCGTGCCGTTGATGCCGCCGCCGATGACGAGCAGATCGTAGGGAGCATCCGCCGTCCGCAGGGTCGATACGGTCGTCATGATTCGCCTCCCGCTCCGGCCGGCGGCCGGTCAGGCAGAATATTGCCTTATGATACAATGTTCGCAAGCGAAAGTTCTTAGGTTCGTTTTGGATGATCCCGATTTGTCACTGCGAGGGCGACGCCGTGGCGTTCCATCAGGGCGACGATCTCGGGCGGAGGCATCCGATCGGTGAAGACGGTGTCGATCTGCTCGAGACGCCCCACCTCGACCATCGGGCGGCGGGTGAATTTGGTATGATCGGCCACCAGGAAGGTTCGGCGCGCGTGCTGCAGGATGGTCTGGGTCGCGCGCACCTCCTCGTAGTCGTAATCGAGCAGCGCGCCGTCGGCGTCGATCCCGCTGATCCCGATGACCGCGACGTCGACCCGGAACTGGCTGAGCGTATCGCAGGTGAGCTGACCCAGCACGGCGCCGTCCCGATTGCGCATGGTGCCGCCCGCCACCACGATGCGGAAGGCGGTCGCCGCCGCCAGGCCGATGGCGACGTTGAGGTTGTTGGTGATGATGCTGAGGTCGTCGTGCTGCACGAGTTCGCGCGCAACCGCCTCCGTCGTCGTGCCAATGTTGAGGAAGACCGAGCAATGCGAGGGAATGCGGCTCGCGGCCAGGCGCCCGATCAGCGTCTTCTCGGGCAGCAGCGTGGCCCGACGATCGGCATAGTCGATGTTCTCGACGCTGGACGGCAGGCCGCCGCCGCCGCGGTAGCGCTCCAGGCGCCCTTCCGCGCTCAGTTCGTTGAGGTCGCGCCGGATCGTCTGGACGGTCACGCCGAACTGGCTCGCCAGCGCCTCGATCGTCATGAAGCCGCGCTGGCGCACCGCCGCGACGATGGCGACGCGGCGCGTCTCGACCGCGGAGGCTTCGGCGCGCTCCGTCGCCTTTCGCTCGAAGCCAGCTCGTTCGGGCAGACCCGTCATGCCAGATCCTGCCGAAAACCTGTGCGATCGGCGCAGCGCCCGATGCGCCGCACCGTCCAAACCATGTTCGAGCGTACTCGGCTGTTTTCGGAAACGAAATACGGGGGCGTCGGACAAACAGACCCATCCCCACCTGTCGCGAAGCGGTCCGAACCCGGCACGGGGGCTGAGCGGCGCAGCACGGGTCCGCTCAGGGTTCGCGGAGCCATGCCCTCAGGGCTTCGGTGACCGCCTCCGGCTGTTCGATCGGCGTCATGTGCCCGGCGCCCGGCACGATCACGAGGCGGGCGCGCGGAGCGAGTGCGGCCATCTCCCGGTGCATCGCGGGCGGCGTCACGGCATCGCTCGCGCCGCACAGGACCAGGAGCGGGCAGGCCACGCTCCGCAGGGTCTCGCTTCCGTCGCGACGCACGATGGCGTTCTGGCGAAGGAAGACCTCCGCGCCGAGCCGCTCGGTCATCCCCCGGATGCGAGCGACGATCGCCGCGTCCGCCAGATGCGCCGGGTCGAGATAGGTCGCCAGCAACCGATCGCCGAAGCCATGAAAGCGGCCGGGAATGCGGACGGCCTTGTCGAGGGCGCGGCGCGTCGCGGCCCGGTCCTACCCATCGGGTCGGATCGAAGTATCGAGCAGGGCGAGCCGCGTGACCCGCTCCGGAGCGCGCCGGACGATCTCCTGCGCCACGTATCCGCCCAGCGAGAAGCCGGCCAGGGCAAAGGTCTCCGGCGCCTCGGCGAGAACCGACTCCGCCAGCGCGTCGAGCGTCTCCCCGCGTGTCAGGTCGGCGACGGTGCAGGCCGCGACGTCGGCCAGGGCCGCGACCTGATCGCGAAACAGGTCCGCGTCGTTGAGGAGGCCGGGCAGGAGCACGAGCGGAATCATGGGAACCTTGCAGAGAGGCCCGCCCGTCACCGGCCGGCCTCAGGGTCGACCAGGCGGCAGCAAGGTGCGTCGCGATGCCTTGAGCGGGGCGGTCATCCAGGCTCATAGAACGGGATACCGTTCGAAACCACCGAGGGCAGACCCATGATCGGCGACAGCGCGTGACGCCATCGACCGTGCGGCCTTTCACCGAACACCCTTCTCCGACGCTCGCCGGCAACGCCGCCCTCGGATTCACCCAGATCATCCTGTGGGGCGGCTCGTTCTTCCTGATGGCGGTGCTGGCCGATCCGATCGTCCAGTCGACCGGCTGGCCGCAGGGCGTCGTCGTCGGCGCCCTCTCGCTGGCGATCCTCGTCTCGGGCCTGTGCTCGCCCTGGGTCGGGCGCAGGATCCGGGGTCATGGCGGCCGGTCCGTTCTCATCGCCGGCTCCCTGATCATCGCGCTCGGCCAGGTCGTGATGGCGCTGGCTCCGAACCTGCCGGTCTTCCTGTTCGCCTGGGTGATCATCGGCCTGGGTATGGGCGGCGCTCTCTACGATCCGCTCTTCGCCGCCATCGGGCAGGCCTACGGCGCCTCGGCGCGCGGGGCGATGACCCAGATCGCGATCGCCTCCGGCTTCGCCATCACCCTGTGCTGGCCGGCGTCGAGCGCCCTCGTGGGATTGGTCGGCTGGCGCGGCACCTGTCTCGTCTATGCGGCCCTGGCCGTCCTCGTCGTGGTTCCGCTCTTCGCCTTCGCCCTCCCGGCCGGGGCCCGGTCCCCGCCGGCGCCGCTCGCGCCGTCCGGGGCCACCCCCTTGAACCGCCCGGCCGGCCGTGGCCCGCTCCCCGGCGAACGCATCCTCGCCGTCACCTTCACCAGCGCGGCCGTGCTGATGACGGCCGTCTCCGTCCAATTGCTCCTGCTGCTCCAGGCCAAGGGCGTCGCGGCGAGCGCGGCCGTGGCGCTCAGTGCCCTGATCGGCCCATCGCAGGTCGGCGCACGCATCATCGAGCTCCTGTTCGGCCGGAGGGCGCATCCCGCCTGGGCGCTGCTCGTCTCGAGCGGAAGCGTCGGCCTGGGTCTGCTGCTGCTCGCCACCGCGCCCGACTTCGCCTGGCTGGCGATCGTGCTCTACGGCGCCGGCAACGGAATGCGCACCGTGGTGCGCGGAACCCTGCCGCTCGCGCTCTATGGCCAGCACGATTACGCGGCCGTGATGGGTCGCCTCGCCCGGATGCCGTTGCTCGGACAGGCGGCGACGCCGTTGATCTGCGGCTATGTCGGCGCTTGGTTCGGGCTCGATCGTCTGCTCGAGCTGATGCTGGCCATCGCGGCGCTCAACATTGCTCTCTCGATCACCGTCGCCCGCCGGGCGCTGCGGATCTCCGCTGCCTGACCGCTCTGCCGGGCGCGGTGGCATGGCGACCCCGGTTGGGCTCGAACCAACGACCTGCCGCTTAGAAGGCGGCTGCTCTATCCAGCTGAGCTACGGAGTCGGGGGTGCCGTCGCCGGTAAAAGGCATGGGTCCCGCCTGGGGTCAAGCCTTTCGACCCCGGCGGGCGGACCGGCGCGGCGCCGCGTCATCGCGGTCGTTCTCCGGCCCGGCGCAGGAAGCACGGATCACGAGACCATTCCCGGCGGCGCAAAAATTTCGTCAGGTGCTGTCTGCCGAAGGTCGCCTCGTGCGTCCTGTGAGAGAAGGAATCGCCATGCTCTATGCCATCCTCTGCTACAAGGACGAGGACGTCGTCACCGCCTGGAGCGCCGATGAGGACGCTGCCGTCATGGGGCGGCTCGGGCAGGTGCACGAGCGGCTGGTGAACGAGGGCAAGCTCGGGCCGTCCTTGCGGCTCCTTCCGACGACCTCCGCCACGACCCTGCGCAAGGCGGGCGACCCCCCCCTCGTCATCGACGGCCCCTTCGCGGAGACCAAGGAGCAACTGCTGGGCTTCTATGTCGTCGACGTGGCGGACCTCGACGAGGCGCTGGCGATCGCCCGCGATCTCGCGGCCGCCAATCCGGGCGGCGCCTACGAATTGCGGCCCGTTCTCCTGTACAATCCGGATCCGCGCGACGCGGCGAGGACGGGAGGATGAGCGCGTCCGGTCCCGATGCGGCCTGGATCGCCGCGTCCGTCTCCGTGGCGCGTCCGCGGGTCCTGGCCGCCCTGCTGCGCGTCTTCCGCGACCTCGATACGGCCGAGGAAGCGGTTCAGGACGCGACCCTTCGCGCCCTGCGGACCTGGCCCCGCACCGGGCCGCCGCGGGACGTCGTTGCCTGGCTGATCCTCGTCGGCCGCAATGCCGGCCTCGACGGTAAGCGCCGGCTCGCCCGGTTCGCACCCTTGCCGCCGGAGGACGCGCTGTCGGACCTCGACGACGCCGAGGTGTCCTTGGCAGAGGCGCTCGATTCGGACTCCTACCGCGACGATGTCCTGCGCCTGCTCTTCGTCTGCTGCCACCCCGAGCTGCCGGCGACGCAGCAGATCGCCCTCGCCCTGCGGGTGGTCGCGGGCCTGAGTGTGACACGCATCGCCCGTGCCTTCCTCGTCAGCGAAGTCGCGATGGAGCAGCGCATCACCCGGGCCAAGGCGCGCATCGCCCGCAGCGATGTGCCCTACGAAACTCCCGGCGCCGCGGAGCGCGTCGAGAGGCTCACGGCGGTCGCGGCGATGCTCTACCTCGTCTTCAACGCCGGCTATTCGGCGGCGGGCGACGCGGAGCGGGCGGTGCTCTGCGACGAGGCCGTCCGTCTCGCCCGCCTGCTGCTGCGCCTGTTCGGCACCGACCCGGAGGTGATGGGGCTTCTCGCCCTGATGCTCCTCCAGCATGCCCGAACGCCGGCACGCTTCGATGCGCAAGGGGGAATCGTCCTTCTCGACGACCAGGACCGTGCTCTCTGGCGGGGGCCGATGATCGCGGAAGGGCTGGCCCTCGTCGACAAGGCGATCCGGCATCGGAGGCCGGGACCCTACCAGATCCAGGCGGCGATCGCCGCCCTCCATGCCCGCGCGCAGCGTCCCGAGGAGACCGACTGGTCCGGAATCGCCGCCCTCTACGAAGCACTGGAGCGCCTGCAGCCCTCGCCGGTCGTGAGGCTGAACCGGGCGGCGGCCGTCGGGAGGGCCGCCGGACCAGAGGCCGGTCTCGCCCTGGCGGACCCCCTGGCACGGCCGCTCGACGGCTACTTCTACTTCCATGGTCTGCGCGGCGCCCTCCTCATGCAACTCGGACGGTCCGCGGAGGCGCGCGAGGCCATGGGCCGGGCGATCGCGCTGGCCGGTACACCGGCCGAGGCCGCGCAGATCCGTGCGGAGCTCGACCGCCTGAGCCTCCCGACGCCCTGAGCGCCGGGAGGCTTGAAAAAAAATCGTCGTCCCTGTCGGATGCCGCTCCGCCCACGCGTCCTTGCGACGAGGCCGCGCGATCGGCACGGAGTCGTGCCGGGAAACGGTGTCGCGAGGCCCGAGAGGAGAGGACCACGATGAGCAGCACGAACCAACCCGAGGCGCCGCCCCCGGCCCCCGTGAAGAGCGGTCTCGTCCCCTATCTGACCGTCGCGGGCGCCATGAAGGCGGCGGAGTTCTACGTCCGCGCCTTCGAGGCCGAGATCGCCACCGCGATGCCCGTCGACGACCAGGGCCGCACCATGCACGTGCACCTCCACCTCAACGGCGCTTCGCTGATGCTGAGCGACGCCTTTCCCGAGCACGGGCATTCCCTCCAGCCTCCGCAGGCCTTCAGCCTGATGCTGATGGTCGACGACATCGACGCGCGTTACGCGCGGGCCGTCGAGGCGGGCGCGGTCGCGGTGATGCCGCCGGCCGACATGTTCTGGGGCGACCGCTACGGCCAGCTGCGCGACCCCTTCGGGGTCGTCTGGGCGATGAACCAGCAGAAGCGCTGACCGTCTCTCGCGCCCTTCCGCCACCTCTGAACGGGAATACCGCCATGACCGATTCGACCGGACGCGAACTCGTCCTCGAACGCCTCATCCACGCCGCTCCCGCGGCGCTCTATCGGTGCTGGACCGAGCCGGATCTGATCAAGCGCTGGTTCGCGCCGAAGCCCTTCGTCGTGACGGAGGCGGAGACCGATCTGCGTCCCGGCGGCGCCACCCGCATCGTCATGCGAGGGCCGGACGGCTCGGAGTTTCCCAGCGTCGGCGTCTATCTCGAACTGGTGGAGAACGCCCGGATCGTTTTCACGGACGCCTATGTCCGGGCCTGGGAGCCATCGGCCAAGCCGTTCTTCACGGGCATCGTCACCTTCGAGCCGGAAGGCGAGATCACCCGCTACACCGCGCGCGTGCGCCACTGGTCGGCTGAGGACTGTGCCGCGCACGAGGCCATGGGCTTCCACGATGGCTGGGGCCGCTGCGCCGATCAGCTCGGCGAGCTGGCCGGGCGCCTCTAGCGCGGCGGGAGCCTCCGTCGAAACCGGAGGCAATCGGGATGCAGTCTCGGAGGAGCGGATCCATGTCGAACGTCAGTACTTGCCTCTGGTTCGAGCGGGGCGCGGAAGACGCCGTGCGCCTCTACGTTTCCCTGGTGCCGGGTTCCCGCATCGGTCACTTCCAGCGCGCGCCCGGTCCGTGGCCCGGTGGCGAGCCCGGCGACGCGATCCTGATCAGCTTCACCCTCGGGGACCAGAGCTTCCAGGCTCTGAACGGCGGCGTACCCGCGGATTACGGCACGGCCGCCTCGATCTCCGTGACCTGCGCCGATCAGGCGGAGGTGGATCGGATCTGGAGCGGTCTGGTTTCGGAGGGCGGTTCGGAGATCATGTGCGGCTGGCTGCGCGACCGCTGGGGCGTGCCCTGGCAGGTCGTCCCGGAGGTCCTGCCCCGACTCCTCGCAGATCCCGATCCCACCGTCGCGGCGCGGGTGTTCGCCGCCATGCAGACCATGGTGAAGCTCGACGCCGCGGCCCTCGCGCGGGCCGCCGAGGACCCGAATTAACCGCGGTTCCACTCGATCTGCCGCAAAAATGTCGGATTCAATGGATGGCCATGGAACCACTGTCCCATGCTTACGCTTGTACAGCAAAGGTTACGGCACAGGTAAGGGATCCATCATGAAGACCTTGGCGACTGCCCTCACGGGCCTACTCGGTGTCTGCGTCCTCTCCGCGAGCCCTGTTCTGGCAGCTCCCTATGATCCGTTCGGCACGAATGCCAGCGAGGATTACTACTCGTCCGATCCGGCCTACGGTTATGGCCGGACGACCGATGATCCTTATGGCTACCCCGGCACCGTCGGACAGGGCTACCAGGCGGCCCCCCAGGCCCAGGTCGCTCCGATCCCGCGCGAGATCGTGGCATTCGACGGGAACTACAAGCCGGGCACCATCGTCGTTTCCACGGCTGAACGGCGCCTCTACTTCGTGATGCCGAATGGCGAGGCCATCCGCTATGGGGTCGGCGTCGGCCGTCCCGGCTTCACCTGGTCCGGCGTGAAGACCGTCACCGCGAAGAAGGAATGGCCGTCGTGGACGCCTCCGGCCGCCATGATCGCCCGCCGTCCCGACCTGCCCCGCTACATGGCTGGCGGCGTCGAGAATCCGCTCGGTGCCCGCGCCATGTATATCGGCAATACCGAGTACCGCATCCACGGCTCCAACGAGCCGGACACGATCGGCCAGGCCGTGTCGTCGGGGTGCATCCGGATGACGAACGAGGATGTCACCGATCTCTACGAGCGGGTGAAGGTCGGCGCCAAGGTCGTCGTCCTGAACTGAAGTCGTTCCGCCGTAACCGAATTAGGAAGGCCGTGTCGTCCGGGAGGATGCCGCGGCCTTTTTCGTGTGGAGGTCGCGTCGGGGGCCGGATCTCAGGGCACCACGCGGCCCACCGCCGTCTGCGGCGAACTGAGGGGCGCGATCGGCATGTCGCAGAAGCAGCGGGCGCCGAGGGGCCGCGGACTCGTCAGCGGACAGGAATAGGGCTGGAAGCCCGTCAGGCCCGACTGCACTGCATCGCAGTTGAGACCAACTTCGCGGCGGGGCGGCAGGCGGCGCTCGTCATAGGCGCGGCGCGGCGGCGGACGGTCGTAGCCGTCTTCGTAATATTGAGCACTGGCGCCCTGCGCCGCGAACAGCCCGACGAGGACGGTGAGGATCAGACTGCCTCGGGAGATACGTCGCATGGTCTCACGCCCTTGTTGACGCCGCGGCCCGGGAAGCTTGGGCACGGGGTGGCGGTAAGGGTTAGGAGACCCGCCAGCCCTCGGCAAGTCTCACCGTATGTCTCGGACCCCCGACGAGAAAAGCCCGCTCGGATTGGAACCGAGCGGGCTGCAAAGGGGCGCCGCGTGGGCGCCGGTCTATGAAGGATCAGGAGTTGGTCGCGTTCCGCATGGCCTGCTCGGCATCGGCGCCCGCCTTGCGGGCCGCCTCGGTGCCCTGCTCCATCGCCTTGCGGGCGTGCTCTGCGCTCTCCTGCATGGCGCCCTTGGCCTTCTCGGCGCTCTGCTGGATGGCCGACTGGGCGAGGCCGCCGAATTCCTTGGCCTGGGCCTGGATCGCGGCGAACTGGCTGCGCACGAACTCGGCCTGATGCTGCATCGCTTCCTGCAGGTCGCGCGAGCGGACCAGCTTCTGCGCGAGGTCGAAGGCGGCCGTGACGTTCTGCTCGGCGAATTCGAAGCCGCGGGCGGACACGTCCTGCGCGTTCGTGCGCGCCATCTCGGCTGAGCCCTGCACGGAGTCGGCGGTCCGCCGGGCGGCGCTGATGAAGGTGTCGAACGCCTTGCGCGCCTGATCGACGCTCTTCTCGGCGAAATCGCGCATCTCGGCGGGAACCTCGTAATTCGGGGTGCTGCTCATTATCCTCTCCTCGTACTCAATTGTTGGCGGCGTGTTGTGCGCTGCACAATAGCACAGCTCCAGCCCTATGCCACCCTGCTCGGACGCATTAAGGTTGACAACAGGTAAACGTGCGGCGGCCGCTCTCGTGGCTTATGAGGGGGCGGTGGCGCGGTAAAAAGGACGTCACGTTCCAAGATTCGTCACGATAAACGGGTGCGGATGTTCGAGAGTGGAGCCTCAGGGCCCGTTGAGACCGACGAATCGGCGATCGCTGCGCTCCTGCGCCGATGCGCCGGTGATTCGCCGCTGGCGCCCCGCATAAAAGATCCTGAGAGCGTCCTCCTTGTGCTCGACGCGAGCGGGGGCCGGGTGCTCCATGCCTCGCCGCGCGGAGCGGCTTTTCGTCGGGCGATCAGCGAATCGGACGGGCGCGTCGCTCCGGCTCTCGGGCTCGGCGAGCAGATCACGCGGGCCCGCCTGCGCCCCGACCGCCCGCTGCTCCTGCGGCTTCGGCTGGATGCCCGCCGCCTCGCGCCACCGGTGCTGGTCACCCTGATGCGGATGTCTCTCACCGATACGCGGGACGTGGTTGTCCTCGTCGCCAACGCGCCCCTGCCGGATCTTCGCGCGAACCTTCGCGGACGGGAAACTTCCGCGCCCGATTCGTCAGAGGGCCACGCGGAGCCCTGCCCCGCGCCTGCCCCTGGCGACCCGAGGGCCTGTTCCCCCGAACTCGCGGCGGAGGCGCCGGAGCCGCTCGTCGTGCGGCAGCGCTTCACCTGGGAGAGCGACGCGGCGGGCACGATCGTCCAGGTTTCGCAGGTCGCCGGATCAGCGCTTCGCCGGAGGCTCCAAGGTCGGACATGGCACGCGCTCGCAGAGGCCGCGGTTCTGCGCGATGCCGGCGGGCTCCTCGCCGCCCTGGAGAGCGGACGCACCTTCCGGGCGATTCCGATCACGATGATCGATGCCGGCGGGGCCGTCTGCGAACTGGAACTCTCCGGCGCCCCGGCCAGCCGGAGTGCATCCGGGTTTCGCGGGTTCGGCCAGGTCCGTTCGATCGCTGATGCGCCGCCTGAGCCCGATGCGGCGAAGGCATCCCCGGCCCCGGAGCCGGTCGTCGAAGCCTCGGAGCCTTCGGCCTCTGCGCCGGACGTCGGCCCAACTCCGTCGGACCCGCACCTTTCGACTCACGAGCACGCCGCTTTCCGCGAGATCGCGCGCGCTCTCGGTGCGCGGTTCGCCGGCGATGAGCGCCCGGATCACGAGGCCGAGCCGAATCTCCCTTGTGCGGTGATGCCGTTCCCGGTGCAGCCGCCGCGACCGGCAGGGGATGCCGCGCCGGATGCCGCCATGGTGGCGACCCTGGAGCGGATCCCCTCCGGAGTGCTGGTCTACCGCGACGAGACCGTGCTGTTCGCCAACCGGCCCCTGCTCGATCTCGTCGGCTACGCGAATCATCAGGAACTCACCATCGCCGGCGGGGTCGACCACCTGTTCGGCGGGGTAGACCCGCGCCGGCGGTCGGCGGGCGACGCGCCGCTGATCCTGGCGACCCGGGAGGGCGGGCGCACCGGCGTGCTGATCGAGCACTCCGTGCTGGACTGGGCCGGCCGGCCGGCGGATCTGCTGCTCGCCCGCGATGCCGAGCCGAGCGCGGAGGCCCGCGCCGCGACGGCGACGGCGATCGCGCAGGATTTCGCCGCCCGCCACGGCTCGGAGGCCCTCGCGGTCCTCGCCGCCCTGGAGGACGGCATCGTGTTGCTCGACCATCAGGCCCGAATCCTGTCCCTGAATCGAAGGTCCGCCGAGATTTTCGGACTCGATCCCCGCGAGGTCGTGGGGGCGAGCTTCCTCGGCCTGTTCGCCTCGGAGCATGCCGTCGATCTGCTGGCGCGCCTGCATGTCGAACCCGGATCCACCGCGACGGACGATGTACCGGCCGCGGCACGCGGCTCGCGCAGACGCCTGCGCGTCAAGGTCCTGCCCTTGGCCGGCGACGCCGAGAACCGTCAATGCGCCGTGATCCGCGACGACGTTCCGGCATCCGAGCGCCGCGAGGCGAACGTGCGGGAGCAGTCCGCCGCGCAGGGTCACGTCGTGCGCCAGGCCGAGCTCCTGACGCAGGTCGGCCGGACGGTTCAGGCGCCGGTCAAGGGCATGCTTTCATCGATCGAAGGGCTGATCTCGGAATCCGTCGGACCGCCGGGATCGGAGCAGTACCGCGCCTGCCTCCAAGAGGTTCGCGCCTCCGGCGCAAGTCTGCTCGATCTGGTGAACGATCTCCTGGACCTTGCCCGCATCGAGTCCGGGAAGATCGATCTCGCCGTCGCGGAAGTGTCCCTGAACGACGTGGTGACGCGCTGCGTCGCCGGCCTGCAGCCGGAAGCGTCGCGTCGGAGAATCGTCCTACGCACCAGCTTCTCCACGGATCTGCCGAGCCTGATGGCCGACGAGCGCTCGGTGCATCAAGCGACGGTCAACGTGATCGCGAACGCCATCGCGCTCACCGAGGCCGGTGGACAGGTCATCGTGTCGACCACCCTGGCGGATCGTGGCGAGATCGCCCTGCGCATCCGCGACACCGGGACCGGAATGACGGCAGCCGAGGTCGAGGATGCACTCAAGCCGTTCGGAACCGGTGCGACCGCGGCGCCGCGCCGAGGGACGGGCCTCGGTCTGCCGCTGACGAAGGCGCTGGTCGAGGCCAATCACGGGCGCTTCCGGATCTCCAGCCGGAAAGAGGAGGGAACGCTGGTGGAGATGCTGTTTCCGGTGTGCGGCGCCACGATGCGGGCCTGACCGGTGCGGCCGGCGCTGCAACCGGCCCGATCAGCGCGCGTTGGATCGTCGACGGGGGAGAATACCCCTTTGCTGCCGATGGAGACGACGATGCGCGCTGTGACTCTGATCGCTGTCCTCGGAATCGGATTGCCGGGCATGGCCCTGGCACAGCAATCCGACACCGAGTCGAACCTGAATTCCGCCGGCCAGTTCCGCAGCATCACGTCCACCGGGGTCACGAAGCCCCCGGGCCGGGCGGAGGCGCCGTCCGAGGACCGCCTGTCCGAGACCACGCGCAAGCAGCAGGCCATCGACAGAAAGGTCGAGACCGGCATCTGCATTGGGTGCAATTGACTAGCACACAAACAAAATATCGGTCCTGTCCCGCACCTAGCCATATGGGTGCTTGCGGGGAATATCTCGTTGAGCCTATGACGGTATTCGGAAGACCCGGCTGCGTGAACAGTCGCGATACGATCGGGCACCGATAGGGAAAACGCGATGGACGAGAAGGTGGTCGAAGTGCGTTCGACGTGGAGCCAGGGTGCCCACGTCGACAACGCGAAGTACCTGGCCATGTATGAGGCCTCCGTCTCCGATCCAGAGACTTTCTGGAGCGAGCACGGCAAGCGCATCGACTGGATGACGCCCTTTACGAAGGTGAAGGACACCAGCTTCGAGCCGGGAAACATATCGATCAAATGGTTCGCGGATGGGCGCACGAACGTCGCTCATAACTGCATCGACCGTCACCTCGAGACGCGCGGCGACCAGGTCGCGATCATCTGGGAAGGCGACGACCCGAGCGAGTCCAAGCACATCACCTATCGCCAGCTTCACTCGGAAGTCGGCAAGATGGCGAACGTGCTGCGCAACCGCGGCGTGTCGAAGGGCGACCGGGTGACGATCTACCTCCCGATGATCCCCGAGGCCGCCTACGCGATGCTCGCCTGCGCCCGCCTCGGCGCGATCCACTCCATCGTCTTCGGCGGGTTCTCGCCCGACTCCCTGGCCGGCCGCATCGAGGGCTGCGCGTCGAAGATGGTCATCACGGCGGACGAGGGCCTGCGCGGTGGCCGCAAGGTCCCGCTGAAGGCCAATGTCGATGCCGCCATCGCTCGCCTGCCGAAGGACAGCGTCGACCATGTCGTCGTGGTCCGGCGCACCGGCTCGACGATCGAGATGGAGCCCGGCCGCGACGTCTATTACGACGAGGCGGCCGCCCAGGTGACCGACGAATGCCCGGCCGAGCCGGTGGAGGCGGAGCACCCGCTCTTCATCCTCTACACCTCGGGCTCGACGGGCCAGCCGAAGGGCGTCGTCCACACCACCGGCGGCTACCTCGTCTACGCCTCGATGACGCATCAGTACGTCTTCGATTATCGCGAGGGCGAGGTCTACTGGTGCACGGCCGATGTCGGCTGGGTCACCGGTCACAGCTACATCGTCTACGGGCCACTTGCGAACGGCGCGACCACGCTGATGTTCGAGGGCATCCCGACCTACCCGTCGAATTCGCGCTTCTGGGACGTGGTCGACAAGCACAAGGTCAACATCTTCTACACGGCGCCCACCGCGATCCGTTCGCTGATGGGCGGCGGCGAAGGCCCGGTGAAGAAGACCTCGCGCGCCTCCCTGCGCGTTCTCGGCTCGGTCGGCGAGCCGATCAATCCGGAAGCCTGGGACTGGTACTACAAGGTCGTCGGTGATTCGCGCTGCCCGATCGTCGACACCTGGTGGCAGACCGAGACCGGCGGCATCCTCATCACGCCGCTGCCGGGCGCGACCAACCTGAAACCCGGTTCGGCCACGCGCCCGTTCTTCGGCGTTCAGCCCATCGTGGTCGACGCCGAGGGCAAGACCCTCGAAGGTCCTTGCGAGGGCAACCTCTGCATCCAGGATTCCTGGCCCGGCCAGATGCGCACGGTCTACGGCGACCACGAGCGCTTCGAGCAGACCTATTTTTCGACCTACCCCGGCAATTACTTCACCGGAGACGGCTGCCGGCGCGACGCGGACGGTTACTACTGGATCACCGGCCGCGTCGACGACGTCATCAACGTCTCGGGGCACCGGATGGGCACGGCGGAGGTGGAATCCTCCCTCGTCGCGCATCCGAAGGTCTCGGAAGCCGCCGTCGTCGGCTATCCGCACAACGTCAAGGGACAGGGCATCTACGCCTACGTCACCCTGATGGAAGGCGAGGACGGCTCGGACGAACTGCGCAAGGAACTCGTGACCTGGGTCCGCAAGGATATCGGGCCGATCGCCTCGCCGGACCTGATCCAGTTCGCGCCCGGCCTGCCCAAGACGCGTTCGGGCAAGATCATGCGCCGCATCCTGCGCAAGATCGCCGAGAACGAGTTCTCGTCGCTGGGCGATACCTCGACCCTCGCCGAGCCGGCAGTGGTCGACGACCTCATCGAGAATCGCCAGAACCGGACGCACTGAGCGCTCCGGCCCTTCGATCGCGCGGAGGCGGTGACCCCGCATCCGCGCGCACCTGCAGCCCACCTCTTTCCGAAATCCGACAATCCGAGAAGCCTTCAATCCGGAAGCCGCCCTGCCAAGAGGCGGATCCTTGGGAGAAACACGTCATGGCCGACCTGGAGACTGCGCGCATCGCGCAGAGCCCGCACTTCAAGGAACTCGTTCACGAGCGCACGCGCTTCGGCTGGACGCTGACCATCATCATGCTGCTGATCTACTTCGGCTTCATCGGGCTGATCGCCTTCGACAAGGCGCTTCTGGCCGTGAAGATCGGCGGCGGCACCGCGTCCCTCGGCCTCGTCCTGGGCGTCACCGTGATCGTGCTCGCCTTCATCCTCACCGGCATCTACGTCCAGCGCGCCAACGGCCGCTTCGACCAGCTGACCGCTGCCCTCAAGCGGGACGTCGGCCGATGATCCGCCTCAAGCACCCTCTCGTCCTCGGCACGGCGCTGGCGGCGCTGGCCGTCACGGCTGCCTTCGCCGCCGGTCCCGACCTCGGCGCGGTCAAACAGTCGGCGACGAACTGGCCGGCCATCGGCATGTTCGCGTTCTTCGTGCTGTTCACCCTCGGCATCACCTACAAGGCTGCCAAGGGCACCAAGTCGGCGGCCGACTTCTACGCCGCCGGCGGCGGCATTTCGGCCGGCACCAATTCGCTCGCCATCGCAGGCGACTACATGTCCGCCGCCTCGTTCCTCGGCATCTCGGGCCTCGTCTACACCTCCGGCTTCGACGGCCTGATCTACTCGACCGGCTTCCTCGTCGGCTGGCCGATCGTGCTGTTCCTGATCGCGGAGCGCCTGCGCAACCTCGGCAAGTTCACCTTCGCCGACGTGGCGAGCTTCCGCCTCGACCAGACCTCGATCCGCATCATCTCGGCCACCGGCACGCTGGTGGTGGTGGCGTTCTACCTGATCGCCCAGATGGTCGGCGCGGGGAAGCTGATCCAGCTCCTGTTCGGCCTGCCCTACCTCTACGCCGTCATCATCGTCGGCGTCCTGATGATCGTCTACGTCGCCTTCGGCGGCATGAAGGCCACGACCTGGGTGCAGGTGATCAAGGCCTGCCTGCTGCTCGGCGGCGCGACCTTCATGGCCGGCGCCGTGCTCTACCGGTACGGCTTCAACCCCGAGACTCTCTTCGCCGCCGCCGTCGCGACCCATCCCAAGGGTGATGCGATCATGGCGCCGGGCGGCCTCGTCAACAATCCGGTCGAGGCGATCTCGCTCGGCGTCGGCCTGATGTTCGGCACCGCCGGCCTGCCCCACATCCTGATGCGCTTCTTCACGGTGTCGGACGCCCAGGCGGCCCGCAAGTCGGTGTTCTACGCCACCGGCCTGATCGGTTACTTCTACATCCTCACCTTCATCATCGGCTTCGGCGGCATCGCCCTGCTGATGTCAGACCCGGCCTACTTCTCCCTCGACGCGGCCGGCGCCTTCGACAAGCTGAAGGGCATGATCGGCGGCACCAACATGGTGGCGGTGAACCTCGCCAACGCGGTGGGCGGCCCGTACTTCCTCGGGTTCATCTCGGCCGTGGCCTTCGCGACCATCCTGGCGGTGGTGGCCGGCCTGACGCTCGCCGGTGCTTCCGCGGTCAGCCACGACCTCTATGCCCAGGTGATCGCCCGCGGGCGCACCAACGAGGCGGCGGAAGTCCGGCTCTCCAAGATCGCCGCCGTGGTCATCGGCATCGTGGCGATCTATCTCGGCTACGTCTTCGAGAACCAGAACGTCGCCTTCATGGTCGGCCTCGCCTTCTCGGTGGCGGCGAGCTGCAACTTCCCGGTCCTGACCATGTCGATCCTGTGGAAGGGCACCACCACCTGGGGCGCCCTCATCGGCGGCCTCGTCGGCCTCGTGGCGGCGGTCGGCATGGTGGTGCTGTCGAAGGCTGTCTGGGTCACGACCTTCGGCAACCCGGTGGCGATCTTCCCCTACGACAACCCCGCCCTGTTCTCGATGCCGCTGGCCTTCCTGACGATCTTCCTCGTCTCGAAGCTCGACAACACTCGACGAGCCCAGCGCGAGCGGGCGTTGTTCGACGCACAGTTCGTGCGCTCGGAGACGGGCATCGGCGCCGACGGCGCGCACGCCCACTGAAACAGGCGCTTCGGCGAACCTGCAGGACCAGAAAGGGCGCGGCGCAGGCCGCGCCCTTTCTTTCATCCGCGCGGCTTTAATCCCGCGGGACGCCAAAATATACTTCGCTGGTGAATAAAAAAGATCTGAATTCGGTAGTCCGAGGCGGTCTTTCGGACTTGGGCCAAAACAAGGCATCGCTTAGCATCGGCCCGTGGGTATTGGACACCAGGACGGACTTGCGTTCGCTCGATCGGACGTGCGGGACGCCGACACCGCGCATCGATCCCCACAAGGTCCAACAAGCCACGGGCGGACTACGCCCGGGCGGAACAAGACTTGGAGAAACGTCCCATGGTTGCGTCGAGCGCAATTCCCGCCAGCGAGTCGGCCACACGGCCGATGAGCGCGGGCGAGAAGAAGGTCATTCTCGCCTCGTCCCTCGGTACCGTCTTCGAATGGTACGACTTCTATCTCTACGGATCGCTCGCGACGATCATCGGAGCACAGTTTTTCTCGGCCTACCCCGAAGCGACGCGAAACATCTTCGCCCTCCTTGCCTTCGCGGCCGGCTTCCTGGTCCGGCCCTTCGGCGCTCTGGTCTTCGGCCGACTCGGCGACATGGTGGGCCGCAAGCACACCTTCCTGATCACCATCCTGATCATGGGCATCTCGACCTTCTGCGTCGGCCTGCTGCCCTCCTACGACACCCTGAACGGCTATGGGATCGGCTGGGTCGCCCCGGTGACGCTGCTGGCCCTGCGCATGCTCCAGGGCCTCGCACTGGGCGGTGAGTATGGCGGCGCGGCCGTCTACGTGGCCGAGCACGCACCGCGCGGCCGCCGCGGGTTCTACACCGCCTTCATCCAGACGACGGCGACCCTCGGCCTGCTTCTCTCGCTGATCATCATCCTGTCGACGCAGGGCTACGTGAACGGCGCCTACGCGCCCACCGTGACCACCGCCGCCGACGGCACACAGACCACCATCACGGCCTTCCAGGCCTGGGGCTGGCGCATTCCGTTCCTCGTCTCCTGCGTGCTGCTGCTCATCTCCGTCTGGATCCGCCTGCAGATGAACGAGAGCCCGGCCTTCAAAAAGATGAAGGAGGAAGGCACGCACTCGAAGGCGCCGCTCTCGGAAGCCTTCGGCCAGTGGCGCAACGCCAAGTGGGCGCTCCTCGCCCTGTTCGGCCTCACCGCCGGCCAGGCCGTGGTCTGGTACGCCGGGCAGTTCTATGCCCTGTTCTTCCTGCAGAGCATCCTCAAGGTCGACCAGTTCACCGCCAACGTGCTGATCGCCTGGTCTCTGCTCCTCGCCACCGGCGGGTTCCTGTTCTTCGGCGCGCTCTCCGACAAGATCGGGCGTAAGCCGGTGATCCTCGGCGGCTGCCTGATCGCGGCGCTCACCTACTTCCCGCTGTTCGAGCAGCTGACCGCCAACGCCAACCCGGCCCTATACCAGGCGCAATCCACCGTACCGGTGGTGGTGAAGACCAACCCCGACGATTGTTCGTTCCAGTTCAATCCGGTCGGAACGGCCAAGTTCACCAAGGAGTGCGACGTCGCCAAGGCGCTCCTCGCCCGCTCCGCCGTGAACTACACCACCGAGCCGGTCGCCGCCGGAGCGCCCACCATCGTGACCATCGCGGGCAAGGACTTCCCCGTCGCCGACCCGGCCTTCGCCAAGGCGGTGCCGTCGGCGCTCACCGCGGCGGGCTACCCGGCGCCCGCCGGCAACGCCACCATCGTCAAGGCTGCGAACCCGATCGACATCTTCACGGGCCAGAAGCTGATCGTGGTCGGGATCCTCACGATCCTCGTCCTCTACGTGACGATGGTCTACGGCCCGATCGCGGCGGCGCTGGTGGAGCTGTTCCCGACCCGCATCCGCTACACCTCGATGTCGCTGCCCTACCATATCGGCAACGGCTGGTTCGGCGGCCTGCTGCCAGCGACCTCCTTCGCCATCGTCGCCCAGACCGGGAACATCTATAACGGCCTGTGGTACCCGATCGCGATCGCGGCGATGACCTTCGTCATCGGGCTCCTCTTCATCCCGGAGACCAAGGACCGCGATATCTTCACCTACGACGAGAACCCGGTCCGCTGAGGATCGCGCGCCCGAGGGGCCCCGCCGCGAGGCGGGGCCCCTTGACGTTTCAGTCGGCCTGGGGCTCGGGCGTGGTCAGGAAGTCCGTGACCAGCAGGGCATGGTCCGCGATGCTCTGGCGCGCATAGGCCATGGCGAAGTCCGCGACCGCCTCGTCGAAGGCGGAGCCCTTGCCGAGATAGCCTGCGATCATCGCCGCGTCGCCGGAGCGGGCATGGGCGCGCGCCAGCGTCGTGCCGCAGAGCTGCGCATAGGCCTTGGCGCCGCTCTCCGCGAGGATCCCGCCGACGGCCGAGAGCTTCCGGTTCTTGAGCTGGCGCACGTAGTAGGAGCGCCCGCTCGCCTCGGAGAACGCCGTGCCGAGAAAGAGATCGCTCGCCGCCTGCATGATCCGCTGGCCGTCGATCACCCGCTGGCCCTCCGAGACCACGCTGAAGGGGCTGAGCGCGAGCTGGCCGATCACGGAGGGACGGGCCTCCTTGATCTGCAGGAACAGCGGGGCGCCGTCCGCGTCGGTGTAGACCCCGACGGCGCAGACCAGCCCCACCGATCCGATGCCGACGACCTTGAAGGCGACGTCGCGCTGCGCGTAGCGGGATAGCAGGGTCCAGCGGTCGGCGGTGAGGCTGTCCGGATAGGCGCGCAGCGCCTCCGCCGCATCGCGCACCGCCTCGGTCAGGCCGCCTCGCCCTTGGTGGAAGATCGTCGGCGCCTTGTCGGCGATCCGCCAGTCCGCCGGGTCGGTCTCGCCCGGGGCCACCGCGAGGGCGGGTACGTCGCCGCGGCTCAGCCCGTCGGCGTTCTCGGTCGCGGCCTCGGACAGGAGGCGCCGGCACAGGTCGTCGTCGCCGAGGCGCCCGACCTCATGGTCGAGGTCGATCCGGCTGTGCCAGATCGCCAGGGGCGAGAGGGCCGAGAGTTCGCGCATGTGCTCGCGATAGGCGCGGACGCCGGCCCGGGCCGCGCGGCGGGCCTTGTCCTCGCCCCGTGGCAGGGCCGCCAGGGCGATGCTGGCGGCGAGGCGCTTCACGTCGACGGTGAAGTCGACGTTCCACAGCGTCTCGTCGAAATCGTTGATGTCGAACAGCGTCTGCCCCTCGGGGCTGCGATAGACGCCGAAATTGCCGATGTGGCAGTCGCCGCAGGCCTGGACCGGGATGCCCGGAACCGGCACGCCCTCGAGGTCTGCCGCCATCACGGCGGCGGCTCCGCGCAGGAAGGCGAACGGGTCCGCCCGCATCCGCTCCCGGCGCAGTGGCACGAGCTCGCCGAGCCGGCCGGCTTCCCCGGCCTGAAGGATGGCGATCGGATCGCGCTGCGGTGCCGGCTGCCAATCGGCGTGCGATTCGCGCGAGACCTGCTCGCGCAGGCGCTTGCCCGCCGCGCGGCGCTCCTCGCGGCGGGTGGAGTGTTGGGTGTGAGTCATTTGGTCAGGCCTCGTGAAGCCGGAAGCTTAGCCGTTCAAGGCTGTCCGAGCGAGACGTCAGTGGCGGAAATGGCGATGGCCGGTGAACACCATCGCGAGGCCGGCCGCGTCGGCGGCCTTGATCACGTCGGCGTCGCGCATGGAGCCGCCTGGCTGGATCACCGCCGTGGCGCCCGCTTCCGCCGCCGCGATCAGCCCGTCGGCGAAGGGGAAGAAGGCGTCGGAAGCGACCACCGAGCCCTTGGCGAGACTCTCGATTGCACCGAGGCGCTTGGCGCCTTCGGCCGCCTTCCAGGCGGCGATGCGCGAGGAATCCACCCGCGACATCTGCCCGGCCCCGATGCCGACCGTCGCGCCGTCGCGCGCATACACGATCGCATTCGACTTCACGTGCTTGGCGACCCGGTAGGCGAAGCGCAGATCGGCGTATTCGCGCTCGGACGGCGCGCGCTGCGTGACGACCGTCAACGGCATGTCGTCGACCACCGCCGCGTCGCGGGCCTGGACCAGGAGGCCGCCCGCGAGGGTCTTCACGGTCTCGCCGGCCCCGCGCGGGTCGGGCAGACCGTCGGCGAGCAGGAGGCGCAGGTTCTTCTTGCCCGCGACGATCGCGATCGCCTCCTCGGTGGCGTCCGGCGCGATGATCACCTCGGTGAAGATCTCGACGATCTTGCGCGCCGCCTCCGCATCGAGGGGGCAGTTCAGGGCGACGATCCCGCCGAAGGCCGATGTCGGGTCGCAGCTCAGGGCGCGTTCGTAGGCCTCGCGGAGGCTCGTGCCCTCGGCCACGCCGCAGGGATTGGCGTGCTTGATGATCGCCACCGCCGCCGACCGTGCCGGATCGAACTCGGCCACGCACTCGTAGGCCGCGTCGGTGTCGTTCAGATTGTTGTAAGACAGTTCCTTGCCCTGGAGCTGGCGCGCGGTGGCGACGCCTGCGCGCGGCAGCCCGGAAGACCGGTAGAACGCGGCGGTCTGGTGGGGGTTCTCGCCGTAGCGCAGGGGCTGGGCGAGGCTGCCGCCGAAGGCGCGATAGGCCGGCGCCGCCTCGGTCTCGATCTGTCCGGCGAGCCAGTTGGCGATGGCTGCGTCGTAGGTCGCGGTGCGCGCATAGGCCTTCTGGGCGAGGCGGCGCCGGGTCCGCTCGTGCAGGCTACCGGCATTCGCCTCCAGTTCGGCGAGGAGATCGCCGTAATCGCCGACATCCACCACGACCGCGACGTCTGCGTGATTCTTGGAAGCGGCACGGATCATCGCCGGTCCGCCGATGTCGATGTTCTCGACGCAGTCGTCGTAGGAGGCGCCCTTCGCCACCGTCGCCTCGAACGGGTAGAGGTTAACCACCAGGAGGTCGATGGCGCGGATCCCGTGCGCCGCGAGGGCGGCCTGATGCTCGGGGTTGTCGCGCACCGCGAGCAGGCCCCCGTGGACGCCGGGATGCAGGGTCTTCACCCGCCCGTCCATCATCTCGGGAAAGCCCGTCAGGTCGGCGACCTCCGTGACCCGGAGCCCGGCCGTGCTCAGGGCCTTGTGGGTGCCGCCGGTGGAGACGAGCTCGACGCCGAGGCGGTCGAGGGCGCTGGCGAACGCGACGAGGCCTTCCTTGTCCGAAACGGAGAGGAGTGCGCGGGTGACCCGCACCTGGTCATGCGACATGGCGTTGCGTCCGAAGGCAAGCGACGAAAAACTGTCGGGCGCCTACCACGAAATTGTGCGCTGCGGCCAGTCGTCTCCTCGGGGTCGGCCGTGCTCTCCGCCGGACCGCTTTTTCAGCCCTGTCGCGTCTGGACCCGAGCGAAGCCCCAGCGGACGCGGGTGTCCTCGGTCACCGGCACGTAGAGCACGATCTGGTCGGTGCGCCGGGCGCCGGTGATTCCGGCGAAGTAGACGCTCTCCTCCAAGGCGACCGGCGCGCCCTCGGCGCCGAAATGCCAGACCTCGCCGATCGGCGAGGTCAGTTCGAGGCGCCCGTGGTCGAGGCCGCGCGCGGCGATGGCGGGATGCAGATGGAAGCGCACCGCCACTTCCTGCGGCCGGTGCCGGGCCTTGCCCCGCTTGGCCACCGGCGGGCGAACGAAGGCGTCCTCGCCTTCGAGGAGGTTGCCGTTTCCGGTGAGGCGCCAGCGGCGTTCGTGGATGAGGCCGAGGTCGCGGGCATAGCCGTCGTGGCGCGCCGCCAGGATGGTGGCGCCCTCCTCCTTCACGCGCTCCGATTTCACGTCGCGCGGGCCGCGCAGGATGACGGGGCCGATCCGGTGCGAGAGCCAGGTCACGGCCCAGCGCTCGTACCAGGCCCCCCCGCCGACCAGGAAGCGGCAGGACGAGGTGTCGCCCACCGTCGCGGTGGAATGGGCGGCCGTGCTGCGGGCGAGGCGACGCAGTTCGGGTCCGCTCGCGGGAAGGCCGCAATTGACGACGATGCGCTGCGGTCCGCTCGACATCTCGAAGGACAGGCACCCGGCGCCCGCGTTGATCGAATCGGGCAGCGGAGGCGGCGCGCCGACATCGGCGACCACGAGGACGCGTCCGCCCTCCAGGCGCTCGTAGCCGGAATTCGGCGCGTGCATCATCGGCTGGGCCAGGGCGCCGTCATAGACCAGCAGGGTGGCGAGGTGGTCGGCCGCCGTCGCGCCCATGCCGTTGAAGTGGCTGAGCGAGGCATCCGGATGCCTGAGCAGCCGCAGCAGCGGCAGCATCCGGTCGATGGCGTGCAGGAGCGCTTCCGGCGGGTCGACGCTGCGCGAGAGGAAGCTCTGCCGCAGGGGCAGCAGGTCGAGGAGCAGTTCCATCGCGAAGCGCGGGTCGCGGCTGCGGTGGCCGCCGTCGCGCAGGATCTGCCGTTCGAGTTCGCGCACGAGGATGCGGGTGGCGCGGCGCAGGATCGGCTGGATGCCGTCGCAGCACAGGCCCGCGTAGCACAGCGCCACCGCCGCGAGCAGGCGGCTCTGGGGTGAGATGCCCCGGCGCAGGTCGCCCTCGAGGTCGCGCGCCGTCTTGCCGAGGGCCTTCAGGAACGCCTGGTAGAAGGCATGGTCGGCGCCCTCCAGGACCAGCGGCGACTGGCAGAGGAAGGAGATCAGCCGGCGGGCCGCGACGGGGGTCGGCCGGGCGAGCGCCGCATCGCCGCGGCCAGCGATGAAGTCGGCCACGAAGGCGCGGGCATTGGCGCGGGCCAGGGCCGTGTCGGCGGCGCGCAGGTGTCGCAGCCACCCGAAGCCGTAAAGGATGTCGGCCCATTCCGGCGAAGGCGGCGCGTAGTCGAAGGGGGAGCGGCCGCTGACCGAGAGGGAGCGCCCGGCAAAGACGAACAGGCCGGCATAGATGTCGTCCGCGAAGGTCGCGTCGCTGGTGCGCAAGTCGTGCGGTGCGATGACCAGGGCGGTGACGCGTGCGCGGGCAAGTAGATCGGGCCGGCCGGTCATCCGAGCATAGGTGTCGCGCACCGAGCCCGCGATCTCGCGTCCGATCAGCCGATAGAAGCGCCAGCGATCAGCACCCCAACGCACGCACTCTCCTCTTCCGCCGGCACGGCCGCGAGCCGGCGCCGCGTGGCGCCATGTCCGTTTGTGACTAGGCCGTGGGCCTTAACCTGCGGTTAACCTCAAGTCACCCGCCCCATCGGTGGCAGGCGGCCTCACTCCACCGGCCGCGCGGCGGCCTGGCGCACAGGCCGCGCGCCGCGGCCATCGGCGGCCTTCAGGGCCTTCCAGCTGTTCGGCTGCGCCACGAAGGCGCGCAGCGCCGCGGTGTTGGCCGCGGCCTCTTCCGGCGAGAGATCCTGGCGGGAGACCGCCTCCGCCTCGGAGAACTTGCCCTGGAGCCCGAGCACCAGGGCCAGGTTCTGGCGCACGCGCGCGTCCGCCCGCGGCTGCTCGGCGGCCCGCCGCAGGGTCGCCTCCGCCTGGGTCAACTGCCGGCCGAGGGCATAGGAGAGTCCGAGGTTCGACAGGATGACCGGATCGTCCGGCTGGATCTTCAGCGCCGCCTCGTAGAAGCCCTGCGCCCGGGTGTGATCGTCGAGCTGGTCGGCGACCGCGCCCTGGGCCGACAGCACGCGCCAATCCGGCCGGGCCGGCGTGTGGGCGTTCTGAAGGACGTCCGCCGCTTCCTGGAAGCGGCCGACCTCGGACAGGCTCTTGCCATAGGCGGCGAGCACGGTGTTGTTCTTGGGATTGCGCAGCGCCGCCTGCTGCAGGACCGCGACGGCCTGCGGCTTCTGGTTCGTGGCGCGCAGGGCCTGCGCGTACCGGAGTGCCAGGGACACGTCGTTCTGATCGGCGGCGTATTTCTCGCCCAGGGCCTCGACCTCCCGGCGGCTGATCACCGCGGGATTCTGGGGGCGGCCGAAGCCCGGCAGCGAGAGGCCGCCGATGGAGCCGGTGGTCTCGGGGGACCGGGATTGGCAGCCCGCGGCGAGGGCGGCGACGAGCGTCGCCGCCAGCAGCGGCATCGGGCGCACCCGGGAGAACGTGAACAGCGGCGTGACCATGACGCGCTCCGCGACGGCCCGATCGGGCGCAGGATTTGCTCGGGCGAGCGCTTCGCGCTGCCGTTCCGGCGGTGATAGAGCGTTAACCCTAACCCGCCGTTAATTCGCCGCCCCCGCCCTCGCGAGACCCATGACCCAGACCCTGTCCCGCCTCGTCGCCGATCCGGGCGACGCCGTCCCGATCACCTGCGTCACGCCGGAATCCTGGGTTCAGGTCGAGGCGGCGCTGCCGGCGCCGCAGGCCGCCTTCGCGCGCGCCACGGATTTCGCGCCCAAGGCCGGGCGCATCGCCCTCCTCCCGGCCGCGGACGGACGGCTCGATCAGGTCCTGTTCGGGCTGGGCGACTCCGGCGACCGGATGATCGCCGGCAAGCTGCCCGGCGCGCTCCCGCCCGGCACCTACCGCTTCACGCCCGTGGACGGATTCGATTCCGGTGCGGCGGCCCTCGCCTGGCTCCTCGGGAGCTACCGCTTCGGGCGTTACCGCGAGGCCGCCGCGGAACGTCCGGCCCTGGTGGTCCCGGACGGGGTCGACGGCGGCGCCGTGACCCGCATCGCCGAGGCGGTGGCGCAGGGCCGCGACCTCGTGAACACCCCGGCCAACGACCTCGGTCCGGCGGAGATCGAGGCGGCCGTGCGCGCCGTCGCCGGGCGTCACGGCGCCACCGTCTCGGTCGTCACCGGCGAGGAACTCGCGCGGGCGTTTCCCCTCGTCCACACGGTCGGGGCCGCCTCGCCGCGGGCGCCGCGCCTCATCGATCTGTCCTGGGGGCCGGTCGATGCGCCGCGTGTGACGCTCGTCGGGAAGGGAGTCGCCTTCGACACCGGCGGCCTCGACATCAAGCCGTCGAGCGGCATGCTCCTGATGAAGAAGGATATGGGGGGCGCCGCGGCGGCCCTCGCGGCCGCCGACATGGTGATGGGTGCGGGACTGAACCTGCGCCTCCGCCTGATCGTGCCGGCCGTGGAGAACGCCATCTCGGGCAGCGCCTTCCGCCCGGGCGACGTGATCCGCAGCCGGGCCGGCCTCACCGTCGAGATCGGCAACACCGATGCCGAGGGACGGCTGATCCTCGCCGATGCCCTGACCCTGGCGGATGCCGAAGCACCGGAGCTACTCTTGGATTTCGCGACCCTGACGGGCGCGGCGCGCGTCGCCCTCGGACCGGACCTTCCGGCGTTCTTCACCGAGGACGATGCCCTGGCCGCGTCGGTCTCGGACGCCGGGATCGCCGTCGCCGACCCGGTCTGGCGCCTTCCCCTCCACAAGCCTTACGCGACCCTGCTCGACTCGAAGGTCGCCGACCTGAACAACGTTTCGGGTGGCCCCTTCGCAGGGGCGATCACGGCGGCCCTGTTCCTGCGGCGCTTCGCGCCCGGCACGCGGGCGCATGTGCATTTCGACCTCTACGGCTGGAATCCATCGACCAAGCCGGGCCGGCCGGAGGGCGGCGAGGTCCAGACCGCCCGCCTCGTGCACGCGCTGCTCGCGCGTCGCTACCCGCGGGCCTGACCGGCTCAGAGGCCCAGCATCGCCTTCTCGGATTCGTAGGCCGCGCGCACGGGGGCGGCGCCGTAGAGTCGCTCCAGCCGCCGAACGGTGAAGTGCGCCCGGGCGGTGGACTGGAAGTGATCCATGAAGGCGGCATTCACCGCCGCACCGCCGACGGCGCCGAGGATCGGCACGGCCTGCGCCGCCACCTTCTGCGAGACGACGAGGCCGAAGCGGGCGGCGATCTGCGTCGAGAAGCGGATCAGGGCCGGCGCCGCTTCGTCGAGGAGCGCCCGGTTGCCGGCATAGCGCGCAGCCTCGACCATCGTCTTGGCCAGCGCCGCACGCACGGCGAAGTAACCGCTCTCGGTCAGGGCGCTCCCGGCCGCCTCGCGACCGCCGAGGGCGAAGACCTGCACGCAGGCGAGCGCATTCTCGGGATCGGCGAGATCCTCCCCCTCCTCCTGCGCGATCTGGGCGATCGAGCGCAGCATCAGGGTCGTGGAGACCGGCAGTTCGACCGCGAGGGTGGCGAGGCCGAAGGCGCCCCCGACGGCACCGGAGACGGCCGCCATCGCCTTGTGGCCGAAGGCGCTGGAAGGCAGGTACTTCGCCAGGCGCGTGACGGTGCGGATCGTGGCCGATTCCGTGCCGGCGGGGCCGGCCAGAAGTGGATCGGACGGGGCGGGGACGTCGATCTCGCGGCCGGCCGGCAGGGTCGCCAGGGCGACCTTGAGCGAGGCGCGCATCGCGCGCTCGGTCGCCTGCGACACGGCGTCGGTTACTGGCGCGGGCAGCGCCCGGCTGATCATGTCGAGTGGCGCGCCGGCCACCGCCGAGAGCCGTGCGGCGAGCCCGGGCTTCTCCAGGGCCTCGACGGCGCGACGGAGCGCCACGCGATCGGCGTCGCTGAGGTCCGGGGCGCCGGGGGGGACGGCCGGCGCGGTGACGATGTCGTCGACGAGTTTGATGTTGCTCACGTCTGCGCTCTCATCCGTGTGCCGGGTGGGGGCGTCCGGTCCGGCCCGCCCCGGGTTGGTCGTTGCCGGTGGAAGCAAGGCCGGGACCCCGCGCATGGTTCCCGCCGATCTCGTCGCCGGCGGCGGTCTCCGGGCGGACCGGATCGGTCGCGGTCGCCCGCGCCGCGGCCGCCTTGCGCCCGCCCGCCCGGCCGACGAGGAGGCAGAGGACGACCACCGGGATGCCGACGGCCGCCGTGAAGGCGAAGAACACCGGATAGCCGAAGGCCGCCACGATGTAACCGGAGGTTCCGGCCACGAGCTTGCCCGGCAGCGCGTAGAGCGACGAGAACAGGGCGTACTGGGTGGCGGCGAAGCCCGGCGCGGTCAGGCTCGACATGTAGGCGATCAGCGCCATCCCGGCGAAGGAGCCGCAGAAATTGTCGATGGAGATCGCGGCGGTGAGGCGCCAGACCTCCGGCCCGCCGAAGGACAGCCACGAGAAGGAGAGGTTCGAGGCCGCGCCCAGGAAGGCGCCGACCACGAGGGTGGGAAACAGCCCGAAGCGCGTCATCGCCCAGCCCCCCACGAAGGCGCCCGCGATGCCGATCCAGATCCCGTAGAGCTTCGAGACCGCGCCGATCTCGACCAGGCTGAAGCCGACCTCCCGGTAGAGCGGGCTCGCCATGACGCCCGAGATGAAATCGGGCAGCCGATAGAGGGCGACGAGGAGGAGGATCGCCCAGAGGCCGGCCCCGAGCCGGGTATGCAGTTCCGTCAGGGGCTCCAGGACGGCGCCGCGGAAGGTCCAGGTTCTCGCCGGTGCGGCCGCGGTCGCCTCCGCGGTCGCGCGGCCATAGGCCGGGGCGAGCAGCGCGGCGACGATTCCGACGCCCATCAGCCCCGCCATCGACAGGTAGGCGACGCTCCAGCCATAGGCGCTCGCGATGAAGAGGGCACCGGCGCCGGCCGACATCAGGGCGAGGCGGTAGCCGAGATTGGAGGTCGCCGCCATCACGCCCTGAAGGTCGGTGCCGGCCGCGTCGATGCGCCAGCCGTCGATGACCACGTCCTGCGTCGCGGCGCCGAAGGCGACCAGGAACGCACCGAGGCCGAGAAGCGCGAGGCTCGTGCCGGGGTCGGCGGAGGCCATCAGCGTCAGCGACAGGGCGACCGCACACTGGGTCGTGATCATCCAGGCGCGCCGGCGTCCGAGCAATCCGCTGAGCACCGGCACGTCGAAGCGGTCGATGAGCGGGGCCCAGAAGAACTTCAGCGAGTAGGGCAGCGCCAAGTAGCTGAAAAGGCCGATGGATTTGACGTCGACGTCCGAGTAGGCGAGCCGCGTCGAGAAGGTCCCGAGCACCAGCAGCAGCGGCAATCCCGAGGAGAACCCGAGCGCGAGCATCAGGAGAATGCGCGGATCCTCGACGATGTCCTTCAGGCGGAGACGGCGGCTCGGGCTGTCCGTTGCGTCGCTTCGGGCCATGGCGTGGAACTCCTGAGGGCCGAAAGGCTTGATGCCCGCGAAGCAAGCGGACCTCGGCGCTCGCCCGGGACGGGGGTTAGCCGCCGGGCCGGTTTGCCGTGGCGCATCGATTACCACCGACAGCATGCCTTCCGAAATCTTAACGCGAGGTCTCGCATCTTCCTGTTAGCGGCCCGACCGCCCTCCCGAGGTTCTCCGATCCAGGTGTTGACGGCGAGTCCTCCCGGCAGTTCAAATCCGGATCCGCGTTCCAGCCGACAGGCGACCGGCCGGCGTACGGGTCGACAGTGCAGGTATCTCGTCTTGGCTGAAGTCGATCATGACGCATAGGGAAACGCCGGCGACGGGAACACGCGACCTCGGTATCGGCGCCGGTGCGTTCGTGGCGGCCTTCACCGCGAGCCCGACGCCCATGGTCCTGACCGACCCGCACCAGGACGACAATCCCATCGTCTGGGCGAACGACGCCTTCCTGTCCCTGACCGGCTACGCCTGGGAGGAAGTCCTGGGCCGGAACTGTCGGATGCTGCAGGGTCCCGATACCGATCCGCGCGCGGTGCGCCGCTTGCGCGAGGCGGTGACCGCCGGGCGCCCGATCGAGATCGAGATCGTCAATTACCGCAAGGACGGGACGTCGTTCTGGAACGGCATGACGGTGGCGCCCGTGCATGACGAGACCGGCCGCATCGCGCATTTCTACTCGGCCCAGGCCGACATGACCGGCAAGTACCGCCACGAAGTCGCGATGAAGGATGCGCACGACGAGCTCGAGCGCCGGGTCAGCGAGCAGACGGCGGATCTGCGGGCCGCCCTCGAACAGAAGACGGCGCTGCTCCACGAGGTCGACCATCGGGTCAAGAACAACCTCCAGGTCATTTCCTCGCTGATGCTCCTGAAGGCGCGCCGAACGCCGCGCGGCGAGGCCCGGGACGCCCTTCAGGGCATGGCCGAGCGCATCGGGGCGCTCTCGACGGTGCACCGAATGCTCTACTCCACCGGCGATGTGACCCGCTTCGACCTTCGAGAATTCGCGGACGACTTCGTCTCGGAACTGGTGGCCGGCCTCGATACCGACCGTACGGCCGTGAGCGCCTCGATCGACTCCATCGCCGTGTCCGCCGCGATGGCGGCGCCCCTGGCGCTGATGATGCACGAGCTCGCCACCAATGCCGTCCGACACGCCTTTCCCGATAGCCGGCCCGGGCGGATCACGATCACCGCCCAGCGCAGCGCGGACGGCCTGCGCATGCTGATCGAGGACGATGGCGTGGGCCTCGCCGCCGGAACGCCGAACCCGGCCGGTTTCGGCCGTTCCCTGGTGGAGATGGTGGTGCGCCAGCTGCGGGGAGTCATCGCCTGGAGCGATGTCGGGCCCGGAACCCGCGTCGAGATCATGGTCCCCCTTGATGCGATCTCGCTCCAGAGCGCCATCACCGATCGGGCTCCCGGCCCGGAATGGGCTTCCCCATGACCGGATCGCCGCTGCGCATTCTGGTGGTCGAAGATGAGGTCCTGATCGCCCTCGAACTCGAATGCCTGCTCGACGATCTCGGCCACGTCACGGTGGGTGTCGCCGGAAGCTCGGCCGAGGCGATCGCTCTCGGACGGGCGACCGCACCCGACGTGGCGTTCGTGGACATCCACCTGATCGACGGACCGACCGGTGTCGACGTCGCCCGTGCGCTCAGCGCCGACCCGAACGTCACGGTCGTGTTCATGACGGCGAACGCCAAGCGGATCCCCGACGATTTCGCCGGTGCCGTCGGGGTGATCGCCAAGCCCTACTCGGAGCGGGTGGTGGCCGGCGCCCTCCGGTACGTCGCCGACCGCCGGGCGGGCCTGGACGCGACGGTCGAGGGCCTGGACGGCTTCCGCCTCGCCGCCGAGAGCGCGGCCATTCATCGCCATTCGTTCGGCGGGTGAAGCCGGACGTCATGGTTTGCCGCGCCTCGATCGCCTGCGCGCGGGACGCGGATCTCGCTCTGCGGTGTCCGCCGTGGGCGGGGCGAGGTCGTCTGGCCCGGACTAGCGGCTCGCAGCCGCGCCGCCCGTCGCCATGCTGCGGCGGCTCTCGGCCTGGCTGCTGACTTCGCCGTAGAACTTGTTCGCATCCCCGAGCTGGATCGACGGCTGGCAATTCGGGGTACAGGAATAGGATTCCCGTTCCAGCCCGCGCTGAACCGTGATCACGGCGGCCTGCGGGGCCTGAACGCTGATCGTGGATTCCGCGAGCATCTGGCCCGTGGCGTCCAGGGCGATCAGGTTCGTGCTGCCGAAGCTCTTGCCGGTCAGGATCAGGATGCCGTTCCGCTGCAGGGCGACGTCGGCGATCATCGGGTTCCCGACGATCACGGTCTGGGTCTTCTCCGGCAGGCGCATGACCTTGGCGTTGTCGACCGTCACCGCGACGATGGTGGGCGGCGCATCGATCGCCTGGGCGCGCGCATGGGAGCAACCGAACGCGGCATAGCCGGCCAGCATCAGGGCCGCCAGGACCCGGAGCGGAATATGCGGTGGGTTTGATGGGGGGTGCATCGGACGCTCACTCGGACCGGACGGCACGACGCAAATCGTGAACGATCTCGGCGAGGAGGCACGCGTCCCGCTGCCGAGGCTTGACCCTCAGGAAGCACGAGCAGGGTAAACGAACCGATAACCGGACGTCCTCGGCGCCGGCAGGGACGCCTCGAACCGCGGACGGGCACGGCGGCCCAGGTGAGGCGAGACCGCGAAGGATTTGGGGGTCGCGGATCCTTTCGGATCAGCGGTCGCCGCCCGCGAAATCTTGGGCTTTACCAATGCTTCACTACAACGCGAGGCCCGCGGATCTGCCTGCGTTTCCGCGACTGATTTAACGCAATGGCAAGGGCCGTTCGGCAATATGAACCCGTCGCCGATCGAGACGCCCAGAGCGTGAACGGCACATTCACTCCCAGGGGAATTTTGCCATGACCACCATGTTCAAGCGTTTCGTGGCTGACGAGTCCGGCGCCACCGCCATCGAGTACGGCCTGATCGCCTCGCTGATCGCCGTCGCCGTCGTTGCCATTCTCGGTACGGTCGGCACCAACCTCAAGGGAACGCTCACCACGGTGGCGAACAACCTGAAGACCTCCTGATCGCGCCTGACGCACCCGCGTCTGCGGTCCGTCCACACGGTCCTGCGGAGCGCGTTCGATAGCCCGACCCGATCGGTTTCGAGGAGTATTGCGGTCCTCCGCAATGCTCCTCGCTCCGTTCGGCCGCGGTCGCGTCTCGACACCGCGGCGCCCGGCCGACCCTGACGGGTCGGCGCGCCGATGCTTCCGCAGAGGCTTCGATCGTCGGACCGATCGGGCCTTCGCCCCACCTCGCACGTCCACCGAGCGGCAGGAACGAAAGCGACATGGCCAGCGTCAGTCTCCTCGTCGTGTTTCCCTTCCTGATGGCCTATGCCGCCGCCAGGGACCTCCTGACCATGCTGATCCCGAACATGGTGTCGATCGCCCTGGTCGCGGCATTCGCGGTCTTCGCCGTCGCCGGCGGTCTCGGTTGGGACGATCTCGCGGGCCATCTCGGCGCGGGCGCCGCGACCCTCGCCGTCACCTTCACCCTGTTCGCCCTCGGCTTCATCGGCGGCGGCGACGCCAAGCTCGCGGCCGCGACGGCCTTGTGGATCGGCTTCGACCAGCTGGCCGGCTACCTGATCATCGCCTCCCTCGCCGGAGGCGCGCTGACCCTGACGCTCCTCGCCCTGCGCCTTCAGCCGCTCCCCTCCCCGGTCGCGCGCCTGCCCTTCGCGCGGCACCTGCACGACGCCAGGACCGGCGTTCCCTACGGCATCGCCCTCGCGCTGTCGGCCCTCGTCGTGATGCCCGATACGGCCATCTGGCTCCGCCTCGTCGCAGTCTGATCTGGCGCCGCCTCGGATTTCGGCATTCGTTCGGATCGATTACTCCTTGTTAACCGTAATTTGAGGAATGCGACGTCATCCTCGACCGACACGGCGATGTGCCGTGCAGGTTCGAGTTCGGCGATGAAACCAGCCAGACTGGCCGTTCTTGCCATAGCCCTCGTGGCAGGTGGTGGCGCGGCGTTGTTGATCAGTGGGGAGGACAAGCCGGTCGTGCAGCCGGCGGCCGTCGTTCCGCCGCCCGTCGTGCCGATGACCGATGTCCTCGTCGCGGCGGCCGAACTGCCGATGGGACAGAACATCCAGGCGCCGGACCTTCGCTGGCAGCCCTGGCCGAACGACGCCGTGACGACCGGCTACATCACCCGCACGAACGCGCCGAAGGGCATGGAGGAGATCGTCGGGTCGATCGCCCGCTCCGGCTTCCTCGCCGGCGAACCGATCAGGCCCCAGAAGCTCGCCCGATCCGACGGCGGCTTCATGGCGGCGATCCTGCCCGCAGGCATGCGCGCCGTGGCGATCACCATCGACGCGGTCGGCAGCAGCACGGCGGGCGGCTTCATCCTGCCCAACGACCACGTCGACGTGATCCGGACTTACCGGGACGACGATTCCGCACGCGGGACCGCCGACGTCCAGCTCTCCGAGACCCTGCTCCAGGACGTGCGCGTCCTGGCCATCGGGCAGGTCGTCCAGGAAAAGAACGGCAACACCGTCGTCACCGGGCAGACGGCCACCCTGGCGCTGACGCCGGGCCAGGCCGAGACCGTGACCCTCGCCCAGAAGGTCGGGCAACTCTCGCTCTCGCTGCGCAGCCTGGTGGACAGCGGACGCAGCAGCGATCCGAGCCTCGAGAGCCGCCCCGAGACGGCCCTGACCGTGGTGCGGTTCGGCGTCGCGAAGCAGCAATCGCGACGCTGAGACCGGCGCACGCACGATGACAGAGGACGCGTCGATGACCCTCTCCCCCTGGCCGGCCCTGCGGCGCGCTCCGCTGCTCGCCTGCCTTCTCGCCGGATTCCTGTCCGTCGGGGCCGTGCGCCCCGGCTATGCTCAGTCCCATGGCGGCCTGACCGCGGCGCCCGTGCTGGCGGTCGGGGCCAACGAGGGGGCGACGTCGCGCCGGGTCGACCTCACCATGGGGCGCTCGCTGGTGATCGACCTCCCGCGCGACGCCAAGGAGGTGTTCGTCGCCAACCCGAAGGTGGCCAACGCGGTCGTTCGCTCGACCCGCAAGGTCTTCGTGATCGGCATGGAGAACGGGGCGACTTCGATCTTCATCATGGATGGCGAGGGCCGGCAGATCACCGCCCTCGACGTCACCGTGGCGCGCGACCTCAACGTGCTGCGCCAGACCCTGAACCAGAGCATCGCGGGCGGACGCTTCGACGTCCGCGCGGCCGGGGACTCGGTCGTTCTGACCGGGACGGTCAATTCCGCCTCCGAGGCCGCCCAGGCCCTCGACATCGCCAATGCCTTCGTGGGCGTCTCGGGCGCCGGTCCGGCCGCGCGCGGCGCCGTCATCAACAACCTCACGATCCGCGGCAAGGATCAGGTGATGCTGCGCGTCACCGTGGTCGAGGTTTCGCGCACGGTGCTGAAGCAGTTCGGCGTCAATCTGAGCGGAGGCTGGTCCGGTCTCAACCTCGTCAACACCACGCCGCTCGCCCTCAACGGCGGCGCCTTCCCGACCGGCAACCTGCTGGCGGGGACGATCAACGGCCCGGGCGGAGCGAACCTCACGGCCACCCTGCGGGCCTTCGAGCAGGCCGGCGTCTCCCGGGTCCTCGCGGAGCCGACCCTGACGGCCATCTCCGGCGAATCCGCGACCTTCACGGCCGGCGGCCAGATCCCCGTCCCCTCGAACCTGAGCTGCACCTCCGTCGGGACCAGCACGATCCAGACCTGCGTGCCGAGCGTCAGCTACAAGGATTACGGCGTCAGCCTCAACTTCACGCCGGTGGTGCTGGCGGAGAACCGGATCTCGGTGCGCGTCGGAACCCAGGTCACCGAGATCGATCAGCAGAACGCCCTGAACCTGAACTTCACCGGGACCACCACCGCGGTGCCGGGCTTCACCGTCCGCAAGTCCGAGACCACGATCGAACTGGCCTCCGGCGCGACGATGATGACGGCCGGCCTGATCCAGCAGCGCAACAAGGCGGCGATCACCGGCCTGCCGGGCCTCATCAACCTGCCCATCATCGGCGCCCTCTTCCGGTCCCGCGACTACCAGCGCCAGGAGACGGAACTGATGATCATGGTCACGCCCTACATCGCCAAGCCGATGGAACCGCGCCAGGTCGCCCGGCCCGACGACGGCTTCGTCGATGCCCAGGACGCCCAGGGCATCCTGCTCGGACGCTTCAACCGTCTCTACGGCGTCGCCGGCGCCAGCCCGCTCGGCAGCGCCTATCGCGGCCGCGTCGGCTTCATCACCGACTAGTCCGGCGCTTCCCCGAACGATCACGGTACCGCGGCCCCGGCACCAGCAGGACCCTCCACCGATGTCCCTCCCGTCTCTCCGCACACCGCTGGCTCTGGCTGCGCTGGCCGGCGTCGCCGCCCTGCTCGGGGCCTGCCGCGCCGATCCGGTCGTCACCACCGGCTCGCTCTACCCGGCCGACTATCGCGCGCGGCATCCCTTGGCCCTCGCCGAAGGCGTGCGCAGCCTCGACGTCTTCGTGACCGGCACGGGTCATATCGATCCGCGCCAGGCCGCCGATGTCGACGCGTTCCTGCTGGAGTACCGGCGCTACGGCCGCGGCACGCTGATCCTCGATGTTCCCGCCGGTGGCGCTCCCGGGACGGCCGCGGCGGTCGACCGGACGGCCGCGGCCCTGCAACGGATGAGCCTTCAGGGCGGCGTGTCCGGCCGTCAGGTCGCGGTTTCCCGCTATGTGGTGGCCAATCCGAACCTCGCTGCGCCCCTCCGGCTGAGCTTCCAGCGCATGGAGGCCAAGGTCGCGAGCCAGTGCGGCAACTGGCCTCAGGACCTCGGGGTCGGCGATCCGGCGTTCAGCGGCCGCAACGAGATCTACTGGAACTTCGGCTGCGCGACGCAGTCGAACTTCGCCGCGCAGGTCGCGGACCCGGTCGATCTCGTGCGGGCCCGCCCCGAAGGCCGGATCGACACGATCCGGCGCACCAACGACATCGGCAAGATCCGAGACGGCAAGGATCCGTCAATCGAATGGCGTCAGGATGGGAAGACCTCGATCAAGGCGCAGGTCTCGCAATGAGCGCGCTGGGCGGGCGCCTCGCTTCGCCCGCGACCCGACCCGTCCTCGCATCCGCTTCGGCGGCAACCTGAACCGGAATTCTCCTCATGGCGGATCTGAACGAGACGTCCGAGCGCATCATCGCTCCCGTGCCGCGGATCACGATTCAGGCGTTCTGCGAGACGCAGGAGAGCGCGGCGCTGATCGAGTCCGTCGGTGCCGACCGGCGCATGCAGAAGGCGCACGTCAAGGTTCAGATGGGCGGTGGCGCCGCCGCGGTGGAGGCCTACCGCCACGCGCCGACGCCGAACGTCATCGTCATCGAGACGCAGGGGACGAAGTCGCGCCCACTCGAAAGCCTCGATTCCCTGGCGCAGGTCTGTGACGAGGGAACGAAGGTCGTCGTCATCGGGCATGTCAACGACGTGGCGCTGTATCGCCAGTTCATCCAGCGCGGCGTCAGCGAATACCTCATGGCGCCTGTGCGCCCGATCGACCTGATCCAGGCGATCTCTGACCTGTTCACGGCGCCGGGCGCCAAGCCGGTGGGGCGGACCGTCGCCGTCGTCGGCGCGAAGGGCGGGGTCGGCGCCTCCACGCTCGCCCACAACCTGGCCTGGACGATCGCCCGGGAGCAGGACACCGCGACCGTCATCGCCGACCTCGACATCGCCTTCGGAACGGCCAGCCTGAACTTCAACCAGGACCCGCCGCAGGGTATCGCCGAGGCGGTGTTCGCGCCGGACCGGCTCGATTCGAACCTCCTCGACCGTCTCCTGTCGAAGTGCAGCGACAATCTCTCCCTGCTCGCTGCGCCCGCCACCCTCGACCGCACCATCGATCTGGCCGAGCCGGCCTTCGATCACCTGCTCGATCTGCTGAGGGCCGCCGTGCCCTGCGTCGTGCTCGACGTCCCCCATCAGTGGACGGCCTGGTCGCGCCGGCTGATGATCAGCGCCGACGAGATCCTCATCGTGGCGAGCCCCGAACTCGCCGCTCTGCGCAACGCGAAGAACCTCCTGACGCTGCTGCAGCAGAATCGTCCGAACGATCGCAAGCCGCGGATCATCCTCAACGGCGTCGGCGTTCCCAAGCGCCCCGAGATTGCCTCGGCCGAATTCGCGAAGTCCCTCGATACGACGATCACGGCCGCGATCCCCTTCGACGCCGCCCTGTTCGGCACGGCCGCGAACAACGGGCAGATGATCGGCGAGGTGCAGTCCGGCGCGAAGGCGGCCGAGATCTTCTCCTCCCTCGCCGCCTCGATCACCGGCCGCGCCGAACTGCGCCGCGCACGGCCGAACCTCTTCGAGCCGCTGCTCGCCAGGCTTGCGCGGCGCAAGGCCTCGTGATGCACCAGCCGGTTCCGCACGACCTGACCGCCGGGAGGCCGCATCATGTTCGGTAGACGATCCGGCAGTGCGGCGGCGGCGCCGTCGCCGCGTCCCGTCGCCGTCATCGCGACGCCACAGGTCTCGCTGCCGATCCACGACGATTCGGCCCTTCGCGCGAAGGTGGAGGCTCCCCGCCGTCCCGAACCCGTGGCCGTCGTGGAGACGGTGAAGTCGGAGGACTACTTCCGCACCAAGAGCATGATCTTCGGTGCGCTGATCGAGGCGATCGACCTGTCGCAGCTCTCGCGCCTCGATGCCGAGTCCGCGCGCGAGGAGATCCGCGACATCGTCTCGGAGATCATCGGGCTCAAGAACATCGTCCTGTCGATCGCCGAGCAGGAGGAACTGCTCGACGACATCTGCAACGACGTGCTCGGCTACGGCCCGCTCGAGCCGCTGCTCGCCCGCGACGACATCGCCGACATCATGGTCAATGGGGCCAGCCGGGCCTTCATCGAGGTCGGCGGGAAGATTCAGCTCACCAACGTGCGCTTCCGCGACAACCAGCAGCTGATGAACATCTGTCAGCGGATCGTGAGCCAGGTCGGCCGGCGCGTCGACGAAGCCTCGCCGATCTGCGACGCGCGTCTCCCCGACGGGTCCCGCGTGAACATCATCGCCCCGCCGCTGGCGATCGACGGGCCGGTGCTCACCATTCGTAAGTTCAAGAAGGACAAGCTCACCCTCGACCAGCTCGTCACCTTCGGGGCGATCTCGCCGGAAGGCGCCCGCATCCTGCAGATCATCGGCCGCGTCCGCTGCAACGTCGTGATTTCGGGCGGTACCGGCTCGGGCAAGACCACGCTGCTGAACTGCCTGACCCGCTACATCGACGAGGACGAGCGCATCATCACCTGCGAGGACGCGGCCGAGCTGCAACTCCAGCAGGCGCACGTGGTCCGCCTCGAAACCCGGCCGCCCAACATGGAGGGGTCCGGCCAGGTCACCATGCGAGACCTCGTCAAGAACTGCCTGCGCATGCGGCCCGAGCGCATCATCGTGGGCGAGGTCCGCGGCCCGGAGGCCTTCGATCTCCTGCAGGCGATGAATACGGGCCACGATGGCTCCATGGGAACGCTGCATGCCAACTCGCCGCGCGAGGCCCTGGCGCGTATCGAGTCGATGATCACCATGGGGGGCTTCAGCCTGCCCTCGCGCACGCTGCGCGAGATGATCTGCGGCTCCATCGACGTCATCGTGCAGGCCACCCGCCTGCGCGACGGCTCGCGCCGGATCACCCACATCACCGAGGTGATGGGTCTGGAAGGCGACGTCATCATCACGCAGGACCTGTTCCTGTACGACGTGCTCGGCGAGGATGCGAACGGCAAGCTCATCGGGCGCCACCGCTCCACGGGCATCGGCCGGCCGCGCTTCTGGGAGCGCGCGCGCTATTACGGCGAGGACGAGGCGCTCGCGGCCGCTCTCGACGCCGCAAGCGCCGGCGGGAGCGCCCTGTGAACGCCAGCGGCCTCGCCCTCGCGTCCGGCCTCCTCGCGCTCGCGGCCGGCGGGCTCGCCTACGTCTTCGTGTTCCCCTACCTCTCCGGCGAGAAGCGGTCCGCCGAACGCCGCAGGACCGTCAGCGTCGTCGCCGCGCCGGGAAGCCGGACCGCGACGGTCAGTCGCCGCGAACAGGTCGCCAAGAGCCTCAAGGAAGTCGAGGCCAAGCGCGAAGGCACCAAGGTCACGCTCGAACTGAAGCTCGCCCGGGCCGGTCTGTCCTGGACCCGGAATCAGTTCTTCGCCATCTCGGTGGCGATGGCGATCGTGTTCGGCTTCGCGATCCTGGTGACGACCGGCAATCCGCTGGCCGGCCTCGGCGCGGTGTTCGCCGGCGGCTTCGGCCTGCCGCTCTGGCTGGTCGCCTATCTGCGCAAGCGCCGGATCAAAGCGTTCATCAACGAGTTGCCGACCGCCATCGACATCATCACCCGCGGTGTGCGCGCCGGTATTCCCGTCGGCGACTGCTTCCGGATCATCTCGCGGGAGGCGGAGGAGCCGATCCGCAGCGAATTCCGACAGGTCGTCGAGGCCCAGACCCTCGGTCTCTCCCTCGGTGAGGCCCTGTTGAAGATGCACGAGCGGGTGCCGGTCTCCGACGTGAACTTCTTCGCCATCGTGATCAGCATCCAGGCGAAGTCCGGCGGCAATCTCTCCGAAGCCCTGGCCAACCTCTCGCGGGTGCTGCGCGAGCGCAAGAAGATGGCCGGCAAGATCCAGGCGATGAGCATGGAGGCGAAGGCGTCCGGCGGCATCATCGCGGCCCTTCCCTTCATCGTCGCCACCCTGACCTACCTGTCGAGCCCGGATTACATCTCGCTCCTCTGGCGCACCGATATCGGCAAGCTCGCCCTGGTGGCCTCCGCGATCTGGATGTCGCTCGGCGTCTTCACGATGAAGAAGATGATCAACTTCGACGTCTGAACCGCCCCGCCGCAAAGCACCCCGTTACCCAGAATCCTCGTCCGGTCGGATCGTACGGAGACACCGCATGCTGGATCTCATCGCCGCGAAGGTCACCGACCCGCGATTTCTCGGCACCGCCCTGGCCGCGGTCGCCGCGGCCGCCACGGCGTTCGCGCTGCTTCAGCCGATCCTCGAGCCGGACCGGCTCGGAAAGCGCATGAAGCTGCTGGGCGAGGAGCGCGAGGAGATCCGGCGCCGCGAGCGCGAACGCATGAGCTCCAAGGCGACGCTGCGGGTCGCGCCGAAGGCCTACATGAAACGGGTGGTGGAGCAGTTCAACCTGAACCGCTGGCTCGGGACCGAAACCGCCCGGAAGCAGCTGATGATGGCGGGGTATCGCTCGCCCGGGGCGGAAACGGGCTTCCTGTTCTTCCGTCTCGTGACCCCGATCGTCCTTGCGCTGATCGCGATCTTCTACGTCTTCGTCCTCGGGGTTCTGGATCAGCCGTTCGCGATCCGGACGATGATCGTGATCGCCGTTCTGCTCCTCGGCATCAAGGCGCCCGAACTCTACCTGCACAATTGCGCGAACAAGCGCCAGACCGAGATCCGGGCGGCTTGGCCGGACGCCCTCGACCTGACGCTGATCTGCGTGGAGTCGGGCATGTCGGTCGAGCACGCGTTCCGCCGCGTCAGCACCGAGGTGGTGGGGCAGTCGATCGTCCTCGCCGAGGAACTCGCCGTCCTGACGGCCGAACTCTCCTACCTTCCGGATCGGCGGATCGCCTTCGAGAATCTCGCCAACCGCATCGGCCTCGACCAGATCAAGGCGGTCACGACCGCCCTGATCCAGGCCGAGCGCTACGGAACGCCCGTGGGCCAGGCGTTGCGGGTCCTGTCGCAGGAGAGCCGCGACATGCGCATGAACGAGGCCGAGAAGAAGGCTGCCGCTCTGCCGCCGAAGCTGACGGTGCCGATGATCCTGTTCTTCCTGCCCGTTCTGTTCGTGGTCATCCTGACCCCGGCGATGATCCAGATTTTCCGATAGCGCGCAGCCGGCGACACGGCCCGGGTCCGGACATCGCGTAGGATGGGGAGGCGCGCGGACCCTTCGTGAATCGAGGATGTTCGCAGCATCGGAATCCTGCCATGCGGTCGGTGTGCTTTCTGACCCCGTCACCGGATTCCGCATGAACGACCTGACCTACGCGATCGGCGACATTCACGGCTGCGCCGGCGCGCTGCTCCGGCTGCTGCGCCGGATCAACGGGCATCGCGCCGGCCGTCCCGCCCGGATCGTCTGCCTCGGCGACTACGTGGACCGTGGTCCCGAGAGCGCCCGGGTGATCGCGATCCTGAGACACCTTCAGGGCGACGCCCCCAACGCCATCACCTGCCTCCTGGGCAATCACGAGCAGATGATGCTGGATGCCTATCGTGACGCGCTCGGTGCCACGGTCTGGCTGACCAATGGCGGCCAGGAAACGCTGCAATCCTTCGGGATCGCGGATCCGGAAGATTTTCCGCACGACGTCCTGACCTGGCTCTCCCGCCTGCCCACCGTTCACGAGGATGCCCTGCGCTACTACGTCCACGCGGGCTTTCGCCCCGGACGCCAGGGAATCGATCCGGACGTGTCCGCCCGCCTCTGGATCCGTGAGCCGTTCCTGAGCGCAGCCTTCGACTTCGGGAAGCACGTGGTCCACGGGCATACCCCGCAGCCGAGCGGCGTGCCGGACCAGCAGCCGTTCCGTACCAACCTCGATACCGGGTGCATCTACGGTGGACCTCTCACCGCCGGGATCTTCGACGGGACCCGGGCCGGCCCCATCGGCTTCCTGCAGGTCGATCGGGACGATGAATCCGACCGCTGATGCGCTGGCGAGATCTCGATGGCTACGGTCGCTCGATCGCCGGCGACGCGCGTATCGATCGGCTCGACGACGGGCCTGGATGCCGCGGATACCGCGGAACGAGTTCGCCTGATCGTCGAAAGCCATTGCCTGCCCCAGCAATCGACCACTACTCTCCTGGGCATCGGAGCCGACGAACGAGCGCCGAGGCCAGGGAGTCGAATCCATGCCGTTCAGGGCAGTGGTCCGCCGCGCGGTCGTGATCCGAGGGCGACGCCGTGGGTGACCCGACACGCCGCGCCTGGCTCGGCGGCGCGGCCGCGACCGGTCTCGTCGCCGCGACCGGCGCACGCGCGGAGCCGGATCCGAACGGGCCCTTCGACCTCGTCATCCGGGGTGGCGAGGTGATCGATCCGAGCCAGGCCCTGCGCGCGAAGCGCGATGTCGGCATCCGCTTCGGGCGGATCGCGGCCCTCGCGCCGGACCTGCCGGCGGACCGGGCCAAGCAGACGATCGACGCATCCGGCAAGCTCGTCCTGCCCGGCCTCGTCGACCTCCATGCCCATACCTTTCCGTACGGCTCGGCGATCGGCATTCCCGCCGACGAGACGGTGCCGTTCTCGGGCGTGACGACGGTCGTCTCCGCCGGCGATGCGGGCGCCAACACCATCGCCGCCCTGCGCCGGCACATCGCCGCCCAGACCCGGACGCGGATGTTCGCCTTCGTGCACATCGCGAACAACGGGTTGTCGGCCTTCCCCGTCGCGGAACTCTACAACATCGACAATGCCCAGATGGAGGCCTGTGCGCGCGCCATCGCCGAGAACCCGGACTTCGTCCTCGGGGCCAAGGTGCGGATGTCGGAGAACGTCATCTTCAGGCACGGCGCCGAACCCCTGCGCCGGGCGATCCAGGCCTGCGAGATGTCGGGACGACCCGCCAAGGTGATGGCGCATATCGGCGGCGTCGAGACCGCCGACCTGATGAGCCGTATCCTCGACCTGCTGCGGCCCGGCGACATCCTCACGCACTGCTATTCCGGCGCGCCCAACATGGCCGGCCAATTCACCAACATCGTCCAGGACGGCAAGCTTCTGCCGGCGGCCCTCGCCGCCAAGCAGCGCGGCGTCGTCTTCGACATCGGCCATGGCGGCGGCTCCTTCGACTTCACCGTGGCGGAGGCGGCCATCGCGCAGGGTGCCCCGCCCGA
Source organism: Methylobacterium sp. M6A4_1b (assembly GCF_053345175.1). NCBI lineage: Bacteria > Pseudomonadati > Pseudomonadota > Alphaproteobacteria > Hyphomicrobiales > Methylobacteriaceae > Methylobacterium > Methylobacterium sp. M6A4_1b. Next base: position 192,839 of record NZ_JBKEZQ010000003.1, read on the forward strand.
TACGATCTCGTCGGACCTGCACGTCGTCTCCGGCAATACGCCGGGCATGCCGTTCCTGCCGCTGGTCATGAGCAAGTTCCTGCCCCTCGGCTTCGGCCTGGAGGAGGTGATCGCGATGGCGACCGCGGCACCGGCCCGGGTCATCGACCGGGACGCGATGCTCGGAACCCTGCAGGTCGGTGCGCCGGGCGACGTCTCGGTGATGGAGTGGGTCGAGCGCCCGCTCTCCATGGTGGACACCCGCAACAATCGCCGGGACGGAAAAGGCTTCCTCGCGCCCGTCCAGACGGTGAACAACGGCGTCCCGTTCGGGCGCCCGTACCAGCTCCCCTTCTCCGTTCGGTGAGACCGCGATGATCGCATCGTCCGACGTCCCGGCCGCCTGCACCTGCTGCCTGCCGCGTCGCGGCTTCATGCGGGCCGTGGCGGCCCTGGGCGGTGCGGTGGCCGCGGGCTCGCACGCGGCGGCGCAGCCGGCGGATCGCGCGCCCTATCGCGGCCCGGTCATCGACTGCCACGGCCACTACACCACCGAGCCGCCGGCCATGCTGGCATGGCGCAAGCGCCAGATAGACGCCATCAACGATCCCGCCCAGTCCCCCTCGCCCTCCGCGCTGTCCGTCAGCGACGACGAGGTCGTTGCCAGCGTCGCCGGGCGCCAGGTCAGGCTCCAGACCGAGCGCGGCATCTCCCTCGCACTCTTCTCGCCGCGCGCCGGAGGCATGGGCCACCACATCGGGAATGCCCGGACCAGCCTCGACTGGTCGGTCGTCTCCAACGACATGATCCACCGCGTCGCCACGCTGATGCCGCGCAATTTCGTCGGCGTTTGCCAGTTGCCGCAGACGCCCGGCGTCTCGCCGAAGAACTGCACGGCGGAACTCGAGCGCTGCGTGACGCAGCTCGGCTTCGTCGGCTGCAACGTGAACCCCGACCCGTCCGGCGGCCACTGGACCGATCCGCCCCTCTCGGACCGGTTCTGGTACCCGCTCTGGGAGAAGATGGTCGAGCTCGACGTGCCCGGCATGGTGCATGTCAGCGCCTCGGCCAATCGCAACTTCCATGCGACCGGCGCGCATTACATGAACGGCGATACCACCGCCTTCATGCAGTTCGTCACCTCGGACCTGTTCAAGGATTTCCCGACCCTGCGCCTGATCATCCCCCACGGGGGCGGCGCGGTCCCTTATCACTGGGGGCGCTATCGCGGGCTGGCGCAGGACATGAAGCGCCCGCCGCTCACGGAATTGCTGCGCAACGTCTATTTCGATACCTGCGTCTATCATCAGCCCGGCATCGACCTGCTGTTGAAGGTCGTGCCCGCGGACAACGTGCTCTTCGCGTCCGAGATGGTGGGCGCGGTGAACGGGATCGATCCCGAAACCGGCCACGCCTATGACGACACCAAGCGATACGTCGAGGCGGCCGCGCTATCCGATGCGGATCGGGCCAAGCTCTATGCGGGCAACGCTCTGCGGGTCTATCCGCGCCTCGCGGCCCGGCTCGCGCAGGTCGGTCTGGCACCCTGAGCGCGCCGATCCTCATGCGATCCTTATAAGAACGCGCCGGGCACCCTCTCGAACCCTAATGCGGTTCCCGTCCATTCTTCGGGCGAGGCGCGATCGGTCGTGACGACCCGAAACCGATCCGCCGCACCGGATCGGACGCACCATGCTCGACATCACCTTCCTCGCCGCGGGCCTCGCCTTCTTCGGCCTCGCCGCCGGCTACGCCAAGCTCTGCGAACGCCTCTGAGCCGGCTGCCAGGAGCGCGCATCATGACCCTCGACCTGACCTTCGGCGCCCTCGTGACCCTGGGGCTGCTCGGCTACCTCACCTACGCCCTCGTGCGCCCCGAGCGGTTCTGACGAACCCTCCGGACGAATTCCCAAGGACCACCACCATGACCATCAACGGCTGGCTTCAGGTCGCGCTGTTCTGCGCGATCGTGCTGGCGCTCGTCAGGCCGCTCGGCGGGTACATGACGCGCGTCTTCCAGGGTGAGCGCACGCTCCTCTCGCCAATCCTCGCACCCGTCGAGGCCGGACTCTATCGCCTCGCCGGCATCGAGGCCCGAGGCGAACAGACCTGGCTCGCCTACGGGCTCGCCATGCTGGCGTTCCACGCCCTCGGGTTTGCCGCCCTCTACGGACTCCTCCGTCTGCAGGACGTCCTGCCCCTCAACCCGGCCGGGCAATCGTCGGTTGCGCCGGACCTCGCCTTCAACACCGCCGCGAGCTTCGTGACGAACACCAACTGGCAGAACTACGGCGGCGAGAGCACCCTCTCCTACCTGTCGCAGATGCTGGGCCTGACCCACCAGAACTTCCTCTCGGCCGCCACCGGCATCGCCCTCGCGATGGCGCTGGTCCGGGGCTTCTCCCGGGCCTCGGCCCGGACGGTGGGCTCCTTCTGGGTCGATCTCACGCGCTGCACGCTCTACGTGCTGCTGCCGATCTGCGTGGTCTACACCCTGTTCCTGGTCTCGCAGGGCATCCCGCAGACTCTCGGGGCCTCCATCGAGGCGACGACGCTCGAGGGCGCCACCCAGACGATCGCGGTCGGCCCGGTGGCGAGCCAGGTCGCGATCAAGATGCTCGGGACCAACGGTGGCGGTTTCTTCAACGCCAACGCGGCGCATCCCTTCGAGAACCCGACCGCGCTCTCGAATCTCGTCCAGATCCTGTCGATCTTCGTCCTCGGGGCGGCGATGACCAACGTGTTCGGTCGTATGGTCGGCGACGAGCGGCAGGGCTGGGCGATCCTCGGCGCCATGGGCGTGCTGTTCCTCGCGGGCGTCCTCGTCACCTATGCCAGCGAGGCCGCGGGCAGCTCCGTGCTGAACGGGCTCGGGCTCGACGGCGGCAACATGGAGGGCAAGGAGCTGCGCTTCGGCATCGTCGCCTCCGCGCTCTTCGCGGTGGTGACCACCGCCGCCTCCTGCGGCGCGGTCAACGCGATGCACGACAGCTTCACCGCCCTCGGCGGGCTGATCCCGATGATCAACATGCAACTCGGCGAGATCATCGTCGGCGGCGTCGGCGCGGGCCTCTACGGCATGCTCCTCTTCATCATCGTGGCGATCTTCGTCGCCGGCCTCATGGTCGGCCGGACCCCGGAATATCTCGGCAAGAAGATCGAGGCGCGGGAGGTGAAGATGGCCATGCTCGCCATCCTGTGCCTGCCCCTGATGATGCTGGGCTGCACCGCCCTCGCCACCGTGGTGGCCGCCGGTCTCGCCGGTCCCGCCAATGCCGGGCCGCACGGCTTCTCGGAGATTCTCTACGCCTTCACCTCCGCCGCGGCCAACAACGGCTCCGCCTTCGGCGGCCTCAGCGGCAACACCCCGTTCTACAACATCACGCTGGCCATCGGCATGCTGGTGGGGCGGTTCTTCGTGATCATCCCCGCCCTGGCGATCGCGGGCGCGCTCGCCGCCAAGAAGACCGTGCCGGCCTCCGCCGGGACCCTGCCGACCCATGGCGGGCTGTTCATCGGCATGCTGGTCGGCGTGATTCTGATCGTCGGCGGCCTGACCTTCTTCCCGTCCCTGGCGCTCGGCCCGATCGTCGAACACCTCGCGGGCAGCGCGGGCCAGACCTTCGCGGCGGGTGGCTGAGCGATGCGGCCCGCTCTCCCCTCCCACCGGGGCCGGCGCCATCACCTGCATGCGCCCCGCCCCGGCGGCCGCCCGCCCCTCGCGGACTCCCGAGCGCGGCCTGTCCGCCTCTCCGACCTGATCCTGGCGCTGCTCGGGGTCACCCTCCTGGGCGCGCTCGCCCTGGTCTTCGCCGCCGATCTCGCCGGCCGAGCCCTCGCGCCCTGACCCGCCTCACCGACTCGGCGCCACGCGCCCGGCCTCCCCGCGACCATTCGTGGAAACACTTCTCATGTCTCGCCCGTCCTCCTCCCTCTTCAGCGCCGCCCTCGTCGGCCCGGCCCTCGCCGGTTCGATCCGGAAGCTCGATCCCCGTATCATGGTCCGCAATCCCGTGATGTTCGTAGTCGAGGTGGTGGCCGCCCTGACGACCGTGCTGTTCGTCCGCGATCTGGCCACCGGCGCCCCCGGGCTCGGCTTCACCGGCCAGATCATCCTGTGGCTCTGGTTCACGCTGATCTTCGCCACCTTCGCCGAAGCCCTGGCCGAGGGCCGCGGCAAGGCCCAGGCCGACAGCCTGCGCCGCACGCGCACCGAGATGACGGCCAAGCGCCTCACCGGTGCGGGCGATTCCTGGGATGCCGTGCCCGGCACGTCGCTGAAGGTCGGCGACGTGGTGCTGGTGGAGGCCGGTGACCTGATCCCGTCCGACGGCGAGGTCATCGCGGGCGTCGCCTCCGTCAACGAGGCGGCCATCACCGGCGAGTCCGCGCCCGTGATCCGGGAATCCGGCGGCGACCGGTCGGCGGTGACGGGCGGAACGCAGGTTCTGTCCGACGCGATCCGGGTCCGCATCACGGCGGCGGCCGGCTCGACCTTCGTCGACCGCATGATCGCGCTGGTCGAGGGAGCATCCCGGCAGAAGACGCCCAACGAGATCGCCCTCAACATCCTGCTCGCCGGTCTGACCCTCGTCTTCGTCTTCGCGGTGGCGAGCATTCCGAGCTTCGCGAGCTACGCCGGCGGCGCGATCCCCCTCGTCGTGCTCGTCGCCCTGTTCGTGACCCTGATCCCGACCACCATCGGCGCGCTCCTCTCCGCGATCGGCATCGCCGGCATGGATCGCCTCGTCCGGTTCAACGTGCTCGCCATGTCGGGCCGCGCGGTCGAGGCGGCGGGCGACGTCGACACCCTCCTCCTCGACAAGACCGGCACCATCACCCTGGGGAACCGCCAGGCGACCGAGTTCCGGCCGGTTGGCGGCGTCACCGAGCAGGATCTCGCGGACGCGGCGCAACTCGCCTCCCTCGCCGACGAGACGCCTGAGGGCCGCTCGATCGTGGTGCTGGCCAAGGACCGCTACGGCATCCGGGCCCGCGACATGGCCGGCCTGAACGCCACCTTCGTGCCCTTCACGGCCCAGTCGCGCATGTCCGGCGTCGATCTCGACGGCGCGTCCATCCGCAAGGGCGCCGTCGAGGCGGTGATCGCCTCCCTGGGCGGCCAGCCGATGGTCGCGCGGGCCTCGAATGCGGCTCTCGCCTATCGGCCGGAGATGGATGCCCAGGCCGTCGCCGAGATCCGAGACATCGCCGAGACGATCGCGAAGGCCGGCGGCACGCCCCTGGCGGTCGCCCGCGACGGTCGACTCCTCGGCGTCGTCTCCTTGAAGGACATCGTGAAGGGCGGCATCCGCGAGCGCTTCGCCGAACTGCGCCGCATGGGCATCCGGACGGTGATGATCACCGGCGACAACCCGATGACCGCCGCCGCCATCGCGGCCGAGGCCGGCGTCGACGACTTCCTGGCGCAGGCCACCCCGGAGGACAAGCTCGCCCTGATCCGCCGGGAACAGGCGGACGGCAAGCTCGTGGCGATGTGCGGCGACGGCACCAACGATGCGCCCGCCCTCGCCCAGGCCGACGTCGGGGTGGCGATGAACACCGGCACGGTGGCGGCCCGCGAGGCGGGCAACATGGTCGACCTCGACAGCGACCCGACCAAGCTCATCGAGATCGTCGGGATCGGCAAGCAGCTCCTCATGACCCGCGGCGCCCTGACGACGTTCTCCATCGCCAACGACGTGGCGAAGTACTTCGCGATCATCCCGGCGATGTTCCTGACGCTCTATCCGCAGCTTCAGGCCCTGAACGTCATGGGGCTCGCCTCGCCCCAGAGCGCGATCCTGTCGGCGATCATCTTCAATGCGCTGATCATCGTCGCGCTGATTCCGCTCGCCCTGCGCGGCGTGACGTATCGGGCGGTGGGCGCCGCCGCGCTCCTGCGGCGCAACCTGCTGATCTACGGCCTCGGCGGCATCCTGGTGCCGTTCGTCGGAATCAAGGCGATCGACCTCGCCGTGAATGCCCTGCACCTCGCCTGATCCCCTCCCCGATCCGAACCAGAGTCGCCCCCATGCTCGCCTCCCTGCGTCCCGCGCTCGTCCTCTTCCTCGTTCTGACGGCGATCACCGGTCTCGCCTATCCCCTGGCCATGACCGGGCTCGCTGCGGCGATCTTTCCCGCCAAGGCCGCCGGCAGTCTGATCCGCCGCGACGGCACGATCGTCGGCTCCAGCCTGATCGGGCAGTCGTTCACCAGTCCGCGCTACTTCCATGGACGCCCCTCGGCGACCGTCGCCGCCGATCCGGCCGATGCCACAAAGACCGTTCCGTCGCCCTACAACGCCTCCAACTCGGCCGGCTCCAATCTCGGCCCGACCAGCGCGGCCCTGGCCGAGCGCGTGAAGGGAGACCTCGACGCGTTGAGAGCCGAGAACCCCGGTGCGACGGTGCCGGTGGATCTCGTCACCACCAGCGGATCCGGGCTCGATCCGGATCTGTCGCCCGAAGCCGCCCTGTTCCAGGTGCCGCGCGTGGCGCGCGCGCGGGGCGTCAGCGCGGATCGGGTGCGCGACCTCGTCAATGCGCAGGTCGAAGGCCGCACCTTCGGCCTCCTCGGCGAGCCGCGCGTCAACGTCCTGGCGTTGAACCTCGCTTTGGACGCGCGCCTCCGGCAATAATCCGTTCCGCGGGAAGCAGACGAAGGGGTATCGATGATCGAGGATGGCCGCGGGCGCCAGCGTCCCTCGCCGGAGGCGTTGCTCGATCGCGCGCGCCGCGACGAGGCGGGGCGCGGCCGCCTCAAGGTCTTCCTCGGCGCGGCGCCCGGCGTCGGCAAGACCTACGAGATGCTGACGGTCGGCCGGGCACGGATGAAGGCCGGGATCGACGTGGTGATCGGCGTCGTCGAGACCCACGGCCGCAACGAGACCGAGGCCCTCGTCGAGGGATTCGAGGTCGTCGCCCGACGGAGGGTCGCCTACCATGACAGCGTCCTCGAGGAGATGGACCTCGACGCCCTGCTCGCGCGGCGCCCGGCCCTGGCTCTCGTGGACGAACTCGCCCACACCAACGCGCCCGGCTCGCGCCATCCCAAGCGCTACCAGGACGTCGAGGAATTGCTCGATGCCGGCATCGACGTGCACACGACGCTCAACATCCAGCACGTCGAGAGCCTGAACGATGTCGTCGCGCAGATCACCCGGATCCGGGTGCGCGAGACGGTGCCGGACGGCATCCTCGACCGGGCCGAGGACATCGAGGTCGTCGACCTCAATCCCGACGACCTGATCGAGCGCCTGAAGGCCGGCAAGGTCTACGTGCCCGCCCATGCGGAGCGCGCCCTGCGCCACTACTTCTCGCGCGGCAACCTGACGGCCCTGCGCGAACTCGCCCTGCGGCGTACGGCCGAGCGGGTCGACCACGAACTCCTGAGCCACATGCAGGCCCATGCCATCGCGGGGCCCTGGGGCGCCGGCGAGCGGGTGATGGTCTGTGTGAGCGAGGATCCACGCTCCGCCGGTCTCGTCCGCTACGCCAAGCGCCTCGCCGATCGCCTGCACGCGCCGTGGACGGCCGTCACGGTGGAGGGTACGCGCAGCCTCGGCCTCAGCGAGGAGGACCGCGACCGGATCGCCGACGCCCTGCGCCTCGCCGACAGGCTCGGCGGCGACGCCGTCACCGTGCCGGGCAGCCGGCGCGTGGCCGACGACCTTCTGACCTATGCGCGTGGCGCCAACGTCAACCACATCGTCATCGGCAAGGCGTCGCGGTCCTGGATGTTCGAGCTCGTCAACGGCTCCGTGGTATACGACCTCGTGCGCCGGAGCGGAGCCATCAGCATTCATGTCGTGCCCGGCGAGACCCTGCCGATGCCCGCGCCACGAAAGGCGATGGCGACGGCCCCGGCGCGCCCCGCTCTCGACAACGCCGGCTACGGCTTCGCGGCCCTCGCGATCCTCACTGGCCTCGGCCTCGCCCTCGGGTCGCAGCCCTATCTCGGGGTCGAGAATGCCGACCTCTTCCTGCTGACGGCGGTCGTGGCGGTCGCGGCGCGCTACGGCCTGGGGCCTGCGCTCGCGTCCGTGGTCGCCGCCTCGCTTGCCTACAACTTCTTCTTCCTGCCGCCGGTCTACACGCTGACCATCGCCGATCCGACCAACGTCGCCGCCTTCCTGCTGTTCACCCTGGTCGCCGTCCTGGTCTCGAACCTCGCCGCCCGGGCCCGGACTGTTGCGGTGGTCAGCCAGCGCAGGGCCCAGGCGACGGAGCGCCTCTACGGCTTCAGCCGAAAGCTCTCCACCTGCGGTACCCTCGACGACGTGCTCTGGGCGACCTCGGCCCAGATCGCCGCGATGCTGCGCGTACGGGTCGTGCTGCTGCTGCCCGAGGGTGACGCGGTCACGGTCCGGGCCGGTTATCCACCCGAGGACCGCCTCGACGCGGCGGATCTGGCCGCGGCCCAATGGGCCTTCGCCAACGATCGGCCGGCGGGACGCGGTGCCGACACGCTTCCCGGTGCGCGTCGCCTTTTCCTCCCGGCACGAACAGGTCGCGGTCCCATCGGAGTGATCGGCCTCGATGCGGATGGCAGGGGACCGATCCTCACACCCGAGGATCGACGGCTGTTCGACGCGCTGGCCGACATGGGAGCACTCGCCATCGAACGGGTCCGGCTCGTGGAGGATCTGGCGCGGGCAGAACGCGATGCCGAGACCGACCGGCTGCGCCAGGCCCTGCTGACCTCGATCTCCCACGACCTGCGGACGCCCCTGTCATCGGTCCTCGGTGCCGCCACGACCCTGCGCGACCTCGACGCCGAGCTGGATCGGGAGGCCAAGGGCGACCTCCTGGCGACGATCATCGCCGAGTCGGAACGGCTGAACCGCTTCATCATCAACCTCCTCGACATGACCCGACTCGAGGCTGGCGCGGTTGCGGCAAACCTGACCGCGCAGGACGTGGCGGAAATCGTCGACACCGCCCTGCGCCGCCAGGGTCCCCTCCTCGCGGAGCACCGGGTCGTGCTGGAGCTGGCGCCGAATCTGCCGCCCCTTCGCCTCGATCCGGTGCTGTTCGAGCAAGTCTTGGTCAATCTCCTCGACAACGCGGCCAAATATGCTCCGGCCGGCTCCGCCGTCACGGTGTCGGCGCAGCGCGTCTCCGGCCAAGCCGGTGGGCTGTCGAACGTCCGCCTTCAAGTGCTCGACGAGGGCGAAGGCTTACCCGAGTCCGAGCGCGAGCGCGTGTTCGACAAGTTCTACCGCGCCCGGAAGGGCGACAGCGTGCGCGCCGGGACCGGCCTCGGCCTCGCCATAGCGCGTGGTTTCGTCGAGGCGATGGGCGGCACGCTGACGGCTGGCAACCGTGAGGATCGAAGCGGGGCCGTCTTCACCCTCCTTCTACCGGTGCCCGCCGCCCGTCCCGCCGGACCCGACCTAGCCGCATGACCCTCGCTGTCCTCGTGGTCGACGACGAACCGCCTATCCGCAAGCTGCTTCGGATGGGCTTGGTAACGCAGGGCTATACGATCTTCGAGGCACCGAGTGCGCGAGTCGCCCTCGAGATACTGACCCAAGAGACGATCGACCTGATCATCCTCGATCTCGGCCTGCCGGACATGCGCGGACACGATCTCCTGCGCCGAATCCGGGAGGGGCACCGCGATCTGCCGGTGGTCGTTCTGTCGAGCCGCGACGACGAGCAGGGCAAGGTCGAGGCTCTCGATCTCGGAGCGGACGACTACGTCACCAAGCCCTTCGGCATGGGCGAGCTTCTGGCGCGCCTCCGCGCGGCCCTGCGACACCAATTGGCAGTTCAGGGCGAGCGCGCCCTGTTCGAAATCGACGGCCTCAGCGTCGATCTGGTGCGTCGCATCGTCCGCGTTCGCGGCGTCGAGGTGAAGCTGACACCGCGGGAATACGATTTTCTCCGGATCCTTGTGCAGCATGCCGGCAAGGCCCTGACGCATGCCCAACTCATGAACGCCGTCTCGACCTCGTCGGACCCACAATACCTAAGGGTCTACATGCGCCAGCTTCGCCAGAAGATCGAGGCTGATCCCGAGCGCCCCCGTCTTCTCCTCACTGAGACCGGTGTCGGGTATCGCCTGCGTGCCCCGGACGACGAGGGCGGGCCGCTCCGATGAGCCCGTCGAACTCTGGTCCCGTGGATCTCGACCGGACAACTCGTCGATGCCACACCCTGGCGTCAGCGGGTGGCCCTGATCGCCGGTGTCACCGTCGTCGTCCTCGTCATCGCTCCGCTCCTGTCCCTGTTCTATCGGGCCTCCGGCTTCGCCGGAGCGCTGCTCCGGCCGGACATGGACGCGGGCAGCGCCTTGCCGGTGCCGCAGGCTGCCCTGATGACCCAGATCGCGACCGGCATCGTCCATGGCGAACCGTTCTGGACAATGCTGAGGATCGGTGCCGGGCTCGGCGTGGTGTTCGTCGCCCTGGTGGCCGTCCTGCGGCGGCGCGACCTGTCTTTTTCAACGCTGACGGTGGGGATCGGAATCTACCTACCTCCCGAAGTCGTGGTGACGATCGTCGTCGGGGCATCATCGGCTGGTTCGCCCGAAGGCGCCTCCAGGCACACCCTTCGAAAGCTGGGGAGACCTCCGCTCGACGACGGGGCGTTCTCGTCGCATCGGGATTTTTCGTCGGCGAGAGCATCGTCGGTGTGCTTCTCGCCGCCACCGACACGCTTGCCGGGCGCGGCTCGTTCCTCGTGTTGGTCGGTCCAGGTTTCGCACGGGTGGCGACGGGTCTTGGGGCCGCCGCCTTCGTTGCAGCCGCCATCTGCTTTCACCGATTGGTGTCCCATGCATCACCGGCGTGAGGGTCGCGCGTCCTGTGTCCGTGCGGCGTTGCGTTCCCGAGACTCCAACGCAAAGGCTTCGTTCCCGAGTCTCGTCTTCTGACTCCCTCACACTGGATTGTCCCGTTGTTTCCGGCCCGGGTTTCCGATCTCGGACGGCCTGCTCCTCGGCCTCGACCTCGACGGCCTCCTCGGCCTGTACTGCCTCGGCAGCGCTTGACCCTGGCTCGACCGCGCGGGACAGCACCCGACCAGACCCGAGCCAAGGATTGCCACGATGGCCACGCCCCGCGACCTCAAAGTTCAGATGGCGGGCGAAACCCGCGCCCGCGAACGAGCGCAGGCCTTGGCCGCGACGCAGGCGGCGCGTGCCCAGCGTGCCGAGATCGCAGCCCGCGAAGCCGAGGTGGAGCGCGACGGCTGGAAGGTACGGGCCCAGGCCGCCGAGGCGGAACTGGCACGGATGAAGAAAGGCTGACTTCTTCGCAGATCGACAAGCACGGCAATGCATTCGCGTACGTCGGAGGTGGCCTTCGTGGCCATTCTGTCGAGCGACTGCGTCCGAAAGTCCCCTAGGACCGGCGCGGAACAGGAGTCCGCGCGGACATCTTCTCGTGATGACAGCGAATGTCTTCACAAGCGATGAGGAGAACGTCCCGGTGGCCATCGACACGCGTGAAATTTACGTGACTGCCCTGAAGAACACCCATGCGCTCGAAATGCAGGCGCTCCAGATCATGGAGCGGCAGGTCGAGCGCCTGCAGCGCTATCCCGAGATGGAAACGGCCCTCCGTCGTCACATCGAGGAGACGCATGGCCAGCGGACCCGCCTTGAGGAGGCTCTGCACCGCGTTTCGGAAAGTCCTTCGACGATCAAGGAGGGCGTGCTCGGCTTCGTCGGTAACATGATGGCCCTCGGACACATGCCGGCTCAGGACGAGATCCTGAAGAATGCCTACGCGAACCACGCCTTCGAGAACTTCGAGATCGCTGCCTATGAATCGCTCCTCGCCATCACCGAGGCTGCGGGCCAGCAGACGGCACTCACAGGCTTCCAGCAATCCCTGCGCGAGGAGGAGGCCATGGCGCGTAAGGTCCGCGAACTCGTACGCCCGACCACCCTACGCTACATCGAGCTCACCACGGCAGGCGACAAAGCGGATCGCTGATCCAAGGGTGCGGTATTCTGATACCGTGAACCCGAAGAGCCTCGAACGATTGCGTTTTTTGGTCTGTCGTCGGATCAAGCACGCGTGGTGGCTTGACGAAATCGCTGCATCTCCCTAATGGAGCCTTCAACGCCGTCGCGTCCTGCACGCGGCGGCGCATCGTTTTGTCCAGACACCATTACGGAACGCCACGGGATGAAGACCTTTTCTCTGAAGCCCGCCGACGTCGACAAGAAGTGGATCATCGTCGATGCGGAGGGCTTGGTCGTCGGCCGGCTCGCCTCCATCGTCGCCATGCGCCTGCGCGGCAAGCATAAGGCTGCGTACACGCCCCACGTCGATTGCGGCGACAACGTCATCGTCATCAACGCCGAGAAGGTGAAGTTCACCGGTCGCAAGCGCGAGCAGAAGGTGTACTACCATCACACCGGCTACCCGGGCGGCATCAAGGAGCGTACGGCCAAGTTCATCCTCGACGGTCGCTTCCCTGAGCGCGTCGTAGAGAAGGCCGTCGAGCGCATGCTTCCGCGTGGCCCGCTCTTCCGCCAGATCATGGGCAATCTCCGGGTCTACAAGGGCTCGGAGCATCCCCACACCGCCCAGCAGCCGCAGGCGCTCGACGTCGGCAGCCTCAACCGCAAGAACGTGAGCGCTTGATCATGGCGACCCTTCAGTCCCTTTCCGACCTGAACCGCGCGAACGTCGAGTCGCCGGAGAACGCCGCCCCGGTCCACGTCCAGAAGCTCGACGCTCAGGGCCGCGCCTACGCCACCGGCAAGCGCAAGGATGCGGTCGCCCGCGTCTGGATCAAGCCGGGTACCGGCAAGGTGGTGGTCAACGGCCGTGCCGTCGAGACCTACTTTGCTCGCCCGGTGCTGCGCATGATCCTGCGCCAGCCGCTGCAGATCGCCAACCGCGTCGACCAGTACGACATCACCGTTTCGGTTCACGGCGGTGGTCTTTCGGGTCAGGCCGGCGCCGTTCGCCACGGTCTCTCGAAGGCGCTGACCTACTATGAGCCGGAACTGCGCTCACCGCTGAAGCGCGAAGGCTTCCTCACCCGCGATAGCCGCGTGGTCGAGCGTAAGAAGTACGGCCGCAAGAAGGCTCGCCGCAGCTTCCAGTTCTCGAAGCGCTGATCCGGCCCTTCGATACATGTCCGGACAGGGCGGCTTCGGCCGCCCTTTCCTTTTGAGCCGCGGCAGAGAGATGAATTCCCATGGCGAAGCCTTTCCGACGCGTCACCGCTCCCGATGCCTCCGCAGTGACCCTGTGCCTGGCGGAAACGGACGGCGCGACGACGGGAGAAGTGAAGCTCGCCGACGGTCGCCTGTTCAGCACCACCGGCGTGCTCCCGGTCGCGCAGGCATTCGGAATCGCCGTGCACGTCGCCAATGAAAGCGGCCGGGACATCGTAGTGATCGATCCCCAGGACTTGTGGAAGCCGTCCTGGGGCACGTTGACCGCCTGATGGCTCAAGCGTGAAGCGCACGCTCCAGTTCGCCCTTGGACATCTTGGAGCGTCCGGGGATGTTCTTGTCCCGCGCTACCCTCATGAGATCGGCCTTGGTATGGCCTGAGGTGGAACGGCGTGCGGCGGCCGTCTTCTCGGCAACGTCTGCGGGCTGTTTCGAGAACTGTTTGCCTTTCGCCGTGTCTGCGCGCTTCTTCTTCGTCGAACGGTCGTATTCCGACTTGGACACCGATTCCCGCGCTTTCTTCGGAAGATAGCGCTCACCGGTCTCGCCGCTCTTCTTGCCGGATTTGGTGTCCCATTCCTCCTCCGTCCACTGCTTGAGATGGTTGTCGGCTGATTTCTTGCCCTCATAGCCGCCGCCCGCGTCCTTGTAGGCTTTGGTGGCGGCCTGAGCCTTGCGCGCCGACCACTGGCCTGGCTTTCCGCCCTTATCCGATGCGGTGACTTGCTTCTTCACCTTTTCCCAGAGCTTGGGGTCGGTCTTTTCCGCGCTGGCTGACATGCGTTCTCCCTCGATTGCGTGTGTCTCCAGCGCATAACCGGCGGGTCGATCACGCCGTTCCGGGGCGGTGGAAGCGATACACAGGTCACATCGGTCGTCATCAGACCTTGTTCGAGGGTCGCGAAGACATTGACTTGACGAAGCCTCCCGGTCAGGTGGCGCGCACGGGCCGATGCAGGATGTATCTTCGTCGGTGCGGCAGAAAGGATTGTGAGTGTCCATGAGCGAGAATGATGCGGGGCAAAAGCCCACGGTCTTCATCGACGGAGAGGCGGGAACCACCGGTCTTGGAATCCGAGAGCGCCTCGAGCGCGAGGGCCGCGTCGGTCTCAGAAGCATCCCATACGAGAGCCGCAAGGACGTCGCGACGAAGCGCGCCCTGCTGCAGGAGGTCGACCTCGTGGTGCTGTGCCTGCCCGACGCAGCCGCCAAGGAGACCGTTGCCCTCGCCGACACCCTGCCGGGCGGCGGACCTCGCATCCTCGATGCCAGTACCGCTCATCGGGTCGATCCGGCCTGGGTCTACGGCTTCGCCGAACTTGAGGCCGCTCAGGCGCAGGCGATCCGCGGCGCCCGACGCGTTGCTAATCCCGGCTGCTATCCGACCGGCGCGATCGCGGTCCTGCGACCCCTGGTCGAAGCGGGCCTGATCCCTTCGAATCACCCGATCAGCATCAATGCAGTCAGCGGCTACAGCGGCGGCGGCAAGAACATGATCGAGACCTACGAGGCCGGAGAGGGAGAATCTTTCCTGCTTTACGGGCTCGGTCTCGGCCATAAGCATCTGCCCGAGACCCAGGCCTATGCCGGCCTGACGCGGCGGCCGATCTTCATCCCCTCCGTCGGCAACTTTCGGCAGGGGATGCTGGTGAGCGTGCCGCTCCACCTCGACACCCTGCCAGGCTCGCCGACGGTGACGGAGTTGGAGAAGGCTCTTGCTGCCTATTACGAGGGGCAGGACCTCGTGCGTGTCATTCCCAACGATGGTGCCGAACGCCTCGAGCCGGAAGCGTTGAACGACACCGACCGCCTGGAGGTTCGGGTTTTCGGCAACGAGACCTATCGACAGGCTGTCCTCGTCGCACGCCTCGACAACCTCGGTAAGGGTGCATCCGGCGCGGCCGTACAGAATATCGGTCTGATGCTCGGCCTCGACTGATGAACAGCCTCGTCCCCGCCGGCCGTCCGGCGGGGCCGTTCCGCGGTTTATCTGCTTGTCGCCGCCATTCGACCATCGCAACCGTAGCCCTTTCACGGGTAAGTGCCGCGTCGAAAGTTCCGCTTCGCGATCGAGGTCCCACCGATTCGCCAGCATGCGAATGTGTTGCTTGAGCGCTTATCCCAAGCCCGTTCGCGAGACTTCTTCAGACGTCGGAACGAGTATCATCCCTGCGAGATCGTCGAAGCGCTCGCGAAGATAAGCGGCGGCCAAGCAGCCAGAAATGCACAGCAGTGCCGCTTCGATTCCGACTGGGGCTGATCGGCATCTCGGCCTTCGCCAAGCATCTGCTGCCAATGCTGTGCAAAGTCTGTTGGCTTCATTGCGAACACCCTGAAATTGTTTTATCGAATGAAACGTTATGTCCGTCGATCGGGCCGACGTCCGTTACAGAGCGTCACGACAGCGTGTGCGTCGACGAAGGGAACGCGCCAGCGGTAATCCTGGGAGCGTAAAGGCGTCGATCTGACGAAGACCAACGGCACCAAGTGGATCGGAGAACGCACCCGGATTGCGATCGAAGATGTTTCGTTGATGAAGCGCTTTGTCTGCATCGTCGCAAGGATCTGTCAGATTCGATTTGTCTCGCACGCGCCTTCGATGGTGATCTCGGGCAACCGGAGCGCGATTGCTCGTACTGGTGCAGGCGATGCGCGAAGATTTGATAAATGATCCATTGAATGCTGATGAAAAACGCCCATTCTTCGACATAACATCTTGCTTGCTGAAAGATCCGAGCCTACGTTTGAAGACAAGATCCACGCTTATGCAGATCGGCGAAGTCACATGAATGAAACGGACAACGACGCGGCTCGGCTCATCACCCTGGCGGCCGACATCGTCTCGGCCTACGTCAGCAACAATCATGTACAGAGTGCGGAGCTTCCCAAGCTGCTCAGTGACGTCCATGAGGCGATCCGAGGTGTAACTGCCAGCGGCACGCCAGCAGCGGACGCTGGTCCGCCCAAAGCGACGCCCCAGGAGATTCGCCGTTCGATCACGTCGGATTATCTGATCAGCTTCGAGGACGGGAAGCAGTACAAGACTCTGCGCAGGCACCTGACCCTGCGTGGCCTGACCCCGGAGCAGTACCGGGCCAAATGGGGTCTGGCGCCCGATTACCCGATGACGTCGGCAAGCTATTCCGAGCAGCGCTCGGAGTTGGCCCGTGCCCTGGGTCTCGGTCAGCAGCGCCGCAAGGGTGTCGCCAAGAGTGCATCGGAGGAGACCGTGTCGGCGCCGCCGCCTGAGGAAGCTCAGGCCGAGGCTCCGCAGGTCGAAAAGAAGCGGCGCGGACCGCGCAAGAAGGTGGATGCCTGAGCCCTTGATTCATAAGCGCCCTGTTCCGGTGCGCCTCGTCCAATCGTGAACGCAACGCAGGCAGCATGCTGTCTGCGTTGCTTCAATTTCAGACCGTCGCCCGCCTGTCGTGGCGGTGACGGGCTCAGCACGCGGAGAACGTGGCTCGACTGGAGCGCCACCTTTCGCAGCAGGGGTTCCCGGCTCGATCATCTCGCCTTCAATGCTTCGAAGTCGAGGTCTGTGTGAAGTTGCGGCGAATCATGCGCTGATATCGCGATCGATTCGCTTTTTCCCGCTCCTCGGTCTCGGATCGGCACGAACAGACTCACGAACTCAGGCGACGCAGCGCCTCAGTCGCCCCAATTCGCTGTCGTAGGTCGAACCGTTGCGCCGCAGCCGGTTCCACGAGGTGTTGCGATCCTACTCGGCTGCTTTCGATAGGGGCGTCGCCAGAACCTTGTCGATGCGTCGCCCATCCATGTCGACGACCTCGAACCGCCAGCCATGGGATTCGAAGTGCTCGCCCGTTCCCGGGATGCGGCCGAGACGGAAGATCACGAAGCCTGCAAGCGTGGTAAAGTCGTCGGAATTCGGGTGTTCGGCGAAGGCGAGCCGGTCGAAGGCCTGCGACGCCGGCATCATCCCGTCGATGAGGAGCGATCCATCCTCGCGCTCGACCACACTCGGCTCGTCGCCCACTTCGGGGATATTGCCGGCGATTGCCTCCAGAAGGTCGGTCTGCGTGACGATCCCTTCCAGGCTTCCGTACTCGTCGACGACGACTGCCATCCGCACGGGCTTGGCCTGGAAGGTCTCCAGCACCGCCAGGATCGACATGCTCTCGTGGACGACGATGGGCGGTTGGGTCGCCGCGAGGACGTTCACGGGCTTGCCGTCGAGAAGCTGGTTGAGCAGATCCTGCTTGCGCACGACGCCGACGATCTCGTCGACTTCGCTGCGGCTGACCACGAGCTGCGCATGGTCGCATTCGCGCACCGACTTCAGGACCGCCTCCGGCTCCTCGTCCGCGTCGACCCACTCGACCTCGTGGCGCGGCGTCATGATATCGCGCACCCGCCGCTCGCCGATCGAGAAGATGCGCTGCACCGCCTCCTGCTGCGCCTCACGGATCAGACCGGCCTCCTGGCTCGCCTGAACCAGGAGATTGAGCTCCGCTGTAGAGTGCAGCGAACCCTCGCCGTGCCCGGCCTGCAGACCGAACATCCGCACGACACCGTTGCCGAGGCCGTTCAGGAACAGGATCGCCGGCCGAAACACGAACAGGAAGATGCCCAGGGGCCGCACGACGGCGAGCGCCGTGCGCTCGCTGCGCTGGAGAGCGAGGCTCTTCGGGGCCAGCTCGCCGAGAACGATGTGCATCGCCGTGATGATGACGAACGAGATCACCACCGCGATCGTGTGGGCGGCGGTGGTGCCGACCGGTTCGGGCAGGAAGCCGAGGGCGGGCACGATGATGTGCGCCAGGGCCGGCTCGCCGACCCAGCCCAGGGCCAGGGACGAGATGGTGATGCCGAGCTGCGTCGCGGCGAGGAAGGCGTCGAGCTGGTCCGTGGCGCGCTGAAGCGATCGGGCGTTGGTCCGGCGCTCGGAGACCAGCTCGGCGACGCGGCTCTTTCGGACGGAGACCAGGGCGAACTCGGCGGCAACGAAGAAACCGTTGGCCAGCACGAGGGCAAAGACGGCGAGGAGGCCCAAGCCGGTCACCCATACATCGTCGGAAATCGTCGTCTCCCCTGGTCAGCGGCGGATCTCTAGCAGCAACGCCCGGGACGGGCCACTGCGAACCCTGTGCCGCGCTCCAGATGGCGTGCGGATGCGGGAGGCCGGCCGGCGTATACCGAGAGGGTCGCGTCGAGGTCGCGGGGAATCGGGGGACCCGCCCGGTGTCATGCGCGGGGGTCAGGCTCCCGGCGGAATCGCGTAGGTGCCGGTGGCGTGGCAGACCAGGGGGCCGCCGTCCGGACCGGTGATGTGGACTTCGCCGACGGCGAGGCGGCGGCCGAGCTTGAGCAGGCGGGCGGTGCCGAGGAGTTCGGCGGGACCGGGCCGGCGCAGGAAGTTGAAGTTCAGGCTGGTGGTGACGGCGAGCGCCACCGGGCCGAGGCTGGCGAGGATCGCCGCGTAGAGGGCGTAGTCGGCGAGCGCCATCATGGAGGGACCGGAGACCGTGCCGCCGGGGCGCAGGTGGCGGTCGTGGTGGTCCATCCGCATCCGGGCGAGGCCGGGGCCGACCTCGACGAGGTGGTAGGTCCGGCCCCCGGCCGCCATCTGCGGGAAGGCCGATTCGAGGAAGGCCACGGTTTCCTCCAGCGTGAGGGCCTGCGGCAGGGTCTCGGACATGGACGGACAACTCCGGCTCACCGGGCCGCGACCGGCCCGATACGAGGGGAGACCGCGCGACGACTTGCGGACGACCCGCGAAGCCTTGCAGCACGCCGCCGCTTGCCCGACAAGATCAGGGATGCGCCAGTCCCACGATGCCTACGACCCCGCCCTGATCCGCCGGGTGCTCGCCGAGACCCGGACCATCGCCCTGGTCGGCGCCTCGGCCAATCCGGCCCGGCCGAGCCACCACGTCATGGCCTTCCTGCTGGAGCGCGGCTACCGGGTGATCCCGGTCAATCCCGGGCTCGCCGGGCAGACGCTCCTGGGCCAGCCGGTCATCGCCCGCCTCGCCGACCTGCCCGAGCCCGTCGACATGGTCGAGATCTTTCGCAGTTCCGACGCGGCCGGTGGGGTGGTGGACGAGGCGCTCGCCCTCCCCCAGCCGCCGCGCTTCATCTGGATGCAGATCGGGGTGCGGGATGATGCCGCCGCCTCGCGGGCTGAGGCGGCGGGGTGTGTTGTGGTGATGAATCGGTGCCCGAAGATTGAGATTTTTCGATTCTAATGCTGTTTCGCGGTATTCGCTGAAATATTTCGGGCGAGGGCATAATCTCAGGTTGAAAATCTCTGTTCTTGTTTTATTCTTTTGTCCTTGGGAGATCCAGAGCGCGAGTTTTCGAGAAGCCAAATGCTCAATAATCTACGACTGACAAAATTTGAAGATATCGACCTCGAAGATGAATTTTTTGACTCGCTTCGAGCAGATTATGATGGATTTGATAAATGGTATAACAGCAAGCTCAAGCAAAATTGCTATGTAGTCGATAATGTATCAAAGGCAGGAATCCGTGGATTTCTTTATCTCAAGGTAGAGAATGAGGAAGTCGGTGACGTTTATCCCGTAATGCCGGCTGCTAAAAGACTTAAAATTGGTACACTAAAGATCATGGCCCATGGCACCAAGCTTGGCGAGCGAGTTTTAAAGAAGGCTTTCGATACCGCTATCGCGGAAGACGCGAGCGAAATTTATGTAACAATATTTCCGAAACATGTAGGATTGATAAAGCTCTTTGAAAGATATGGTTTCACTAAATGCGGTATGAAGAAAGACGAGTTTGTTTTCTGCAGAAAGATGAAAATTCATACTGGAGATATAGTTAAAGACTATCCTCATATATCATTAGCAGGAAATAGGTATTATCTGCTAGCAATTTATCCAGAGTATCATACTAAGCTATTTCCAGACTCAATATTGCATAATGAAGACGTAAATTTAGTTCAAGATATAAGCTACACCAATACGATCCATAAAGTTTATATTGCTAAAATGCCGCTTACTCGTATGAAGCGCGGTGACATTGTTATAATGTACAGAACTACAGACAGAACTGGGCAGGCACGATTCCGCTCAGTAATCACCTCCATTTGCGTAATAGAAGAGGTTAAAAGGAAGAAAGATTTTGCAAGTCTAGTCGAGTTTCTTAAATTTTCGGTGCCACACAGCGTGTTTTCTGTTGCCGAATTGCGCAAAATATATGCTGACCCAGATCGGCACTACATTGCTCGTATGACCTACAACGCCGCTTTCACTAAACGTGTTATACGTGACAAAATGTTAGACGAAGTTGGTATAACCGAACAACCGCGGTGGGATTTGCGAGAACTCACTGAGGATCAAGTCAGGCATCTTGCAAATCTTGGTGTATTAAATGCGAGTATTGTTGTCGATTAAGCCAGAATTTGCAGAGAAAATTTTAAGTGGTGAGAAGAGATTTGAGTTCCGCAGGGTCATACATACAAATAAAAATGTCAATTCTGTCGTTATATACATGACCGCACCAGTGCAAAGGATTGTTGGAGAGTTTCAAATTGATTGTATATTATTGGACAGTCCTGATAAAATATGGAATAAAACAAAAGAGTTTGCAGGAATTAGTCGAGAGTACTATGATAAGTACTTCGAAGGTCGTAAAATAGCATATGCATTGAGCATCGGATCCGTTACGGAATATCTTAATCCAATAGATCCAAAGTTGATAATGCCGTCATTCACGCCTCCACAATCTTTCATGTACTACCCGCTCGATTACTCAATCCATCGTGCCGAAGAAAATATTCAGATTGAAATGGTATATTGATAATAAATTAAATAGATTGACCGCGAGTCTCACGCATCAACGCCACAGCCACAAAGCTAACCCCAGCCGCCACGGCCAGATAAAGCCCCACCCAACCGACACCACCCCACTCCGACAACCTTTGCGCCAGATACGGCGCAGCGGAGGCCCCCAGGATCCCGGCGAGGTTGTAGGTCACGCTCGCGCCGGTGTAGCGCACGCGGGTCGGGAAGAGTTCGGGCAGCAGGGCGCCCATGGGGCCGAACAGCCAGCCCATGGCGAACAGGCCCAGGCACAGGAAGCCGAGGACGAGGCCGCCCTGGCCGCTGCCGAGCATCGGGCCCATCAGCAGGCCCAGGCTCGCGGTGAAGACGAGGCCCGAGAGCAGGACGGGGCGGCGGCCGTAAGCATCGGCGGCCCAGCCCGAGAGCGGGATGCCGAGGCCCATGAAGAGCACGGCCACGCATTCGAAGAGCAGGAAGGTCGGCCGGGTGAAGCCGAGCGTCGAGACGCCGTAGCTCAGGGCGAAGACGGTGGAGAGGTAGAAGACCGCGTAGCAGGCCACCATCGCGAAGGTGCCGAGCAGGGTCGCGCGGATGTAGGTGGTGAAGATCACCGCCAGCGGCACCTTCTCGGGGGCGGCCTTCTCCAGGGCGGCCTTGAAGACCGGGGTCTCGGTGAGCTTGAGGCGGACATAGAGCCCGACGCCCACGAGCACGGCCGAGGCGAGGAACGGGATGCGCCAGCCCCAGGCCTGGAAGTCGGCGGGGCTCAGCGCCAAGGCGAGGCCGAGGAAGCCCAGATTGGCGGTGATGAAGCCGACCGGCGCGCCGAGCTGCGGAAAGATGCCGTAGAGCGCGCGCCGGCCCGGCGGGGCGTTCTCCACCGCCAGCAGCGCTGCCCCGCCCCACTCTCCGCCGAAGCCGACGCCCTGGCCGAAGCGCAGCACGCAGAGCGCGAGGGGCGCCCACCAGCCGGCGGTGGCGTAGGAGGGCAGGCAGCCGATCAGCACCGTCGACAGGCCCATGATCATCAGGGAGGCCACGAGGGTGGCTTTCCGCCCGACCCGGTCGCCGAAATGGCCGAAGAAGGCCGCGCCCAGGGGCCGCGCGACGAAGGCGATGGAGAAGGTCGCGAAGGCCGCCAGGGTCTGCACCGCCGGATCGCCGGGCGGGAAGAAGATCGGCCCGATCACCAGGGCGGCGGCCGTGGCGTAGACGTAGAAGTCGTAGAACTCGATCGCGGTGCCGACGAAGCTGGCGATGAGGATGCGCGCCGCCGGCACGGCCGCCTCGGGCGTCGTCTGCGGGCGGGCGCGGGTCGGGCGGGTCGCGGTCT
This sequence comes from Methylobacterium sp. M6A4_1b, assembly GCF_053345175.1. Lineage (NCBI taxonomy): Bacteria > Pseudomonadati > Pseudomonadota > Alphaproteobacteria > Hyphomicrobiales > Methylobacteriaceae > Methylobacterium > Methylobacterium sp. M6A4_1b. The sequence goes on from NZ_JBKEZQ010000003.1 coordinate 215,066, forward strand.
GGCTCATGGCCGGGGCCATAGCGCAGGCGCGACCGGCAGGATAGCGCTGGTTTCGGGGCCGGGCGCGGGTTCCCCTCCCCCTTGCGGGGACGGGTCAGGGGTGGGGGTCGCTCCGCCGGCCTTCGCACGCCGCGGGTCACCCGGCCACCCCTACCCGCGATCCCTCCCCGCAAGGGAAGGAACGGCGCGAGCTCCTCCGCCTTGACCCCCTCCCCCGTCCGTCATAAAGAACTCTCGTTCGTTTCAGCGGATGGCCTGCTCTTCCGCCGGTGCCCGGTCCGGCGCTAGAAGACAGGCAAGAGACCACACGCGCGAGCGGGCCGGCGGCCCCGGAGGATTTCCCGATGACCGATCGTCTGCCCGGCTTCAACACGCGGGCCATCCATGCCGGCGCCGTGCCCGACCCGACCACGGGGGCGCGCGCCACCCCGATCTACCAGACCGCCTCGTTCGTGTTCGACGATGCCGAGCACGCCGCCTCGCTGTTCGGGCTCCAGGCCTTCGGCAACATCTACTCGCGCATCACCAACCCGACCAACGCGGTGCTGGAGGAGCGCGTCGCGGCGCTGGAGGGCGGCACCGCCGCGGTGGCGGTGGCCTCGGGCCACGCCGCCGAGTTCCTGGTGATGCACGCCCTGATGCAGCCCGGCGACGAGTTCATCGCGGCCGACCGCCTCTACGGCGGCTCGATCAACCAGTTCAACCATTCCTACAAGAACTTCGGCTGGAACGTGGTCTGGGCGCAGACCGACGACCCCGCCTCCTTCGAGCGCGCGATCACGCCGCGCACCAAGGCGATCTTCTGCGAGTCGATCGCCAATCCGGGCGGGGTCATCACCGACATCGCGGCGCTCTCGGAGATCGCCAAGCGCCACAACATCCCGCTCATCGTCGACAACACGATGGCGAGCCCCTACCTGATCCGCCCCTTCGAGCACGGGGCCGACATCGTCGTGCACTCGGCGACGAAGTTCCTCGGCGGCCACGGCAATTCCATCGGCGGCCTCGTGGTGGACGGCGGCACCTTCCCGTGGGCGGGCGACGCGCGCTTCCCGATGCTTTCGGCGCCGCGGCCGGAATATGCCGGGATGGTGCTGGGCGAGACCTTCGGCAACTTCGCCTTCGCCATCGCGGTGCGGGTGCTGGGCCTGCGCGACCTCGGGCCGGCGCTCTCGCCCTTCAACGCCTTCCTGCTCCTCTCGGGCATCGAGACCCTGCCCCTGCGCATGCAGCGCCACTGCGACAACGCGCTCGCGGTCGCGACCTTCCTCCAGGGCCACCCGGCGGTGGCCTGGGTCAGCTATCCGGGGCTGGAGACCGACCGGTACCACCAGCTCGCCCGGCGCTACACGCCGCACGGCGCCGGCGCGGTGTTCACCCTCGGCCTCAAGGGCGGCTACGAGGCGGGGGTGGCGCTCGTCTCGAACCTGACCCTGTTCTCGCATCTGGCCAATATCGGCGACACCCGCTCGCTGATCATCCACCCGGCCTCCACCACCCACCGCCAGCTCACCGACCCGCAGCGGGTCGCCGCCGGGGCGGGCCCGGAGGTGGTGCGGCTCTCGGTCGGCCTGGAGGATCCACAGGATCTGATCGCCGACCTCGACGCGGCCCTGAGCGCCTGAGGGGAGCCGTGTTAACGTTATCTTTACCACGTCGGGCCGAGGCTGGGGCCGCGATCACCGGAGGTGGCGATGTCGGCCTTGGCTGCGATGGACTGGGCGTTCGTGGAACAGATCGCCGACGGATTGGCGTTCCTGGCCATCCTGTCGGCCCTCGTCGGCCTCGCGGTGGCCTTCGCCCCGGAGCTGCCGGCGCGGCGGATGCCCGCCCCCGCGAAACGGATGCGCGACACCGGCCGTTATTGACGACACCGGCGGCTGGGCCTAGGCCCCCGTCTCCTTCCTGTCGCGAGATCGTCCGGCCGCCGATGCAGCAAGACCCTCCAGAGACTCACGAATCGACGGACTCGCCCGGATCGGCGGAGTTGCCCGGATCGGCGGACCTGCCCGTCGTGCTCCTCGTCGAGGACGACGGCCTGCTCCTGATGGAAGCCGCCGACACGCTCGCGGAGGCCGGGTTCGAGGTGCTGGAGGCCAGCCACGCGGACAACGCCCTCTCGGTGCTGGAGAACCGCAGCGACGTCGGCGTGCTGATGACCGACGTGGACATGCCGCGCGGCTCCATGGACGGCTTCGCCCTGGCCCGCCTCGTCGCCCATCGCTGGCCCTCGATCCCGGTGCTCGTCGTCTCCGGCATGGGTACCCCCGGCCCGCACGACATGCCCGACGGGGCGCGCTTCATCCCGAAGCCCTACGAGCCCTCGACCCTGGTCCGGACCCTGCGCGCCTTCGCCAGCCGCGCCGCCTGACCGCTCACCCGACCTTCACAGACGGGAGGCCCCGATGGCCACCGAGACCCAGACCCATCGCTTCGCGACCCAGGCGATCCATGCCGGCGCCGCGCCCGACCCCGCCACCGGCGCCCGGGCCCAGCCGATCTACTTCACCAACGGCTTCGTCTTCGAGGACACCCAGCAGGCGGCGGACATCTTCGCCATGCGCCGCACCGGGTTCTCCTACTCGCGCGGCTCGAACCCGACGGTGGCCGCCCTGGAGCGCCGCGTCGCCGCGCTGGAAGGCGCCAAGGCCGCCGTGGCGGTGGCCTCGGGCCAGTCGGCCGTGCTCATGGTGCTGATGACCCTGATGAAGAGTGGCGAGGCCTACGTCGCCTCCTCGCGCCTCTTCGGCGGCTCGCTCGGCCTGATGAACCGCCTCGACGGGCGCTACGACCTGAAGCCCCAGTTCACCAAGGGCCTGACCCCGGCCGATTTCGAAGCGCAGATCACCCCGGAGACCCGGGCGATCGTCTGCGAGTCCATCGTCAATCCCTGCGCCACCGTGATGGATCTGGCCGGCATCGCCGAGGTCGCGCGCCGGCACGGCCTGCCGCTCGTCGTCGACAACACCCTCGCCTCCCCGGCCCTGATCCGGCCGATCGAGCACGGCGCCGACATCGTCATCCACTCCACCTCGAAGTTCCTCGGCGGCTCGGGCCAGACCATCGGCGGCGTGATCTGCGACGCGGGCAAGTTCGACTGGGCGGCGATCCCCGGCCGCTACAACCTGATGAGCGAGCCCTGGGCCGATTACGACGGCCTCGTGCTCACCGAGCGCTTCCCGGACTTCGCCTTCGCCTCGGCCTGCCGCGTCTTCGGCATGCGCGAGCTCGGCCCCGGCCTGTCGCCCATGAACGCCTTCCTGACGCTCACCGGCATCGAGACCCTGCCGCTGCGGATGGAACGGCACTGTTCGAACGCCCGGAGCGTGGCGGCCTACCTGAAGGACCATCCGGCCGTGGCCTGGGTGAGCTACCCGGCGCTGCCCGGCCAGGAGGGCGAGGCGATGGCCGCGCGCTACGTGCCGCAGGGGCCGGGCTCGATCTTCACCGTGGCGCTGAAGGGCGGCGAGGCGGCGGCGGTCACGTTCATCATGAGCCTCAAGCTGATCTCGCACCTCGTGAACATCGGCGAGATCAAGTCCCTGGCGATCCACCCGGCCACCACGACCCACCGGCAGCTCGACCCGGCCGACAAAACCGCCGCCAAGGTCGGCCCCGAGACGGTGCGCCTCTCGATCGGCCTGGAGAGCGTCGAGGACCTCATCGCCGACGTCGAGCAGGCCCTGGCGCAGCTGGGCTGAGACGGCTTCCGGCCTGCCGCGTCCGGGTCAACGCCCGCCGTCCCGGGACGCCTCCATCACCAGGCGGGTCGCGAGATAGAGCCGCAGCGTGATGCTGGCGAGCACGGCGAACTCGTCGGCGCTGTGATACTGGCCGCCGACGATGCCGAGGGATTCGAGCAGGACGGGCTTCGCCGGGCTGTCGGGCTGGAAGGCGTAGCCCGCATCGGTGCCGCCGCCGATCTCGGCCAGGGCGAGCGCGGCGCCCATCTCGCCATAGATCGCCCGGGCCCGTTCGCCGAGCGCCTGCGTCGCCGGATTGCGCGGCAGCGGCGGCCGTCCCCTGGCGAGATCGAAGCTGACCTGCGTGTCGGGCACGCGATGGCTGGCGATGATCCGGCGGGCCTGCGTCAGCACCCGGTCGTACTCGCCGGGCTCGAAGTAGCGCATGTCGCCCTCCGCCCGGGCGGCCTCGGGGATGATGTTCGGCTTGGTGCCGCCCTGGACGACGGTCCAGTGCAGGCTGGTCCCCTTGCCCGGATCGCCGAGGTCCTGCAGCTGCAGGATCTGGTGGGCGAGCTCCACCACGGCGTTGCGGCCGGCCTCCGGGGCGCCGCCGGCATGGGAGGCGCGGCCCTTCACGGTCAGGCTCGCGTAGTTGATCCCCTTGGTGGCCACCGTGACGGCATCGACGCCGGCCTCGGCGAAGGACGGCTCGAAGGACAGCACCACGTCCTGCTCGCGGGCGATCCGGGCGATCGCGTCGCGCGACCCCCGCGAACCGCGCTCCTCGTCGGGATTGAACACCACCGTGAGGGTGCCGTAGCCGTCGAAGCGCAGGGTCTCGAGGGCCGCCATCAGATGCAGGATCATCGCGATCCCGCCCTTCGCATCGGCCACGCCGGGGCCGTAGGCCCGGCCGTCGCGCTCGGTATAGGGGCGCTTGGCGGCATCGCCGGTCCCGAAGACGGTGTCGTAATGCACCAGCAGCATGATCTTGCGGGTACCCGTGCCGGATCGCGTGCCGATCAGGGTGTTGCCGCCGAAGGCGGGGGCGGCCCGGCTCTCCACCTGGAGCCCCGCCGCTTCCAGGCGCGACCGCAGGACCGCTTCGATCCTGGCGAGACCGGGGACGTCGCCGGTGCCCGTATCGACGTCCACCAGACCCTTCAGGGTCTCGCGATAGGGGCCGTCCTGCGCCTTCACCGCCGCGAGCACGGCCTCGTCCGGCGCGGCCGCCGCGGGAGCGGGCGACAGGAAGACGAGCAGCGCGAGGGCGAGGGCGGCATTCGGGCGCATGGCGATCCTGATCGGCGAAGGGCGCGGCCGCGACGGCGTCCGGTCGACGCGGCCTGGCCCGTCCTCTCGGGGCATGGGACAGCCTGCCCCGAAAATTCCGGGGCATCAACGCGCCGGAGAAGCCGGGCCGTCGATGCCCGATCGCGTCCCGGCCGGGTGTCCGGACCGGCAGCGCGAACCCGTCGGCCTCGCACCGCGCCGGCATCGGCGGTGGGCCAGTCGGTCCTGAGCCTCGGCCGGCTCAGGCGATGCGCAGGATCGACTCGGCCGCTCGATCCAGCGCCTCGGCGTGGTCGCGCAGGAACCAGGGCACGCGGCTTTCCGGCATCGGCTTGCCGTAGAGGTATCCCTGCACGTGCGTGCAGCCGTTCTGGTGCAGGAAGGCGGCCTGCTCCTGGGTCTCGACCCCCTCGGCGGTGACGTCGAGGCCGAGGCTGCGGCCGAGCTGGAGCACCGCCGTGACGATGGCGGCGTCGTTGGCGTCGCGCTCCAGGTCGCGAATGAAGCTGCGGTCGACCTTGATCTCGTGCACCGGGAATTGCTTCAGGTGGGTGAGCGAGGCGTAGCCGGTGCCGAAATCGTCGAGCGCCACCTGGATGCCGCTGCCGTGCAGTTCGGCCAGCACCTCGCTGACCCGGTCGACGTGGCTGCCGAGCAGGACGGTCTCGGTCACCTCGACCCCGATCCGGCTGCGCGCGAGCCCGGCGGTGTCGACGTCGTCCAGGAAGGTGCGGGCGAGGTCGCCCTGGGCGAACTGCACCGAGGAGAGGTTGAGGAAGACGCGGCCGGGATCGAACCCGAGGCTGGTCCAGTGCAGGATGTCGGCGATGATCCGGCGGCGCAGGGCATCGCCCACCGCCACACCGATCTCGGGATCGTCGAACACCGCCGAGAAGGCGCCGGGCATCAGCAGCCCCCGGGTCGGGTGCTGCCACCGCGCCAGGGCCTCGAAACCGATCACCGCCCCGGAGGCCAGGTTGATCTTCGGCTGGTAGTGGGGCACGAGCCCGCCGCCCGCGTCGAGGGCGGCGCGCATCTCGCGCGTCACCGTCACCCGGTCCTCGATGCTGGCGCGCAGGGCCGGAACGAACAGCGTGGCGCGGTTCCGGCCCGAGGCCTTGGCGGCGTAGAGGGCGAGGTCGGCATTGGTGAACAGGTCGGCCGCGTTGCGGGCGTGATCGGGATAGAGGGCGAGACCGAGGCTGGCCCGGGGCGCCACGACGCGCCCGGTGATCGACATCGGAGGATGCAGGGCGTCGAGGATGTCCGTCGCGAGATCGTGGATGCTCGACCGCCCGGAGGCGTCGCGTCCGGTGGAGAGGACGACGAACTCGTCGCCGCCGAGGCGGGCGACGAGGTCGTCGGGCCCGATGACGGCGCACAGGCGGCGGGCGACCTCCTTCAACAGGGCGTCGCCGGAATCGTGCCCGAGGGTGTCGTTGATCTCCTTGAACGCGTCGAGGTCGAGCAGGATCAGCCCCACCGGCGCGGAATCGGCCTCGGCCCGCACCAGGGCGGTATCGAGGGTCGCCTGGAACAGGGCCCGGTTCGGCAATCCGGTGAGCACGTCGTGATGGGCGGCCGTGCGGATCTGCGTCTCGGCGGCCTTGCGGCTGGTGATGTCGACGAGGCTCGACACGTGGCAGGCCGTTCCGTCGATCTGAACGCATTCGATCGACAGGAGGACGTCCCGGCGCCCGCCCGAGAGCACGACGATGCTGGTCTCCCGATCCCGGACGACGGCCTGCCGGTCCAGCAGGGCCTGCATCTCGCGGCGATCGGCGGAGGCGATGAAGGTCCGGTTGGCGTAGTTCGACAGGGCGTCGCCGGGGGCGAGTTCGAAGAACGCGATCCCGGCATCGTTGGTGCTGATGATCTGCCCGTTGGCCGCCAGGGAGACGACGATCGGAACCGGTACGGCCCGGAACATCGTCTCGAACAGCGCGCGGCTCTCCGCGAGCGCCCCGTTCGCCCGGCGCTCGGCTTCGGTCGCCGTCCATTCGAGGCGTCGCAGCCGGTTCGACCACGTGACGAACAGCAGGATCGTCAGATTCGTGAGGACGACCTCGAGGGTCAGGCCGATCACCGTCACCGGCAGGGCCTCCGGCAGCAGGTAGCCCGCCAGCAGCACGATCGCCGAGAAGCTGCCGGCGGCCGCCGTCCAGGCGAAGCGCAGCGGCAGCACCAGCATGAAGGCGGCCGGGATCATCAGGGTCGCCGCCAGGGCGACGTCCGACTGCGAGGCGCACAGGACGGAGGCCGCGACGCTGAGCACGACCTGCCAGGTGACGAGCAGCCATTGCAGGCCGGAGAAGTGCCGGATGCGCGGCAGGACGAGGAGGCCCGCCAGCGTCGCCGCGACGATGCCGAGGCGCGCCGCCAGCATCGGGCCGAAGGCAGTCTGGCTGCCGGTCAGGGTGCCGTCTGCGGCCAGAAGCAGCACTTCGATGGCGATGCAGACGAGGAAGATCAGCTGCGTGTGGCGCAGGGTCTCGGGCAGCCGCTCCGCCCGGAACGCCGCTTCGCGGGATCGAGAGGCGAACTCGCCTCCGAAGGTCGTGAGACGATCGTTCTGCATGCCGCTGTATTGTGCCATGCAAATATAGCGCGCGGGTTAAGAGCGCCTGCGCAGTTGCGCCTCATCCCGGCCGGCGGCGCGTCAGGGCGCGAAGCGCCCCCCGCATCGTGCGCACGTCCTGCTCGGTCATGGCCATGCGGTGGAGCATGTCGCGCATGTTGCGGGCGATGATGTCCCGCTTCTCCGGCGGATAGAAGCCGGCCGCCGCGAGGCTGTCCTCCAGGGTCCCGAAGAGCGAGGCCATCGCCTCGCGGGTGGCGGGGGGCGACAGCATCTCGCCGCTGAAGGGCAGCGCCGAGAGGCCGGCCGCCCGGCGCCACTCGTAGCCCATCAGCAGCACGCCCTGGGCGAGGTTGAGCGAGGAGAAGCGGGGATCGACCGGGAAGGTGACGATGGCGTCGGCCAGCGACACCTCGTCGTTGTCGAGGCCCGACCGCTCGCGGCCGAACAGGATGCCGACCCGCTGGCCGGCCCGGGCGGCGACGTCGCGCATCGCCTCGTCCGGGGGAAAGACCCGCTTCATCTGCCCGCGCTCGCGGGCCGTGGTCGCCAGCACGTAGCGCAGGTCGGCGATCGCCGCGCCGAGGGTGTCGTACACCACGGCGCCGTCGAGGATGTGGGTGGCGCCCGAGGCCGCCTCGCGCACGCCCTTCTTGGGCCAGCCGTTCTTCGGCGCCACCAGGCGCAACTCCGACAGGCCGAAATTCGCCATCGCGCGCGCCGTCATGCCGATGTTCTCGGCGAGCTGGGGCTGGACCAGGATGATGACGGGGCCGGCGGGGGACTCTGGCGGATTCATCGGTGCGGACGTCATCGGGGCGAAATCATCGGGGCGAAATCATCGGGGCGAAATCATCGGGGCGAAATCATCGGGGTCTGACGTCATCGCATCGGAAGCTTCGGGATCGGCATGGGTCGGCGGCGGCGCGCCTCCGGCCCTCTCGCACGGGCCGGCCGCGCCGGCAAAGCCGCCCGCGGCCGGCCTCGTGTCGCCGCGGCCTCAGATCTTCCCGTCGAGGCCCATCTGATAATACTTGTGGACGATCTTGTCCTGGTTCTCCAGGAGCCAGTCGATGGACGGCTCGTTGGTCATCGCCTTGCGGATCGCCTCGGTCATGCCCCGGCGCTGGATGTCGAACAGCGCCTTGTGGTCGACGCTCTGCGCCTCGATCACGCCCGGGCTGAGCCAGACCGAGCAGATGATCCCGAGGTCGTTCGCCTTCTCCTTCGGAATGTAGCCGGCGCGGACCGCATCGAGCACGCCGTTGGCGATGGCGAACTGCACCGTACCCATCAGGATCGAGGTGTACTTGCTCTCCGTGACGCTCACCTTCGAGACGCAGAGGGTGACCGGGCGCACCATGATGTCGGTGTTGAGGAGCGCGAAGACCCGGCTGTGGCCCACCACCTGGTCGCCCGTGAGGGTGGCGAGCGCGGTGCCCACCGGCCCGTCGAGCTCGCCGATGATCACTTCGGGCTCGGACGCCGTGTTCGGCGGCCCGCCGGCGACGAGGGCCTCGCCGGCCCGGAGGATGATGCGTTCGCTCATGGTGATCTCTCGAGAGGGGGTGCGGCGCCGCCGGAGGAAGGCAGGGTCGCCGTCCGGCCGGTTCCGCGGGGACGGCAGATTCCGGGTGTGGCGCCCAATGTCCACCCCTGCCCCCGCATGGCGCCCCGTCGCGCGGCATCCGCCGTCCGGTGAGGCCGCCCGCGACCGTGGCGGAACCGGGTAATCCGACTTTAAGGCTTGCCAGGCATTCCTGATCGATACGGGACATGGGCATCGGCTGTTCGAGACGACGGTAGTCAAACCTTCGGGTCGGACCGTGATGGCAAGGCCAGGCGACCCGAGGCATCAGACAACGATCGATTCCGGCACCGGCATGTCCTGTGAACTCAAGAAGAAAGGCTGGGTGCGCCGCTTTCGCCGAGCATCGGGCGGGGCGACCGCGGTCGAGTTCGCGCTCGTCATGCCGCTCTTCATCCTGGTCTTCGTCGAGATCCTTCAGGCCGGCCTCTACGTGTTCTGCTACGCCGCCCTGGAGAAGGCGACGGCCGACACGACCCGGACGATCATGATCGGCGCCCTGACCGACAGCGCCTCCACCGCGACCGGCTTCCGCAATTCGGTGGTCTGCACCAAGCTGATCGCCGGCCTCTCCTGCGACAACATCGTCACCAGCCTGCAGACCACGACCTTGTCGGGCTCGGGCGGCGGCTACTCGGTGTTCGTCAGCCCGGACGAGCGCAGCCTCGTGCCCGTCACGATGGACAACGGCAAGACCTCGTACTGCACCGGGGCGCCGGGCACCTACGGCTACATCCAGGTCTTCTACGCGGTCCCGGTGTTCAGCCCGCTCTGGATCGCCCTGAAGCTGAGCTCTCCCTGGAAGGGCGGCTCGGCCGTGTTCGCCCGCGCGGCGGTGGCGTTCCGCAACGAGCCCTTCCTCAACCCGAACTTCCCGACCGTGTGCTGAGGCCGCGATGAGCCGCACCCTCTTCGGACGCTTCGGACGGGACGGGCGCGGGATCGCCCTCGTCGAGTTCGCGCTGATCATGCCGCTGCTGATCACGCTCTCGGCGGTGACCTTCGATCTCGTCCGCTACGTCATCTACATGCGCAAGATCGAACTCGCCGCCAGCACCCTGGCGGACCTCGTGGCCCGCAACGACACGGGCAAGATCACCCAGACCGACATCCAGGCGATCTCGCGCGCGCAGCTGGTCATGTTCCCGGAGGCGATGTCGACGGCCAAGGACGCCAACGTCCCGGTCTGGACGCTGCTGAAATGGTCGCTCTCGGGCGTGAAGTTCACCCAGACGGTGGCGACCTGCAACGCCAACTGCACCTACACGCCGAAGGTGGCCTGGACCTCGGGCCAGAAGCGCTCCTGCACGACGCCTCCGGTGGCGGCCCCCAACACGGCCGGTCCGAGCCCGACGACGCTGCCGAGCGACACCTTCGGGCCAGGCTTCCTAGTCGTGGCCGACGTGGTCTTCAGCTACAAGCCCCTCATCCTCCAATCCGTCGTCGGTTCGATCGACATCGCGAAGTCCTTCTACGTCGCGCCGCGCTACGTCGCGTCGATCGCCTTCGATCCGAGCGGCGGGACGACGTCCGCCAATGCCTGCCCCTGACCCCGAGGCATTTCCCATGCGCGCCGAACCTGTCCCCCCCCTGTCCCGCACCCGGCACCTGCTGCGGCGCCTGCGCGACGAGCGGAGCGGCAACGTCCTCATGGTCTTCGCCCTCGCCCTGGTGCCGCTCATCGGCCTGACCGGCCTCGGCGTCGATTACGTCCGGGGGATCAACTTCCGCACCCATTTCGACCGCGCCGCCGACGCCGCCACGATCACGGCGATCGCCACGGCGCGGGACTACATCTCGACCAATCCCAACAACGAGGCCAACCCGACCGCCTCCGCCCTCGCGCTAGGCAAGACCCGCGGGCTGGCGGCCTTCCGGGTCAATGCCGGTCCGATGCTCAACAGCATGCCCCTGGAGCCGAGCCTGACGGTGACCCGGACCGGCGGCGTCGTCTCGGCGACCGCGACCTACGCATCGAGCTACGAATCCCCGTTCAGCCGGGTTCTCGGGAGTCTGACCTCCATCGCGGTCTCGGGCAAATCGTCCTCGAGCCTGACCCTGGGCAACTACACGGATTTCTATCTGCTGCTCGATACGTCGGGTTCGATGGGCTTTCCGACCTCCAGCGAAGCCCAGACACGCTTCGCCTCCCTGAACCCGGATATGAATTTCGGCGGCGCCAACAATTGTGCCTTCGCGTGCCATTTTCCCGGCCGCCAGGGTTTCGATATTTCGAAGAAGTACAATATCGAACTTCGGATCGCGACGGTCAGCAATGCCGTCCAGGGATTGATCGCCAAGGCTAAAAGCAACCAAACTCTGCCAAACCAATACCGGATCGGACTGTATCCCTTCGTGAGCAACATCGAGGTTGCAGCGGAAGCAACATCGAATTTGGACTCGCTCAAGACGATCAATCTCGAAAACTACATGGATATCGGCAACTCGTATGTTCCTCGTGGTAGCGGCGGAACCCACTACGAAACCGTGCTTCCGGCAATCAACAGCAAGATCACCGCAGTGGGCGATGGATCGAGCGCGTCGAAGGCATTGCCTTTCGTGTTTCTGATTACGGACGGGGTCGCCAACAACCAGTACTACATGAACTCTTCTTGGTGGACGGGATCGCAGGCGAAACTTCTCGATCCGTCCCTCTGCAAGCCGCTGAAGGACCGGGGCGTCACCGTGTCCGTGCTCTATATTCCGTACGTCCCGATTTCGCCGGCCGTCAGTCCCGATTGGACGGTCACGCAGGAGAATCTCCTCGTCAACAGTCTGATCCCCAGCGTCCCGAGCACGCTGCAGAATTGCGCCTCTCCCGGCTACTTCCGCACCGCGAGTTCGGCGACCGAGATCCAGGAGGCCCTGAACGCGATGTTCGACCAGGCGACCAAGAAGGCGCGTCTCGTCGCCAGTCCCTGACAGGGCAAACCATTTGTCATGGCCGCGGGGCGGCCAGCCTGCTTCCGCCCCGGAAGCGCGCGGGCTAAGAGCGGCGCGAGTTCGGCATCCGCCTTGCGTGGCGCCGGACATCCTGGCTCAGGAAGGCGTGCTGCAGATGGACAAGATCAAGGTTGCGAACCCGGTCGTCGAACTCGACGGCGACGAGATGACCCGGATCATCTGGAGCGAGATCAAGAGCAAGCTGATCCACCCCTATCTCGACCTGAACCTGGAATATTACGACCTCGGCGTCGAGCACCGCGACGCCACCAACGACCAGGTCACCGTGCAGGCGGCCGAGGCGATCAAGCGCCACGGCGTGGGCGTGAAATGCGCCACCATCACCCCCGACGAGCAGCGGGTGAAGGAGTTCGGCCTCAAGGAGATGTGGAAGTCGCCCAACGGCACCATCCGCAACATCCTCGGCGGCGTCATCTTCCGCGAGCCGATCATCTGCCAGAACGTGCCCCGCCTCGTGCCGGGCTGGACCCAGCCCATCGTCGTCGGCCGCCACGCCTACGGCGACCAGTACAAGGCCACCGACTTCAAGGTGCCGGGCAAGGGCCGCCTGACCATCAAGTTCGAGGGCGAGGACGGCACCGTCATCGAGCGGGAAGTCTTCAAGTTCCCGAGCGCCGGCGTCGCCCAGGCGATGTACAACCTCGACGACTCGATCCGCGACTTCGCCCGCGCCTCGATGAACTACGGCCTGAACCGCAAGTACCCGGTCTATCTCTCGACCAAGAACACCATCCTCAAGGCCTATGACGGCCGCTTCAAGGACCTGTTCGAGGAGGTCTTCCAGAACGAGTTCAAGGCGAAGTTCGACGCCGCCGGCATCACCTACGAGCACCGCCTGATCGACGACATGGTGGCGTCGGCCCTCAAGTGGTCGGGCGGCTACGTCTGGGCCTGCAAGAACTACGATGGCGACGTGCAGTCCGACACCGTCGCGCAGGGCTTCGGGTCGCTGGGTCTGATGACCTCCGTCCTCCTCACCCCCGACGGCCGCACCGTCGAGGCCGAGGCCGCCCACGGCACGGTGACCCGCCACTACCGCGAGCATCAGAAGGGCAAGGAGACCTCGACCAACTCCATCGCGTCGATCTTCGCCTGGAGCCGTGGCCTCGCCCACCGCGCCAAGCTCGACGACAACGCGGCGCTGGCCAAGTTCGCCACCACCCTGGAGACCGTCTGCGTCGACACCGTCGAGGCCGGGTTCATGACGAAGGACCTCGCCCTGCTCGTCGGCCCCGACCAGAAGTGGCTTTCGACCACGGGCTTCCTCGACAAGGTCGACCAGCACCTCAAGACCGCGATGGCCTGAGGCGGCCGACCCCGTCGCTCGCGTCCGAGCGCGGGGTCGTCCCTCTGCCTCTGCCGGCAGGACCATCGGTCCGACGACGGCCTGCCGGATGCCCCCGGGCGGCACTCCGTCATCCCGGGGCCGCGCCATGGAAGTCGGGATCCAGACGCACAGGTGGTGCAGGACTTCACACCGCCGGCGGCCCTGGCTTGCACGCCTCCGAGTCCGGGCTCGCCTCCGGCGCCCCGGAACGACGTCGGGCGGGAATCGGCCGGCCGATCCGCCCTCGGCCGCCGGTCACGATGCGTGGCGCCCGGCCTCCGCGTTGCGCTTGCGGGTGGCGGCGGCCTTCTTGGCCGAGGCGGAACGCTCCTCCGCCGTGCGGCCGGCCGAGGCCTTGCCCCCGACCTCGCCGCCGCGATGGGCCGCCGGGTGGTCGGTCGCCTTGCCCCGACCGGAGCCGCCGGGCTTCTTGCCGCCGCCATCGTCCTTGTTGACGGTGGCCCAGGCCCGCGCCTCGGCCTCCTTCTCCGGCACCCCGCGCGACTCGTAGGACTCGGCGATGTGCTCGGCCTTGCGGACCTGCTTGTCGGTGTATTTCGACTTGTCGCCCTGGGCCATGCCTGCGCACTCCGATGGGGCGGACCCGGGCGGGAGGCTCAGCCGGCCGCGGCGGGTCCGTCGAGAATCGCCCGGACGCGGCGGACCAGGTCCGTCCGGCGATAGGGCTTGTTCAGCAGATCGAACTCCGAACCCCCGGCATCGGTTCGCTCCAGGCTCGCCTCGGCGTAGCCGGTGGTGAGCAGGACCTTGAGGTCCGGGCGCCGGCGCCTGGCCTCGCGCCCGAGGACGATGCCGTTCATGCCGCCCGGCATGATGAGATCGGTGAACAGCAGGTCGACGGGGCCGCCGGTCTCCAGCACGTCGAGGGCCGCGCGCCCGTTCTGCGCCATCAGGGTGCTGTAGCCGAAATCGCGCAGGATCGTCCGGGCCAGCTCCGCCACGTCCTCGCGGTCGTCGACGATGAGGATGGTCTCGGTGCCGTATCCCTCCTGTTCGCCGACCGCGGCCGGCGCCGCTTCGAGCACCGCGTTCTCGGTCGCCGGGAAGGACAGGTGCACCACGGTCCCCGCCCCCAGGACGGATTCGATGCGGGCCGCGCCGCCCGATTGCTTGGCGAAGCCGTAGACCATCGACAGGCCGAGGCCGGTGCCCTTGCCCTCCTCCTTGGTGGTGAAGAACGGATCCATCACCCGGGCGAGGACATGGGCCGGGATGCCGCTTCCGGTATCGCTGACGCTGATGGTGACGTAGCGGCCCGGTGCCAGCGGGCCGGCCAGTTCGCCGGTGATGACCTGGTTCTCGGTCCTGACCGTGAGGCGGCCCCCGTCCGGCATCGCGTCGCGGGCGTTGATGAAGACGTTGAGGAGCGCGACCTCGGCTTGGTTCGGGTCGACCCGGCAGTTCCAGAGATCCGGGCCGAGTTCGAAGCCGAGGGTGACCGTCTCGCCGAGCGTGCGGCCGGCCATGTCGGCCATGCCCTCGACCAGCGCGTTCAGGTTGACCGAGCGACCCTCCAGACGCTGCTTGCGCGCGAAGGCCAGCAATTGCTGCGTCAGGGTGGTGGCGCGTTCGGCGGCGGTGCGGATGTTGTCGGTGGCGCGGCGCAGGCGGGCGCGGTCGGCCGCCGGGTCGTCGAGGCCGGCGCCGAGGATGTCGACGTAGCCGACGATGACCTGGAGGAGGTTGTTGAAATCGTGGGCGATGCCCCCGGTGAGCTGGCCGAGGGCCTCCATCTTCTGGGCCTGGCCCAGGGCCTCCTCGGCATCGCGCCGGCGCGAGACGTCGAGTTGCGAGGCGAAGAAGTACACGAGCGTCCCGCCCGCATCGTAGATCGGCGAGACGAACAGGGCGTTCCAGAACGGCGTGCCGTCCTTGCGGTAGTTGACGATCTCGATGGCGACGTTCTCGCGGGCGGCGATCGCCCGGGCGAGTTCGCGCACCGCCGCACGGTCCGTCTCCGGCCCCTGCAGGAAGCGGCAGTTGCGGTCCACCACCTCGTCGCGGCGGTAGCCCGTCATCTCCAGGAACGCATCGTTCGTGACGATGATCGGGTTGTCGGGCCGGCGCGGGTCGCTCACCACCATCGGCATGCGCGAGGCGGCCACCGCGGCGAAGAAGAAGGCCGATTCCGGACTGGTCTGCGCCTCGTCCGAGGAGCGGATGGGGTCCTGCGCGAGCGCCCCGGTGGGCGGCATCTTGGGCGTTTCCATCATCGTCGCGCAATCATATCGGCGGGCCGTCGCGGGTGGGACTTGTCGCCCCGGACCTGGCAGGCCGGACTTGGCAGGCAGGACTTGGAAGGCAGGACTTGGCAGGCCTGAATTGCCGACCGGGAATCAGCGGCCCTACCCTGACAGCCCGGCCCTAACATGGGTCAAACGACCGGCGCCATCATCGTTCCCCGCGGCACGCTCCGCCAGCCACGCCGCTACATGACGATTCGGCGAGGATCGCTGCGCGCGTCGCGCGCAGCGGGTCTTCGGCCGTCAGCGCTGCTCGGTCTCGAAGCGCACGCTGTTGACGTTGGCGCGCTCGAAGGCCTGCATCACGTGCTGGTACGAGCGCTCCATGTCGGTGGCATCGACGCCGTCGACCTCCTCGGGCTTCAGCACGAACATCAGCATCGAGTGCCCGGTGACGTCGTAGGTCTCGCCGATCAGCTTGCTCACCACGTCCTGACTGTCGGGCAGGTTGGTGTCGAGGAGACGGGTCCAGCCGACGCCGCCGACCGATTCCGGCAGGGTGAACGACACGAGGTCGTGATAGGCGTTGTAGAGCAGCAGGAGGGTGGCGTCGCCGCCGCGCTGGTGGATGCCCGACGCCTGGGCGCGGCCGTCGAGCAGCACCGCGATGGCGCGGGCGTCCCCCTGCGACCAGTTCTCGGGCGACATCTCCCCGCCGTCGGGACGCAGCCAGGTCACGTCCTTGACGCCGAACTCCTCGTCGTAGGCGCCGGTGAGGAAGCGTCCGCGGGTGAGGATCGGCAGGGCCTCGCGCAGCAGGGTCAGGCGCTGCGTGAACTCGGCGAGATCCCGCTCCTCGGGGCCGATGGCCTCCCAGTCGAGCCAGGAGATCTCGTTGTCCTGGCAATAGGCGTTGTTGTTGCCGTTCTGGGTGCGGGCGAACTCGTCGCCCGCCAGCAGCATCGGGGTGCCGCGGGACAGGAAAAGGGTCGCCAGCATGTTGCGCATCTGGCGCAGGCGCACGGCCCGGATCTCCGGATCGTCCGTCGGTCCCTCGGCGCCGTAATTGTTCGACAGGTTGTGCGAGTGGCCGTCGCGGTTGTCCTCGCCGTTGGCCATGTTGTGCTTCTCGTTGTACGACACGGTGTCGTTCAGCGTGAAGCCGTCATGGGCAGTCAGGAAGTTCACCGAGGCCCAGGGCTTGCGCCCACGCTTGTTGAACTTGTCGGCCGAGCCCGTGAGACGCGCGGCCAGATCGGGCAGCATGCCCTCGTCGCCGCGCCAGTAGGCGCGCACGTCGTCGCGGAAGCGGTCGTTCCATTCGGCCCAGCCGGGCGGGAAGCCGCCGACCTGGTAACCGCCCGGACCGCAATCCCACGGCTCGGCGATCAGCTTGACGCTGTTCAGCACCGGGTCCTGCCGGCAGGTGTCGAGGAAGCCGCCGCCCTCGTCGAAGCCGTGCGGCTCGCGGCCCAGGATGGTGGCGAGGTCGAAGCGGAAGCCGTCCACCCGCATCTCGGTGGCCCAGTAGCGCAGGGAGTCGGTCACGAGCTGCAGCACCCGCGGATGCGACAGGTTGAAGGTGTTCCCGGTGCCGGTGTCGTTGATGTAGTAGCGCGGCTCCTGGGGCATCAGCCGGTAGTAGGAGGCGTTGTCGACGCCCTTGTAGGACAGGGTCGGACCCTTCTCGTTGCCCTCGGCGGTGTGGTTGTAGACCACGTCCAGGATCACCTCGAGGCCGGCGCCGTGCATGCGTGCGACCATCTCCTTGAACTCGGAGAAGGCGAAGTCCGGCACCGCCGAATAGCGCCGGGCGGGGGTGAAGAACGAGATGGTGTTGTAGCCCCAGTAGTTCACCAGCCCCTTCTCCTGCAGGTAGTCGTCCTGCACGAAGGCGTGGACCGGCAGGAGCTCCACCGAGGTGACGCCGAGGCTCTTGATGTAGTCGAGCACGGCCGGGGTGCCGAGGCCGGCATAGGTGCCGCGCAGCTTCTCCGGCACGGCCGGGTGCAGCTTGGTGAAGCCCTTCACGTGGGTCTCGTAGAAGATCGTCTTCTCCCACGGCACGTGCGGCTTGCGGTCCCGGCCCCAGGTGAAGGCCGGGTCGATGACGCGGCTGCGCCGGGTGAAGGGCGCGGAATCGCGCTCGTCGAAGGTCAGGTCGTCGCCCGTCTCCATCTGGTAGCCGAACAGGGCCGGGTTCCAGGTGATCGAGCCGACGAGGCCCTTGGCGTAGGGGTCGATCAGCAGCTTGTTCGGGTTGAAGCGGTGCCCGGCCTTCGGATCGTAGGGGCCGTGGACCCGGTAGCCGTAGATCGTCCCGGGACGCGCGTCGGGCAGGTAGCCGTGCCAGATCTCGTCGGTGTACTCCGGCAGCTCGATGCGCTCGATCTCGTTGATGCCGTCATCGTCGAACAGGCACAGCTCGACCTTGGTGGCGTTGGCGGAGAAGAGGGCGAAGTTGACGCCGAGGCCGTCCCAGTTGGCGCCGAGGGGATAGGGCGACCCTTCCTTGATGCGCGAACGTTTGGCGCGGCCCTGCGGGCTCGAGCGGTCCGCTGGATTCGTCGTGTCGGCCATGTTCGCTCCGGGCGGTATCGATGCGTGCGTCGGGACGGGGCGCCGCGCGACGGCCCGTCCTGGAAACCTCGACAGGAACGCTCACGCTTCGCCGGAAGGTCCGCTTTCGGAAGAAATCTTTTTGCATTGCACGGTCGGAGCCCCGGGGCGGCTTCCACGCCGCCCGCGCTTGCGGCAAGACTGTCGCGACGAGATTTGGACGACGACGCGGCCGGGCCGCGCGCGAGGAGACCGGCGCATGACGGATCAGCCCAACGGCCTGCAGGCGATCGCCGACCGCTACCGGGTCAGCCTCGACGCCGTGCGCCACCTCGTGCAGGCGCTGGAGGCCGGCAACGGCCGGATGGCGCAGTTCAACCATCCCGACCTCGGCGGCTTCGGCCAGTGGTCGGGCGCCGGCATGACCATGATCGGCGACATGTTCAACGCCGACCTCAAGGCCCGGGTCGACGCCCTGTGCACCACCCTCGCCGCGGCGCTGCCCACCGGCGCCTTCGCGGAAGCCCCCCGCGCCGGCGGGTCGCCCTGGCCGGCCGAATGGGGCGCGCCGGCGACCTCCGGCTCGCAGAACGGCATGCGCTACGCCTATTTCCCGGCCCACCGGCGCCTGGTGGTCGATGCGGACGGGCGGGCCGCGGTCTACGACACCGGCGATCATGCGATCAGCGGTGTGTCGCAGCAGCAGGGCGGGGGCACGAACCTGCACTTTTCCGGCCCCGGCGGCCCCGTGGACCTCGCCAGCCTGAGGCGCCTCGACGAGGCGGAGCGCGGCGAAGCCCGCCCCTTCGCGCCCGAGCCGTTCGAGGCCGGCGCCGCGGGGGCCGAACCGCCGCCCGCGCCGGGTGCCGCGCCGGTCCCGGGCAGCGACGTGCTGACGACGATCGAGCGCCTGTCCGAGATGCGCCGCAAGGGCATCCTCACCGAGGGCGAGTTCACCGCCAAGAAAGCGGAGCTGCTCGCCCGCCTCTGATCGCCACACCGCGGATCGCCTGATGCCGCGGGGCGTTGGCCCCGGGCCGGATGCGCGCGCAGGACGCGCATCCCGGTCGATGTCCCAAGGCAGATGGCCAGAGCCCGCGACCTCCTCGACGTCTCGACGATCTACCACGAGCCGGCCGTGCGGGACTTCCCGCGCGGGCGGGAGATCCTGGACCGGTTTCCGGAAGCCGCGCGCATCGTCGTGCCCTCGCACTGGAACATCCCGAGCCTGCACGGCAACGCGGGCTCGGTGGATGACTGGGTGCGGATCAAGCGCTCCACCCTGGTGCTCGGGGTGAAGAAGGGCCTCGCCATGCGGCCGAACGGGCGCAGCGCCCATTTCATCGCGCCCTCGACCTCGAACGGCTGCGCCATGGCCTGCGCCTATTGCTACGTGCCCCGGCGCAAGGGCTTCGCCAACCCGATCTCGCTCTTCGTCAACGTCGAGGCCGTGTCCGCCGCCATCGCCCGCCACGCCGCGCGCCAGGGCCCGCTCCCCGAGCCCGACACGATCGATCCCGCCCTCTGGGTCTACGATCTGGGCGAGAACGGCGACCTCTCGGTGGACGCCCTGGTCAGCGACACCGTGCGGGACCTCGTGGCCCTGTTCCGCGACATCCCCAACGCCAAGGCCTCCTTCGCCACCAAGGCGGTGAACCGCGACCTCCTCGCCTACGACCCGCAGGGCAAGACCCGGATCCGCTTCTCGCTGATGCCCGAGCGCATCGCCCGCATCGTCGACGTGCGGACCGCGCCGATCCCCGAGCGCATCGCCGCGATCGACGATTTCGTCGCCGCCGGCTACGAGGTCCACGTCAATTTCTCGCCGGTGATCCTCTACGAGGGCTGGGAAGCCGACTGGGCGGCGCTGTTCGAGGCCATCGACGGGGCGATCGGCCCGGCGGCCCGCGCCCAGCTCAAGGCGGAGATCATCCTCCTCACCCACAATGCCGACCTGCACGCGGTCAATCTCGGCTGGCACCCCAGGGCCGAGGATCTGCTCTGGCGCCCGGACATCCAGGAGGGGAAGGTCTCCGAGGGCGGCGGCGCCAACCTGCGCTACCGCACCGGGTGGAAGGGGAAGTGGCTCGGTCGCTTCAAGGCGCTGCTCGCCGAGCGGATGCCGTATTGCACGGTGCGCTACGCGTTCTGAGGGGCCGCCTCCATCAGTTCAGGCCCTCGACGATGACCGTTCGCGCCCGTTCGATGGGCGCCGAACTCATGGCCATGGGGCCGTCGAACGGGCGCTCGTGCAGAGCCACGACGCCGAGGGTCGTCACCATGGCAATGGAGAACAGCGTCAAAGACGTGACCTGGGCGACCGGGCGTTCCAGGTGCACGATGCCGATCGCGACAAGGGTGAGGCTGGCCAGCACCATGAGGTTCAGCCATTTCGATTGATCACCCTGCGCATCGCTGAGGGCCAGGCGTTCTCCTCGGGCCGTACGCAGGTTCATCACGACTTCGAGCAGGAGCGCGTGAGCGGCTTGGCCCGACACGTGATGTTTCGGGTCGGCGGCGACTGCCATCAGTTGCCCCAGCGCGACGCTCGCCTTGAGCGAGGACATCCCGTCGGTCATCTTCGGCCACTCGTCGGCGACCAGAGCCTCGGCGTAAGCGACCAAGGCGATCCGGATTTCGCGCATGTCCGACACCGTGGCGAGGCTCAGATCGTTGACGGCGAGGAGGCTCGATCGCTCGCTCTGTACGATCCGCGCCGCCTGTCGTTGGCGTTCCCAGGCATCGCTGGCGACGAAGCCCGTCAGCAGGGCGAGCATCGTCGAGATGGCCGTGAAATAGGCGGGCACCATGCCCAGACCGAGGTACAGCAGGGCGGGACGCGTCCATCGCAGATTCGTCAGCAGGACGAGAGACCCCGCAAACGCGGCGAACACGCCCGCGAGTGTCGTGAAGATCAGCCAGACCGGCAGGTCGAGCCACAGGCTGAGGATCATACCGCATCTCCGTCCGGCATCTCGGCCAGGCCCGTAGGCCCGAGGGCGCTACCGAAGCATGACGTGCATCGAAGGCGAGCGAGACGGGTCAGGAGGCAGGGTCGCCGCCTCAGCCGCACCCATGCCTCACCGGCGCCATCCGGCACGCCGGCGGGTCCGTCGAGGGGCTTCGGCCACTGACGCCGTGGCCAGTCCTGAGCCCCGCGATCGTTCGGCCTCTCAGCCGAACCTCCCGAAGCCGGGTCCCCGAGCCAATCGGCATGGCTCGGGTTCACGCCGCCGAGGGCCGCGCCGTCGGGCAGCGCTATGGCTTGCTCGGGGTCTTCTTCGACGGCTCAGCGGATTTGATGCTTCCCGTCTCGGACACTCGATCACGAGCCTGATCGAGACGCTTCCGCGAGGCGACAAGCTCGCGTTGTGAATTGCCGAGCTGGCTTTTGGCCGCGTCGCGCGCCGCAACAGCTTGGCCGACTTCCTCGCGTGCTGCGGCGAGTTTGCCCTGCCACTCACGGACGAGATCGATCTTCGCCTGTTCCAACTCTTTCTGGCGGCTCACGAACCCGCTTCTCTCCGTCCGAAGCAGGCTGACCTCGGTCGCGAGATCGCGGTTGGCCGACGCTTTGCTCGCGTAGCCACCCCAACCTGCTATGGCGAACACTCCAAGGACGAGGGGAAGCAACTGAGCGGGTTTTGGCGTCCAGGCAAAAATCACCTGGAGCTTCCAGCGCAGCAATGCGAGCAGGCGAGGCATCGACCGGTTGTCTCCCGTCGCGACCGGGCGGACCTCTCTGGTCCGAACGACTGATCGCTCCATGTCATCACGATGCGCGAACTGCCTTAATCCTTGCTTACCGTCGCCCCGAGTGGAAACGGTGACGCCAACCCTCATCCAACCTGCGCTCCTCCGCGGTGTCCTCCGGAACGGGTTCCAGACGCAGCAGGATCATCGCGAAGCCGCTCTGCTGGAGGTACACCTGCTCGGAGAGAGCCGGCGCGCGAAGGTCGCGCCTGACATCGATCCAGAGATCGGGACTGCACGCAGCGACCTCGCTCGCGACGTTCGGCCGTCGCGGACCGCTGTGATGAAGCGAGGCGGCCGGGACCGGGCTGCCGACCGCGCAAGTGATGTCTGGAAAAGAGAGGCTGCGGTAGCAGCGCTGGACCCGGCCGTTCCCGGCGACGACGATGGCGATCCGCTCGGGGTGGTACTGCACGTAGGCCCGGGCCGCCGTCTCCTTTCCGACGCCGAAGTCGCGCGCGAGCGCGAGGACGTGCTGCAGATCGGGCTCGCGAAAGGTCGCCATGGCCCCCCGCATGAGGTGCGAAGGCATCAGCAGGAGGGCGGCGAAGCGATTGGCCTCGACTTCCCTGCGCTGCCTCCCATCATCCGCGGTGACCGTGAGGCGCAGCAGGTCGGAACTCTTGCACAGGAACCGGCCGGGCCGATCCGGAACGTGGTGCGCCATCAGGAAGTGGCCGAGTTCGTGTGCAAGGGTGAAGCGGCGACGCGGTTCACCCCCGCGCTTGGCGAGGATGATTCCCTCGGACCGCTTCGTGTCGGTCCGGAGACTGCCCTCGAACTCGTCGGTATCGAGGTCCTCGATCCCTCGGATGCCGAGGCGCGCGCACAACTCCTGGATCGGCACGGGCACCGAAAGGTTCGGCTCGGCTTTCAGAATGCGTGTGACGAGCGCCTCCGGTGACCTCGCGTCCGCCAGATCCTTCCTGCTGATCCGCACTCGCACCGCCCCTTCCTGTCTCCGAGCCCATCCCTCGGCCTGCCAGGCACCCGGGATTCCGAGACCGGACGACCCTCAGATAATGCGGGCGATACCAAACCGGACCATCGCGAGCATAGGCTATCTTGACGTGGCACGTCGGTCCCGACGATCCCGTTGGCATCGGCGAGGCGGAGAACGCCCCCATGTTCGGGCAGGCGAGCGCGGCGGCGCATGTCTGGACCGGACGGCCTACCGCACGGGCATGAGCAGCAGAAGCGTCTGTTCCATGCGATCCAGCGAGGGAAGCTTCAACCCGATACCAGATCTGGGCCAAAATGATCGCCGCGGGTTTGACCTCGGTCTAAAACCGCAGCGTGTCGAGCCGCCCAATGCGGATGTCTGGCGGGCTGCGCCCGACGATGATGAGCACTACGTCTACGCTATAGCCCTCCAACGCCGCAAGCGGAGGCCCATATCTGTCGGCTTGACGCTCGATGGATGCGGTAAGCCCCTCCAACAATGTTGCTCGAGTCGATGCGGAAGGATATATATCCAGTTATATTCGAGGAGGAGGCTTGGCCATGAGCAATGCAGCACAGAAGCGAGCGATCCGTAATTACCGGTCGCGTCAGGCCGAGCGGGGCATCGCGCGCTTCGAGGTCCAGGCGCTCGATGCCGATCGTGACTTGATCCGCGCACTCGCGCGGCGGCTTGCCGATGACGGTCCCGAGGCCACACAGGCCCGCACGATGGTTCAGAAAATCGTGTTCGGCGAGCCGCCCCATCAGGGCGGTATCCTTCAAGCCCTGCGTCGGTCGCCGCTCGTCGGCGCCGATCTCGACCTCGGTCGCGCTTGCGAGGAAGGGCGCAGGGTCGATTTGTGATGCGATACTTGCTCGACACCAACATCATCAGCAATGTCGTCAAGCCGGAGCCTTCCGCGTCTTTGCTGGACTGGATGGCCACGCAGGCGGACGATGCGCTATTCATGGCATCACTGACGGTCGCAGAAATCCGACGCGGCGTTCTGGAGAAACCGGCCGGCAGAAAACGAGAGGCGCTTGAAGCATGGTTCTCCGGTCCCGAAGGACCGCAGGCTTTGTTCGCCGGGCGTATCCTGTCATTCGACGACCGGGCCGGACTGATCTGGGCGCGGCTGATGGCGGACGGAAAGATCACCGGTCGCCCTCGCAGCGGCCTCGACATGATCATTGCTTCGGTTGCCGATGCCAACAATTGCGTCGTTGTCACCGACAACGAAAAAGATTTCGCCGGGCTTCGGTTCATCAACCCGTTGCGCGAAAGGGTCTGACGTCAAAAGCCACTCGGCATCGCTCGGGAGGGCGGCATGGCTGAAACCCAGATCGAGTGGACCGACTCCACTTGAAACCCTGTCGCCGAATGTTCGATCGTTACCGCGGGCTGCACGCATTGCTACGCTATAGGGATGGCGAAGCGCCTGGAAGTGATGGGCGCCGCTAAATATGCGGGGCTGACCCGGAAGACCGGCAAGAGGACCGTCTGGAACGGTGTCGTGCGTGAAGAGCACGACGCACTTACGTGGCGTCCTTCGCTGACACCGATCCGGGTTCGGCCCTGAACGCTCAGTTCGGTGGCGGCATCACCGCACGAAAGGCCGGCAAGGAGGTGGTCCTAAACATCCCATGCCATCAGGAGATAACCTACCGCTCCGGTCTGAATGCTTGCCTGATCAAGGTCAGCGGTCTCTGATCCACCGAGGGAACGCCTCGCGTTTTCCCCTCAGTCTTTGCCCTGCTCTCATAAAACGGTCGTTAAAACGAGACGATCGAAGCGCCGGACTCAGGCGAGTCGCGTCATCTTCGGCTCGCTCCAGTGCCAAAACACTGCTTTCGCCTCAAAATCTTCTTGGCCCGCCATGACAATATTTTTCGAGTCTGTCCTGATGACGTCGAGATTGGATTTAAGGCGGTAAACCTCTTCTTGACTTAAAGTAAAAATGTAGGATTCCTTGACAAGTTTGGCTCCATTCGGTGATTTTATGGAAAAGTGCAAGCTGTACGAGCCTGGACGCCACCAAAAGAAGTCCTCGTAGACTTGATACAGATCCTGCATCTCTATCGAAGACAAAAACTCGACAGGCGCAAAAACATCTGATTTGCGGCTGTATGACAATTTCTTGATGGCAAGACTCATCGTTGCAGAATGTTTTTCGTGGAAATTCTGATCTTGAAATCGGACCGATTTCTCGACTAGCGCATCGGTACCTATTTTTAAAGCGACAGGCGGCAGTTCTCTCTTCACAGTTTGCTGCACACTGTTGTCACTACTAGAATTTGGTAGCCTTCTGCGTGTCCGACCCAAGACAGGCGCCGAGTGTCGCCTGCCTCGTGCCTCAGATGGACCGAAAGCTCTTCTAGTAGGGCGTCTTTCCGTTCCGACGCGAAGGCGATGTGCAGATTGAAGATTGGGCCGAAAGAGGTGAAGCCAACGGATAGTGATCTGTCGGGCATCAGGCGTACCTTGGGTTTCGAGAAGGCTTTGACCCCCCAACCGATGATCTGCGGCAACCAAGCCGCAGCCCCGATGTACGCAACGATGTCGGCGACTTCCACCCTCAGCTCCCTGGCGACCGGCTGCATGCACTCGAGCACCGTACCATCGCAACGCGCTTTTCACATGCTGCCGCTGGGGGACAGCCTGAGGGCTAAGTTAGGCGACAGCCAACCAGGTAGGTGCCGCAAGTCGATGTTTTCAAAACAAAAATGTCGTTAGTTTATATTTGGCGGAGGGAGCGGGATTCGAACCCGCGATACCGTTTCCGGTATACACACTTTCCAGGCGTGCGCCTTCAACCACTCGGCCACCCCTCCGGTCCCCGGCACCGCGTCTCGCAGCCGCCGGGGCGGCCGGGCTTCGCGATCGCGCCGGGAGGCGTCGTGTACAAGCCGCACCGGCGGCGTGCAAGCCTCAGAACGGCAAAGCTGGCGATTCCGTCGTGATTTCGGGTGCGCCGCGTCGACGGCCGGCTCGCGGGTTCTCAGATTCGCCGCTTTTGCGCCCGATGCGCTCGGGGCGGCATCGCGCCGCCCGCAGGCCCCGGGAGCCGTTCGCCGCCGTGATCCGCTTCGACAACGTGACCAAGGTCTACCGGACGGACGGCCATCGCCGCACGATCCTGGAGCGCGTCTCGTTCACCCTCAAGCCGGGGGTCAGCTACGGCATCCTCGGGATCAACGGCGCCGGCAAGTCGACCTCCCTGCGCCTGCTGGCCGGCACCGAGATGCCCACGAAGGGGCGCGTGATCCGCAGCACGCGCGTCTCCTGGCCGCTGGGCTTCGCCGGCGGCTTCCACCCGGCCATGACGGGGCGCGACAACATCATCTTCGTCGCCCGGATCTACGGCGAGGACCCGCGCAAGGTGCTGGAGTTCGTTGAGGACTTCTCGGAGCTCGGCAGCTACCTCGACGTGCCGATCCGGACCTACTCGTCGGGCATGGGCTCGCGCCTCGCCTTCGGGATGAGCATGGCGATCCCGTTCGACTGCTACCTGATCGACGAGGTGACGGCGGTGGGCGACGCGCGCTTCCAGAAGCGCTGCGAGGAGGCCTTCGCCGCCCGCCGCGAGAACGCCGACGTGATCATGGTGTCCCACGCGATGGACACCCTGCGCACCTGGTGCCAGCAGGGCATCGTCATCATCAACGGGCGCGCGATCGTCTACGAGAACATCGACGACGCCATCGAAGTCTATCGCCGCCTCAACGCCTGAGCCGCGTTGGCCGGCCACGGTTTCGCCGCGTCGCGGGTGTAGAGGGTACCGCGTCGCGTCCGGAGGGTCGCACGACATGGAATGCCGGGGCGCATGAGCATCGAAATCCGCAACCCGCAGGGCCAGCCGCTGACCACGGCCGACCGCTCCAATGCGGTCGCCGAATCCCTGAAGCAGATCGCGCGGGTCTCGCGCTTCGCCGATCGCAAGAAGGGCATCCGCTCCTACCAGAGCCACGTGAAGACGGACGCGCTGATCCCGGTTCTGTTCGTGGTCTGCTTCCTGATCCCGACCCTGGCGGCCGTCGCCTATTACGGCCTCATCGCGTCCGACCGCTTCGTGGTCGAGGCGCGCTTCGCCCTGCGCCCCGCCCTCGGCAACGTCGAGAAGGCCTCGCCGGACCAGGTCGGCACCAATTCCGGCACGCCGATGCGTCAGATGGTGGCGCAGGACAGCCTGATCGCGACGAATTACATCACGAGCCGGCCGATGATCGAGGCGATCGAGAAGGCCTATCCCCTGCGGGAGATGTTCTCCCGCCCGGGAATCGATTTCCTCTCGCGCTTCGATCCCGAGAAGCCGATCGAGAAGCTGTTGAAGTACTGGCACGAACGGGTCCACACCAAGGTCGAGGCGGGCTCCGGCATCATCGAGCTGACCGTCAACGCCTTCGACCCGCAGGAGGCGCTCGACCTCTCGAACGCGATCCTGGCCGAGAGCGAGCGCATGGTGAACGCCCTCAGCGGCCGCGCCCGTCAGGACGCCGTGGCCGAGAGCCAGCGTGAACTCAAGCGCGCCGAGGAGCGGATGGTGAAGATCCGCACCGAGGTCGCCGCCCTGCGCAATCGCGACGGCGTCCTCGACGCCCAGAAGACCAACGAGAGCAACCTGAAGGTGCTGGGCGAACTCAGGACCGCGCGCATCAACCTGGCGGTCCAGCTCATCCAGGGGCAGCGCGACCTCTCGCCGGAGACCCGGCGCATCCAGGACATGAAGGCCCAGCTCAAGGACCTCGACGACAACATCGCCCGGATCGAGCGCCAGTCGGCGAGCGAGGATCCGGAGCAGCGGCGCATCCTGGCCAACGCGCTGACCCGGTTCGAGGCCTTCGACACCGAGCGGACCGACGCCGAGAAGTACTTCGCCAAGGTGTTGGCCTCGAACGAGCGCGCGCGCATCATCGCGGAGCGCCAGATCGAGTTCTTCAGCATGATCGTCCAGCCGGTGAAGCCCGAATCCTCGCAGCAGCCCCGCCGCCTGCTCATGATCTGCCTGATCTCCGGCGGCGCCGCGATGGCGTTCGCCCTGGCGGTGGTCACCCGCAAGTACCTGGCGTGACACCTGGTCTGACACCTGACGTGATACCTGGCCTGGCGCGCCGGACCTCCGGGCCGGCGGCGATCGGCGGGACATTAACCCTTCGCTAACCCTGAACCCGGCAAATCTTGCCGGGCTCCCGACCCTCGGGAGCAGTGAGGGTAACGATGAGCGAGACGGCCGCCGCCGCGCCGGCTCCGGCGGGGGGCTCCAGCGG
Source organism: Methylobacterium sp. M6A4_1b (assembly GCF_053345175.1). Lineage (NCBI taxonomy): Bacteria > Pseudomonadati > Pseudomonadota > Alphaproteobacteria > Hyphomicrobiales > Methylobacteriaceae > Methylobacterium > Methylobacterium sp. M6A4_1b. The sequence continues at coordinate 243,225 of NZ_JBKEZQ010000003.1, forward strand.
GAGCCTCGCACAGTTCGCGAGCTTCGCGATCCCGAACCGGGCGAACCTGAGCGCGCTGTCGAAGCGCACCGACCTGTTCTTCGCCACCGCCGTGATGGGCATCCTCACGGTGCTCATCTTCCCGCTGCCGGCCTTCCTGCTCGACCTGCTGCTCGCGGTCTCGATCATCATCTCGGTGCTGATCATGATGACCGGGCTGTTCATCGACAATCCGCTCGAGTTCACGGTCTTCCCGACCCTGCTCCTCGTGGCGACCCTGCTGCGGCTCGCCCTCAACCTCGCCTCCACCCGCCTCATCCTCGGCCACGGGCACGAGGGCACGGCGGCGGCCGGCCACGTCATCGAGGCCTTCGGCAACTTCGTGATGGGCGGCAACTTCGTCATCGGGATCATCGTCTTCGCGATCCTGATCATCGTGAACTTCGTCGTCATCACCAAGGGCTCGGGCCGCATCGCCGAGGTGGCGGCCCGCTTCACCCTCGACGCGATGCCCGGCAAGCAGATGGCCATCGACGCCGACCTCTCGGCGGGGCTCATCGACGAGAAGGTGGCCAAGGCCCGCCGCGCCGCCCTGGAGGAGGAATCCTCCTTCTTCGGCGCCATGGACGGTGCCTCGAAGTTCGTCCGCGGGGACGCCATCGCCGCCCTGCTGATCACCTTCATCAACGTCATCGGCGGCATCATCATCGGCGTGGCCCAGCAGGGCATGCCGTTCATGCAGGCGGCCAAGTCCTACACCCTGCTCACCATCGGCGACGGTCTGGCGAGCCAGGTGCCGGCCCTCATCGTCTCCACGGCGGCCGGCATCTTGGTCTCCAAGGCCGGCGTGAAGGGCTCGGCCGACAAGGCGCTGGGCAAGCAGCTCGCGAACTACCCGAAGGCGCTGGGCATGTCGTCGGGCGTCATGGTGCTGATCGCCCTCCTGCCCGGCATGCCGATGCTGCCGTTCCTGGCGCTCGCCGGCGCCTCCGGCTACGCCGCCTGGCACTTCGCCAGGATCGCCCGCAACGCGCCGCCGCTGGATGCCGACGGCACCCCGATGGATGCCACCGCCGTCGCCGCCGCCGCGGCCGCCAAGGAGGAGACCGTCACGGACCTCCTCAAGCTCGACGACCTCAAGCTGGAGATGGGCTACGCCCTGCTCGCCCTCGTGAACGGACCCGAGGGCCAGGACCGGCTGACGGACCAGATCAAAGCCCTGCGCCGCCAGCTCGCGGCGGATCTCGGCTTCGTCATGCCCTCGGTGCGCATCCTCGACAACGTCCAGCTCGACGCCAACGCCTACGTGGTGCGCGTCAAGGAGATCGAGGCCGGCACCGGCCAGATCTTCCCCGGCCAGTTCATGGCCATGGACCCGATGGGCGGACAGGTGCAGCTGCCCGGGCAGCACATGCTGGAGCCGACCTTCGGCCTGCCCGCCACCTGGATCGACGCCTCGCTGCGCGACCAGGCCCAGCTCAAGGGCTACACGGTGGTGGACGCCGCCACCGTCGTGTCGACGCACCTCACCGAGATCATCAAGGCCCACGTCTCCGAACTCCTGAACCATGTCGAGGTCCAGAAGCTCCTGCGCGAGGTCTCGAAGGACCATGCCGAGCTCCTCAAGGAGGTCATGCCGAGCCAGATCGGCACCACCGGCATCCAGCGGGTGCTGCAGTTCCTGCTGGCCGAGCGGGTCTCGATCCGCGATCTCGGGGCGATCATCGAGGGCATCGCCGAGGTGGCCGGCCACGTGAAGAACCCGCGCGACATCGTCGAGCATGTGCGCGCGCGCCTCGGGCGCCAGATCTGCGCCCAGTACCAGGGCCCCGACGGCATGCTGCCGATCATCACCCTGTCGCCGGCCTGGGAGCAGGCCTTCCTCGAATCGATCGCGGGCGAGCGCGACGAGCGCTACCTGGCGATGCAGCCCTCCAAGCTCTCGGAATTCGTCAACACGGTCCGCGACCGCTTCGAGACCGCCGCCCGCATGGGCGAGATGCCGGTGCTGGTGACCTCGGTCCAGGCCCGGCCCTTCGTGCGCTCGATCATCGAGCGCTTCCGCCGCGAGACCCCGGTGATGAGCCAGGCGGAGATCCATCCCCGCGCCCGGCTCCGGACCGTCGGCTCGGTCTGAGGCGATCAGACCGGCTTCTTCTCCATGCGGCGCTCGATGGCGTGCGCGTCGAGGCCCGGCGCCGTGAGGGGGGGCTCCGGCGCCGACGGGTCGCGGGGCGTATCGCGCAGGGCCGAGGCGAGGCGGTTGCGCTCGTAGAGGAGCACCACCACCACCGAAATCAGGAACGGGATCCAGAAGTAGAACAGCCGGAAGACGAGCAGGGCGGCGATCACCGACGGCCGGGCGATGTCGGGCATCGCCACCACGAAGACCAGTTCGAACACGCCGAGGCCGCCCGGCGCGTTCGACACGAGGGCGGCCGAGAACGAGGCGAGGAAGACCGCGAGCACGACGAGGAAGCCCGGATTCCCGGCCTCCGGCAGGGCGAAGTAGATGATTCCGGCCGCACCGAGCAGTTCCAGCGGCGCGGCGATGAGCTGGCGGCCCATGATGCGCGGGCGGGGGTATTCGAGCTTGAACTTGCGGATCGTCAGCGGCTTCAGGTGCAGCAGCGAGCCCACCACGTAGAGGGCCACGAAGGCGAGCAGGCCGGCGCCGAGGATGCGGGCGGTGGCGGGGTCGGTCAGGAGCGCCGGCAGGTACCCGTTCAGGCGCGTCAGGGTGTCGGGCAGGACGGTGAGGACGAAGCCGCCGAGCAGGATCGTCCCGAGGCCGAAGGTGAAGGAGCAGAGGGCCACCAGCACGGCGACCTGGGCCGCCGAGAGGCCCTTGGCGGTGTAGGCGCGGTAGCGCACCACCGCGCCGGAGAACACCGAGGCGCCGATATTGTGGGAGAGCGCGTAGGTGGTGAAGGAGCAGACGGAGACGAAGAACCACGAGATGTGGGTCACGCCGAGATGCAGGAGCGCGATCCGGTCGTACCAGGCGAGCGCCGCGTAGGCGACGAGGGTCGCGACGGCGGCGAGGAGGAAGCGGTGGACCGGGATCGCGGCGAAGCTGCCCTTGATCTCCGCCACCGAGATGCCCGCCAGCTCCTTGTAGAGCAGGTAGCCCGAACCGATCACGGCGGCGAGGCCGATGATCGGCCAGATGAAATCGCTGATCTTCTTCATTGTGGTCTGGACGAGCCCCTTCTCCGGAGCCCTCCCTGCACGACGCCGCACGGCATCGCAAGCAAGGTTCCGCACGGCCCCGGCAGGAACGGCTCTTCCCACGGGATCATGACGGTTTCGTGCCGGCCTCCCCCGGGGCCGGCACGCGGGGCGCGGTCAGGCCCGGATGCGCGAGAGGCCGATCCCGTCCATGGCGGCCTGGTCCCGGGCCGCCTCGGCGACGCGCTCGGCGGTGCGCTCGCGGTCGTCCAGGATCTCGATCTTCTTCAGGTCCTCGAAGGCCTCGCCGAGCTCGGCCTTGGCCTCGGCGAGCTGCCCCTCGAGGGCGGCGGCCGACTGGCGCATGTTGTCCCGGCGGGTGGCGGCCGCCCGCGCGTAGGTCGGGTAGGCGAAGTGTGCGGGATCGGAGATGCCGGCGCGGCTCTCCTCATGGGCGACCTCGCGGTCGAGCTCCATCGCCATGCGGGTGAAGTCCGCCTTCATCATCTCGATCTGGGTCACGCGCCGACGCTTCTCGTCGACCTGGAAGCGTCGCAGCCGGATCAACGTGTCACGGGATTTCATGGGCGGTCTCACTCCACGCAACGCACGGCTCGCCGGTGCGCGACGGGCCGCGCTCCGGGCCCGGCATCGGGAGATGGGGTCGGGGCGTCCCCTCACGGGGCGACGACGATCTCTGCCAGGCGACGGTAACCCTCGCCGATCGAAGTTGCTTCTTCCTTACCCTGACCCAGAAAAGCCTCCATTTCGGGCATCAGCGCGATCGCCTCGTCCACTTCGGGCGAGGCGCCGGCCCGATAGGCGCCGAGCCGGATCAGCTCCTCCATGTCGGCGTAGGTCGAGAGCAGGCGGCGGGCGCGCCGGACGGTGGGCAGGTGCTCCGGGTCGCAGGCCCGCGGCATGGTGCGGGACACCGAGCGCAGGACGTTGATCGCCGGGTAGCGTCCGCGCTCCGCGATGCCCCGCTCCATGACGATGTGTCCGTCGAGGATGCCGCGGACCGCGTCGGCCACGGGCTCGTTGTGGTCGTCGCCCTCGACCAGGACGGTGAACAGGCCGGAGATCGCCCCCTGCCCCGTCCCGGGCCCGGCGCGCTCGAGCAGGCGCGGCAGCTCGCTGAAGACGGTCGGGGTGTAGCCCTTGGCGGTGGGCGGCTCGCCGGCCGCGAGGCCGATGTCGCGCTGGGCCATGGCGAAGCGGGTGATCGAATCGATCATGCACAGGACCTGGGCGCCCTGGTCGCGGAAGTACTCCGCCATCGCCAGGGTGACGTAGGCGGCGTTGCGGCGCATCAGGGCCGGCTCGTCGGAGGTGGCCACCACCACCACCGAGCGGGCGAGGCCCGCGGGACCGAGGTCGTCCTGCAGGAATTCCTGCACCTCGCGGCCGCGCTCGCCGACGAGGCCGATCACCGCCACGTCGGCGGCGGTGTAGCGGGCGAGCATCGAGAGCAGCACCGACTTGCCGACGCCCGAGCCGGCGAAGATGCCCATGCGCTGGCCGGCGCACATCGTCAGGAAGGTGTTGATGCAGCGGATGCCGAGGTCGAGGGGCGGCCCGACCCGCTGGCGGGCATGGGCCGGAGGCGGATCGGCCCGCAGGGGATAGATCGCCGGCCCGGGGGGCAGCGGCCCGAGGCCGTCGATCGGCCGGCCGAGGGCGTCGATGGTCCGCCCGAGCCAGGCGGCGGAGGGGCGCACGGCGCCCGCGGCCTCGTCCCGCACCATCGCCGGGCAGCCGCGCCGGACCCCCTCCAGCGAGCCGAACGGCATGGCGAGCGCCCGGTCGCCCTGGAAGCCGATGATCTCGCAGGGCACCGCCCCGAGGCCGTTCTCCACGGCGATGTCGAGGCGGCCGCCGAGGCGCATCGCCGCCACGGGACCCGCCACCTCGATGAGCAGCCCGCGAATCGCCACCACCCGCCCGTAGGTCTCCAGGACCTGGACGGCGTCGACGGCGCGGCGCGCGTCAGCCAGACGCAAGCGCCCGCCGTTAGGGTCGCGGTCCGTCATCGGCGGTTCTCTCAACCATTCGTTTACCTCCCTCCTTAACACTGTGTGCATCGGGCTTGTAGCGCGCCGCCGGTCCAGGCCGGGACGTAAAAAACTTCTGTCGGGTCGGCGACATTTCGATGCCGTTGTACCGGAGAGACAGCACGCGACAAGTCCTTGCGGACAAGGCACTTGAGAGGACATGCGAAGGTTTCGTCGGAAGCCCGAGGACGATCGAACGAGAACAGATCGTCAACGGTTCGAAGCGTGGCCGGACCTCCGTTTCAATTGCGTGCTTGCGTCTGTGAATCAGGGTTTGTTAACGATTAACGAATAGCGTTTCACGTCATTGACGAGGGAGCGTTCGCCACGGGCCGGTGGCGAACGAACAGCGGGGGCTTGCCCGTACGCTGCACACGGCCGGCTGGGCTGGGGACCGACGATGCGGGTACTTCTGATCGAGGACGACAGCGCAACCGCGCAGAGCATCGAACTGATGCTCAAGTCCGAGAGCTTCAACACCTACACCACCGACCTCGGTGAGGAAGGGATCGACCTCGGCAAGCTGTATGATTACGACATCATCCTGCTCGACCTGAACCTGCCCGACATGTCGGGCTACGAGGTGCTGCGGAACCTCCGCGTCGCCAAGGTGAAGACCCCGATCCTGATCCTCTCCGGCATGGCCGGCATCGAGGACAAGGTGAAGGGCCTCGGCTTCGGCGCCGACGACTACCTCACCAAGCCCTTCCACAAGGACGAGCTCGTCGCCCGCATCCACGCGATCGTCCGCCGCTCGAAGGGTCACGCCCAGTCGGTGATCACCACCGGCGACCTGATCGTGAACCTCGACCAGAAGACCGTCGAGGTCTCCGGAAGCCGCGTGCACCTGACCGGCAAGGAGTACCAGATGCTGGAACTCCTCTCGCTCCGGAAGGGCACGACGCTCACCAAGGAGATGTTCCTCAACCATCTCTACGGCGGCATGGACGAGCCCGAGCTGAAGATCATCGACGTCTTCATCTGCAAGCTGCGCAAGAAGCTCGCCAACGCCTCCTCCGGCAAGAACTACATCGAGACCGTCTGGGGCCGCGGCTACGTGCTGCGCGAGCCCAACGAGGGCGAAGAGCGGATCGCCGTCTGATCCACCGGTCGGACGACGAAACGGCCCCGCGCGAGCGGGGCCTTTTTTGTTCGTCCCGTCCGTCCGCGTCGCCGCCGTCCCCTCCCCCTCCGGGGGATGCCCGCCCTCGAACGCGAAGGGCGCGGGCTCGCGCCCGCGCCACGCTCATCCGGCCCCGCCTCGATTCGCGTTCAGAGGCCCACGGCCCGGCGAAAGGCCGGAGCGCCGGCGGCGGGGGCGAGCATCGGTGCCGTCCGGCCCTGCGGCAGGGACGCCGCGCCGGCCTGGTTGTACAGGCCCCGGTGCTTGGTGTTCGGCACGAGCTTCTCGGTCAGGCCGATCACGGTCTCGGCGGCGCCGAGCAGGAGCGCGCCGTCGGCCGCCAGGCTGTTGCTCAGGCGGGACAGCACGTCGCCCTTCGTCGGGGCGTCGAAATAGATCAGCACGTTGCGGCAATAGATGATGTCGAAGGTGCCGAGGCCGTCGAAGGACTGCAGCAGGTTGAGGGGACGGTAATCCACCATCTGCCGGAGTGTGGCGGAGATGCGCCACTGTTCGCCGACCTGCTCGAAATGCTTGATCAGCGACTGCACCGGCAGGCCGCGCTGCACCTCGAAATGGCTGTAGAGCCCGGCCTTGGCCTTATCCAGGACCTCGGTCGAGAGGTCGGTCCCGATGAGGTCGACGGTCCAGCCCGCGAGGCGGGGGGCGGCGTCCTGCAGCATCATCGCCAGGGAATAGGGTTCCTGGCCGGTCGAGGCGGCGGCACACCAGATCCGCAGGCGGCGCTGGGCGGCCCGGCGGGCCAGGGCCTCCGGCAGCAGCACGTCGCGGAACAGGTCGAAGGGCGTGCGGTCGCGGAAGAAGAACGTCTCGTTGGTGGTCATCGCCTCCACCACCGCCTTCTCCATGGCGAGGTCGCGGCCGCCCTTGAGGGCGTTCACGAGCGCGCCGAGATCGGCGAGGTTGAAGCGTCGGCAGACCGGGCCGAGGCGGCTCTCCACCAGGTAGCGCTTCTCCCCGCTGAGGGCGAGGCCGGAGCGGGTCTTGAGGTAGGCGCGCAGGAAATCGAATTCGACGTCGGTCATGCGCCTTGTCCCGTCAGAAGATTGCGCAACGCCGGGCCGATCTCGCCGAGCGGAAGGATCGCCTGGGCGAGCCCCGCCTTGGCGATGCTGCCGGGCATGCCCCAGACCGTGCTGGTCGCCTCGTCCTGGGCGAGCACCGCGGCGCCGGCCTCGGTGAGGGCGCGGGCGCCGCCGGTCCCGTCCGAGCCCATGCCGGTGAGCACCACGGCCAGGGAGGCGGCGCCGAAGATCGCGGCGGCATCCAGGAACAGCACGTCGACGGCGGGACGGCAGAAATTCACCACCGGGCCGTCGTGCAGGCGGATGGTCACGTCCTGGCGCGACCCGGCGAGGCCCATGTGGCGCCCGCCGGGGGCGACATAGATCCGGCCCGGCTGCAGGCGCTCGTCGGCCTTGCCTTCCGCCGCCGGCAATCCGGTGCGGACGCCGAGATGCTCGGCGAACACGGCCGTGAAGACCGGGGGCATGTGCTGCACGATGAGGACCGGGAACTGGCGCAGGGTGGCGCTGCCGATCTTCTCCAGGACCTCGCCGACCGCGCGCGGTCCGCCGGTGGAGGCACCGATGAGGAGGACGCGGGGGGCGACGCCGTTGCGGGCCTTCGGGCGCAGCACCAGGGGCGCCGTCGGCCGCAGGGCCGAGACCGGCGCGGGCGCCGGCATGCCGGGCGAAATCGGGACCGGCGCGCCGGAGGCGCCGCGCTTGCGCGCCCGGGCCGAGCCGAACAGGCGCACCCGCTCGATCAGGTCGGTGCGGAAGGCGTCCGACGTGGTGACGCCGCGGTTGCTCTCGGGCTTGGGGATGTAGTCGACGGCGCCGAGGGCGAGGCAGCGCAGGGAGATGTCGGCGTTGCGGGTCGTCAGGGTCGACATCATGATGACCTGGACGCCGGGGCTCTTGGCGAGCAGCAGCGGCAGGGCCTGGGTGCCGTCGAGTTCCGGCATGTCGATGTCGAGGAGGATCACGTCGGGGTCGTGGCGCGACATCGCCTCCAGGGCGATCCGGCCGTTGGCGGCCGTCGCGACGACCTCGTAGCCGGCCTCGCCGATCCAGCGGGCCACGAGTCCGCGCACCACGGCCGAATCGTCGGCGATCAGGACCCTGACCCGCTGCCCCGCCAGGGGCGGCGGGGCGGGATGGGTCGACGCGAAGGTCGGTGCGGGAGCGGCCATCATGGATTTCACGCTGTAAGCGACGCGGGAATGCGGTCGGATCGGGAACCTCGGCCGGACGGGGCGAGGTGCCCGGTCCGTGTCCGCGTCAGGCTGCGTCGGCGTCCGTGGCGAAGCCGACCTGGGCCAGCTTCGCCGTGACGATGTCGCGGTCGAAGGGCTTCATGATGTACTCGTCGGCGCCCGCGTGCAGGGCGCGGGCGATGGCGCCGACGTCGTTCTCCGTGGTGCAGAACAGGACCTTCGGCTTCTCGCCGCCGGGAGTCTTTCGCAGCGCCCGCAGGAAGTCGTAGCCGTCCATGGTCGGCATGTTCCAATCGAGCAGGATCGCGTCCGGCATCGTCTTGCCGCAGGCGGTGAGCGCCTTCTCGCCGTCCTCGGCCTCGCCGACCTCGAAGTTCATGGTCTCGAAGATGCGGCGCGCCACCTTCCGGATGACGGCGGAGTCGTCGACGATGAGACAGGTTTTCATCGGTCCCTTCTCCTGGGCTGGGGTTCAGGCGGCGCCGGCGGTGCGGGCGTTGGTGCCGAAGGCGAGGAGCGCATCGACGTCGAGGATCACGAGCAGGCGCCCGTCGAGGCGGTGGACGCCGAGCGTGAGGTCGCGCCAGCGGGCATCGAGGTTGATCGGCACCGGCTCGTGGGTCTCGGCCCCGAGCTTGAGCACCTCGCCGACGCCGTCGACGATGAGGGCGAAGGTCTCGCCGCCCTGCTCCAGGCCGATCGCCATCTGGGCGCCGTCCCCGGTGCGGGGCGCCATGCTGAGGCGGCGGCGCAGGCACAGGGCGGTGACCACGCGGCCGCGCAGATTGAGGAGCCCGACGATCTCCGGCGGAGCGAGCGGCACCGGCGTGACGCCGGCCGGGATGAAGACGTCGTGGACCCGGTCGATGGCCAGACCGAACATGGTCTCGCCGACGAAGACGGTGACGAAGTCGCGGGTGCCGACGGTTTCCGCGGCGTTGGTGTTGGCGGCCTGCATCATGGGCGTGGACTCCGGAGGGGCGTGGCCGATCAGGCGGCGGCGGCGAAGCTGGCGACGTCGAGCTCGGCCAGCGCCGAAATCAGGCCGCTGCGGTCGAACTTCGCCACGAGGTCGGCGATGCCGAGGGTCCGCGCCCGCTCGATGGCCTCGGCGCCGATGGTGCCGGAGAGGCCGATGACGGGAAGTCCGGCGACGCGGCCCTCGACCTTGCGCATGGCGCCGACGAGGTCGAAGCCGTTGCGGCCCGGCATCTCGAGGTCGCACACCACCACGTCGATCCGGCCGTTGGAGAGCAGGGCCGCCACCGCCTCGTCGGCGCTGGCGGCGGTGATCACGCTGTAGCCGGCGGCCTTCAGGACCGGGCTCAGCATCTCGCGGAAGAAGGCGGAGTCGTCGACGAGTAGGAGGGTCGAGCTCTTCTTGACCGTCTTCTTGGGACCGCGCGCCCAGTCGTCGTAGGCGAGCGGCAGGAAGTGGGCGATGTTGATGATCTCGGTGGCGCGGCCGCGCAGGACGGCGGAACCGATGAGGTCCGAGCGGTCCGCCGAGATCTCGACGTCGAGGCGTTCCTCGACGATGTCGACGATCTCGTCGACCACGAGGCCCATGGCCCGCTCGCCGTCGGAGAACACCACGAGGGCCTGGGTGCCGGAGGCGCGGATCTCGATCGACGGATCGGCGGGCACCAGCGGCATCAGGCGGCCGCGGTACTGGATCAGCGGACGCCCGCCGACCCACTCGACCTTCGCCGATTCGATCTCCTCGAGGCGGGTGACCAGGGAAAGCGGCACCGCCTTGTAGCTGCCCGCGCCGCCCTTGAAGACGAGGAGCGTCGCCTTGGCATCGGCGGCCTCGACCTCCTCGGCCTCGGCCTCGACCGGGATGGCGCCGGACTGCGAGCCCTGGCTGACCTGCTGGGCGATGCCGTTCGGATCGACGATGAGCACCACGGCGCCGTCGCCCAGGATGGTGTTGCCGGCGAAGAGCGGCAGGTGGCGCAGCTTCGAGGACATCGGCTTCACGACGATCTCCTCCGTGTGGAAGACCTCGTCGACGAGGATGCCGAAGCGCTGGCGGCCGACCTGGGCCACCACCACGAAGCCGGAATCCACGGCGTCGGCGGCCTGGTCCTGGCCGAGGACGCCCGTGAGGGTGACGATCGGCAGGAGGCGCTCGCGCAGGCGCAGGACCGGCGAGCCGTTGATGCGCTCGACCTTCTGCGCCGTCGCCTTGTCGACGCGCACCAGTTCGAGCACCGCCACCTGCGGCACCGCGAAGCGCTGCTCGCCGGCCTTCACGATGAGGGCGGCGATGATCGCGAGGGTCAGCGGGATCTTGATGGTGAAGGTGGTGCCGCGCCCGAGCTGCGTGTTGATGTCGATGACACCGCCGATGAGCTCGATGTTCGTCTTGACCACATCCATGCCGACGCCGCGGCCGGAGACCGAGGTGATGGCGGCGGCCGTGGAGAAGCCCGGATGGAAGATGAACTTCGCCACCTGGGCGTCGGTCATCCGCTCGACCTCGGCCTGGCTCGCGACCTTGCGCTCCACGGCCTTGCGGCGGATGGCGGCGAGATCGAGGCCCTTGCCGTCGTCGGCGATCTCGATCGTGATCGTGCCGCCCTCGTGATAGGCGGAGAGGCGGATGGTGCCGCGCAGCGGCTTGCCGGACGCCTTGCGGTCGGCGGCCGACTCGATGCCGTGATCGGCCGAGTTGCGCACCATGTGGGTGAGCGGGTCCTTGATGACCTCGAGGACCTGGCGGTCGAGCTCGGTCTCGGCGCCGCTCATCACGAGCTCGATCTGCTTGCCGAGTTCCGAGGACAGGTCGCGGACCACGCGCGGCAGCTTCTGCCAGGCGTTGCCGATGGGCTGCATGCGCGTCTTCATGACGCCTTCCTGCAACTCGGCCGTCACGTGGCTGAGGCGCTGCAGGGGAACCTTGTAGGTCGAGTCGTCGTGGCGGCGGGCGATCTCGAGGAGCTGGTTGCGGGTCAGCACCAGCTCGGACACCATCGTCATGAGGTGTTCAAGGGTGTCGACGTTGACGCGGATGGTCTGGACCTTCGCGACGCCCCCCTCGCCCTCCGGGGCGGCGGGCGCATCGGCGGATTTCGCGGGCGTCTCGGTGGCCTTCGCGGGCATCGGGGCCGGAGCCTCGCGCACCGGCTCGGGGGCTGCGGCGACCGGCTCCGGCGCGGGGACGACGTCGAACGGATCGGGGCCCTCGGCCTCCATGAAGGCGCGCTCGAGATCCTCGAGGCTGACCTCACCGGGCTTCAGCTCGCGCACGACGGGATCGGGCAGCTTGATGTCCGCGACGGGCGCGGGAGCGGCGGGTGCGATCGGGGCGGAGGCCATGACCTCCAGGGCGCCGATGAGATCGTCGTCGCTGCCGGCCGGCTCGGCGCCGGTGGCTTCGAGGTCGCCCAGGATCGCCTTGAGGCGGTCGAGGGTGACGAGGATGAGGCTGACCGCGGGGCCGGTGACCGGCATGCCGTCGCGGAACTGGCCCATGAGGGTTTCGGCGGCATGGGCCAGTGCTTCGAGGCGCGGCAGGCCGAGGAATCCGCAAGTGCCCTTGATGGTATGGACGAGGCGGAAGATGTTCCGCAGGATCGTCTGATTGTTTGGGTCCTGCTCGAACCGGACGAGCTCGGCATCGACGGTGTCGAGGTGCTCTGCGCTCTCGGTCAGGAACTCACGCAACAAGTCGTCCATGAGAGGTACTCGGTCCATACGCGCACTACAGTCTGTGCAGGACGGACCTTGAACCCGAACCGGTTAGGGAAGGGTTTCATCCCCGAGGACAAAGCGGGAGATCGCCACAATATTTGTCGATCTCCCGATGAGCCGCTGAAAGCTCGGTTCGCGTCAGGCCAGCGCCGTGTCCGGCGGCTCGGAATCCGACGGCCGGTCGGCCTCCGGCTCGGCGTGCGGCGCTGCGGGCGCCTCCGGCCGCGCGGCGGCGGTCGGCGTCGCCGCGATGGTCACGGTGTCGCCCTCGATCGAGAAGCGCACGTCCATGGCCGCGGCGCGGGCGACGAGGCCGGCATAGAACGGCAGGATGCCGTGCGCGTCGACGGTGCCGCTCTCGGGCGTGCCGGCGATCATGTCCTCGACATGGGCCGGGATGCGGGCATGCGAGCCCTTGCTGGTCAGGGTCAGGGTCGGTGCCTCGCCGTCGCCGCGCACCACCACGTCAATGAGGCCGCCGCGCGGGATCGCGCTCTGCGCGATCATCACGAGGTTGAGGAGGAGCTTGACCTTGTTCTTCGGGTAGAGCGCCTGGGGCGCGCTCCAGGCGAGCTGCGTCTTGTCGTCGGCGAACATCCCGCGCGACACCTTCTCGGCATCGGCGAGGTCGATCGAGGCTCCGGCCGAGCCGGCGGCGCCGAAGGCGATGCGGGCGAATTGCAGGCGCGCCGAGGCCTGGCGCGCGCTCTTGGCGATGAGCTCCAGGGCGAATTCCCGCATGGAGGTGTCGCTCTCGTCCTCCAGGACCTCCAGCCCGTTCACGATGGCTCCCACGGGGCTGATCACGTCGTGGCAGACGCGTGAGCACAGGAGGGCGGACAGGTCGAGGGCGTCGAGATTGAGGGGGGTCATGGTGCGCTCCGCGCAGGCGTTTCTGGGCCGCGTCCGGTCTTGAACGGCACCGATAGACGGCGCCGGATACTTTGAAAAGCACCCGGACCCCTCGCGATCCGGGTCGACAAGGGTCCGTGCCGCGGGCATCATGCCCCCTATCATGTCGATTGATGCGCCGACGCGCGACCGTATTGCGGCCACCCTGATGGAAATCGCCTGCCGGGCGGGCGAAATCCTGAGGCGGCACCATGGCGGCGACTGTCCGCACGTGCTCAAGCCCGACGGCTCGCCGGCCAGCCAGGCGGACGCGGAATCCGAGACCTTCATCATCGGCGAACTCGCCCGGCACTTCCCCGGCATCCCCGTGATCGCCGAGGAATCCTCCTACGACCATCCGCCGGCACCGCTGTTCTTCCTGGTCGACCCTCTCGACGGAACCCGCGACTTCCTCGCCGGCAATGCCGAGTACAGCGTCAATATCGGGCTGGTCGCGGGCGACCGGCCGATCGCCGCCGCCCTCGCCGCGCCCGGCCTGCGCCGGGTCTGGGGCGCCGGCGCGCACGCGTTCGGGGCGGAGATCCGCGATGGGCATCTCGGCGAGCGGCAGCCGATCGCGGTCCGGCCGCGGCCGGACCAGGGCCTTCTCGCCCTGCGCAGCAACCGGCACGGGGACAGCGAGACGGAGGCCTGCCTCGGCGCCCTTCGGCTCGGGGCGACCCGCTCGGCCGCGTCCGCCCTGAAATTCTGCCTCATCGCCTCCGGCGAGGCCGACATCTACGTCCGCTGCGGGCCGACCATGGAGTGGGACACGGCGGCGGGCGACCACATCCTCACGGTCGCGGGCGGTTGCGTCGTCGCCCCCGCCGGCCGGCCCATGACCTACGGGCACTACACCCGCAGCTACCGCAACGGCCCCTTCGCGGCCCTGGGCGACGCGAGCTACGCGGACAATCTCGTGCTGCCCGAGCGCAGCCCGGCCGGGCGCGGCCCGGACCGGCACGCGCCGCAGGGCGAGGGCCGCGTCTGACCGGAGCGGGCCTTCAGTCCGGGAAGTCCGTGTCGATCTGGTCCCGCAGGCTCGGCCAGCGCGCCTCCGCCTCCGCGGCGAGGCGCGGATCCGCGACGACGCGCAGGCGGTGCTCGTCGGTGCGGAACAGGTAGAGCCGCTCGGTTCCGTCCGGACCCGGCAGGCGGGCATACACGAGCGGATCGGTATCGACGAGGCGCCCGGCGGCGACGCCGACCGGGTCGAATCCCCCCAGCCGGGGGGCATAGACGGCGGGCGCGGCCCGGAACGCCTCCCGGTTCCCCGCCCGCGCGAAGCGCCACGTCCGTCCCGACCAGGACAGCTCGTGGGCCGGCCGGCCCGGCTCCGGGCCGTCGAGGAAGTAGCTCACCACATCGAAGCCCGCGAGGGCGATGCGGCCGGCAGGAAGCGGCGGCAGCGTGGCGGCCCGGACCCCGGTGCCGACCGCGTGCAGACTTCCGATCGCGGCGACGCGAAGCAGGTGACGGCGCGTTAACCACATGTTGCTTTGTTTCGCATCATGATCGCCGCGTATCGAGGCGCACCGGCACGGGGCCGCGGCGTCCCTAGGATGACATCACCGTCCATAGCGCGGTCTCGGTTAGCGAGACGATAGCGCCTCCGGGCGGGTGTCGGTAGACAGGAGGGACGAGGCATGACGTCGAACCATCGGGCCGGCCGCGCCCTGCCATCGCGTGATCGCACCACCCGGCGCGCCGTCGTCGGCGCCCTCGCGGGCGCGCTCCTCCTCGGCGTCTCGCCCCGCGCCCTCGCGGCGGCCGACGGCGCGCCGGGCAAGTTTCGCCCCGAGGAACTGGTCGATAACGGTCACCGCTTCTTCGGCTCGATGTCGCGCGGCCTGGCCCAGCTGGTCGAGGAGGCGACGCGCCGCTGGGGCGAGCCCAACGGCTACATCCTCGGCCAGGAGGCCTCCGGCGCCATCGTCGGCGGCGTCCGCTACGGCGAGGGCACGCTCTACACCCGCAATGCCGGCCAGCGCCGGATCTACTGGCAGGGTCCGTCCATCGGCTTCGACGTCGGCGGCGACGGCGACCGCACCATGATGCTGGTCTACAACCTGCCGGCGGTGGCGGGCCTGTACCGCCGCTTCGGCGGCGTGGACGGTTCGGCCTACCTCGTGGGCGGCTTCGGCATGACGGCGGTGACGGCGGACGACATCGTGGTGGTGCCGATCCGCACCGGCGTCGGCGCCCGCCTCGGCATCAACATCGGGTATCTCAAGTTCACGGCCAAGCCGACCTGGAATCCGTTCTGAGGCGCGCGAGCGCGGGGGTGTGTCCCCGCACGCCTTGCCCATCCCGGGGGGACATGGGCTAAACAGGCCGGCGAGGGTCGACGGGTGTCCCCGTCGTCTCTGTCGTCAACGGCGTGTTGAGCGAGCGTTTCCGCGTGATCGAAACCGTGATGATCTTCACGCTCGGCTTCCTGGCCGCGAGCCTGTGCGCGCTGTTGCTCCTGCCCGCCGTGAACACCCGGGCGGCGCGCCTGTCGACGCGCCGCGTCGAGGCCCGGCTCCCCCTGTCGATCTCCGAAGTCGCGGCCGAGAAGGACTATCTGCGGGCGCAGTTCGCCGTCGCCCAGCGCCGTCTGGAGCGCAGGGTCGAGGCGGTGAAGGCCCATCGCCACGGTGACCTCGCCGCCATCGGCGCGCGGACCATGGAGGCCGCCGCCCTCACCCGGACGGTCGAGGAGCGGGAGGCCACCCTGAGCGAGCGCGAGGCGGTGCTTGCGGCGACCCGCGCCACTCTGAGCGACGTCGAGCGCGACCTCGAGGCGGCGCGCCAGGACACGGCCCTGGGCCTCGCCACCCTGCAGGTGCTCGAACTGGCCCACCAGGAAATCCTCGACGACCTCTTCGCCGCCCGCACCGCGCAGAGCGGGCCGGACGGGGCCGGAGCCGGGGTTCCGTCGGGGTCCGAGGTCCCGGACCTCACCGCCACCCTGGTCGCCGAGCGCGAGACCCTGCGCGCCAGCCTCGCGGCGGCCGAGGAGGCCCTGGCCGCGGTGATGGACCGGCGCGAGGGCGAGGCGGCCGACCTGCGCCGGCGGATCTCCGACGTCGCCGACAGCCTGATGCAGCGCGAGCGGCTTCCCCCCGTCTCGGCCTACCCGATGCCGGCCCGGACCAGCTGATCCGCGATCCGGCCGCCTTCGCGTTTCGTCACGTGGAGCGGAATACGCCGCGGACGTTGCGCGGACGGGAAATCGCGGCGTAGAAAGCGGCCTGACCACGCGGCGACCATCGGCGCGCCATGTTTCGACCATGTCGGCGCTTCATCGGATCGCCCATTCCCTGTTTTCTGAGACGGACCGCGCCCCCCATGGCCCTTAAGCTCACGTCGCTTGCCCTCCTCCTCGCCGCCACGGTCGCCGTCGCACCGGCGCTCGCACAGCCCGCCGCGCAGCCGCAGGGCGCCGCCGCTCCGCAGACGAAGCGCGGCAACGAGACCCTGAAGAAGTATTGCACCGGCGACTACCTGACCTATTGCGGCAACCTCGCCACCGATGATCCGGCCCTCGACAAGTGCTTCCAGACCAACTGGACCAAGCTCTCGGAGAACTGCCGCCGCGCCATCGACGTCTACCAGAAGACGGACGGCAAGAAGAAGAGCTGAGCCGCGCCCGGTTCCGCGCGGGACGACATCGCCGCGCGGGACAGCGTCGCCGTTTCCCTCGCGTCGCGCGGCCGCAACGGCTATGCTGACCGCCACCGCGTCCCGGACCGCATGCGTCGATGTTCCTCCGTTTCCGCCCTCTGACGACGATCGCCGTGCTCGGCCTCATCGCGCTGTCCGCCTCGGCCTGCGGCCGCCGCGGCGCGCTGGAGCCGCCGCCGGGCACCGCGGCCGCGCGCTCCGTGGCGCGCCCGGGCCTGCCCGGCGTCGCGAGCCCGCGCGCTCTGCCGCAGAGCGTCGGCCTCGGCGGCGGGACCGCGACGCCGGAGCCGGAGGCTGTGCGCGCCGGTGACGAGCTCGATACCCTGGCGGCGCCGGGCTCGGGCGCCGAGGCGCCGGTGAAGACGACGCGCGGCGCCAAGCGCGGCTACGTCATCCCCAAGCAACCTTTCCTGCTCGACCCGCTCCTGTAGAAGCGGATCACCACAGACCTTCCCCGGCCTCGTGCGGGAAGACGCGCCCGCCCGGACGCGCCGCGCGCAGGCCCGAATCCCCGGGCGGATGCCCGCAGGCAGGCCGATGCACCACTTCCAGTACCGCGACGGCCGCCTCCAGGCCGAGGATGTCGACCTGACCGCCCTCGCGGACACGGTCGGGACGCCGTTCTACTGCTACGCCACCGCCACCCTGGAGCGCCATTACGGCGTCTTCGCCAAGGCCTTCGGCGAGGACGACGCCCTCGTCTGCTTCGCCATGAAGGCGAACTCGAACCAGGCCGTGCTCGCCACCCTGGCGCGCCTCGGGGCCGGCATGGACATCGTCTCGGAGGGCGAGCTGCGCCGGGCGCTGGCGGCCGGGGTCGATCCGCAGCGCATCGTCTTTTCCGGCGTCGGAAAGACGCAGGGCGAGATGGCCGCCGCCCTGAAGGCCGGCATCTTCTGCTTCAACGTCGAGAGCGAGCCGGAACTGGTCCAGCTCTCCGCCGTGGCGTCCGGCCTCGGCCTGACGGCGCCGGTCTCGATCCGGGTCAATCCCGACGTCGATGCCGGCACCCACGCCAAGATCTCCACCGGCAAGTCCGAGAACAAGTTCGGCATTCCGATCGGTCGGGCCCGGGCGGTCTACGCCCATGCGGCGACGCTGCCGGGCCTCGCGATCGCCGGCGTGGACATGCATATCGGCAGCCAGATCACGGATCTGGCGCCCTTCGACCACGCCGCCGGCCTGCTCGCCGGGCTCGCCCGCGACCTGATGGCGGAGGGGCACGACCTCCACCACATCGATTTCGGCGGCGGCCTCGGCATTCCCTACCGCGACGACAACGCGCCGCCGCCGGAGCCTGCCGCCCTGTCGGCGATCCTGCGCCCGCATTTCGCGCCGCTGGGCCTGCGCCCGGTCTTCGAGATCGGCCGCATGATCGCCGGCAATGCCGGCATCCTGGTGACCCGCGTGATCTACGTGAAGCGCACGGAGGGCCGCACCTTCGTCATCGTCGACGCGGCGATGAACGACCTGATCCGGCCGACCCTGTACGAGGCCTATCACGGGCTGCGGCCGGTCAAGGAGCCCACGTCCGAGACGCCGAGGATCGTCGCCGACGTGGTCGGGCCGGTCTGCGAGAGCGGCGACTACATCGCGCTGGGCCGCGAGATGCCGGAGGTCGCCCCCGGCGACCTCGTCGCGGTGATGAGCGCCGGTGCCTACGGCGCGGTGCAGGCGGGCACCTACAATTCCCGCCTGCTCGTGCCGGAGGTGCTGGTGCGCGGCGCGGACGCCGCCATCGTGCGCCCGCGCCAGACCTACGACGACCTGATCGCCCTCGACCGGGTGCCGGACTGGCTCGGGCCGCAGGGCTGAACCTCAGGCGGCGAGTTCGCCCTCGATCCGGGCGACGGCCTCCTCCGGTACGTCGAGGGCCTCTGCGAGCCGCTTGAGGAATTCCCGCTCCTGCAGCGTGTCCGCCAGGACTGAGACGCGCACCGCCGCGTAGATCCGCGTCGCCTGCTCGGGCGTCGTCACCGCATCCGCGATGATGTCGAGGTCGACCGGATCGGCGATCTCCGCCTCCAGCCAGGCCGCCTCGTCCCGCGCGATCCCCGAGGCCTGGACCGCCGCATCGAGGCGCTGGCGCTCGTCCTTGTCGATCATCCCGTCGGCCAGGGTCGCCGCCACCATCGCCCGCAGCATCCAGCGCGCCTCGTCCTCGTCGACGCCGGGGTCCGCCGGCGCCTCGGCGGGCTCCGGCTGGGCCGATCCGCGCAGCGCCCGCGCGGCGAGGCCCGCCACCAGGGCGAGACCGCCGAGGGCGGCGGTGGCCGCGAGGCGGCCGCGGCGCGCGCGCACGAGGGCATCCACGAGGGGCTTCACATCGACCATGGCGGGCATCCTTCCGAACCGCTGAAATCGAGGCAGCAACCCGCGGGGGACGCGGCGGGTTCAGATCCGCGCGCCGCCGGGGCGCGGAGGCCAGGGGATGCAGCGGGGCACCCTGGGATGATTTGACCCCGTCGCGCGGCGCCGCCACCATGCTAGCCTTGCGGGTAGGGCGCGGCGCCGATGCGACGCGCGAGGAGCCAGACACGATGGGCGAGGCCGACCCGGCGACCTCCACACGCAGCGGACAGGCGTCGGATTCGCACGCGACGGCCCCCGAGACACGGGGACCGGCCCTGCGCCGGCGGCTCGATCGCCTGGTCGCCCGCTCGCAGGTCGCCGGCCTCTGGGAGCGGGCCTGGCCGATCCTGTGGCGCGGCATCGGCCTGGTCCTGGCCTTCCTCACCCTGTCCTGGCTCGGGCTCTGGCTCGACCTGCCGCCGCTCGCGCGGGTCGCCGGCATCGCGCTCTTCGCCCTGGCCCTCGTCGCCGTGCTCCTGCCCCTGGCGCGCCTGCGGCGCGACACCCGGCGCGAGGCCCTGGCCCGGATCGACCGCGCGGCCGCCGCCAGGGGCGGTCCCCTCTCCCACAACCCCGCCTCGTCGATCGAGGACACCCTCGCGGTCGGCACCGCCGATCCGGCGACCCGCGCTCTCTGGGCCCTGCACCAGGCCCGGGCAGCCGAGGCCGTGGCCGGGCTGACGCCGCCGCCGCCGCGGCCCGCGATGGCGCGTCGCGACCCCTTCGCGTTCCGGGCGGGCCTGATCGTGGCGGCGGTGGCCAGCCTGTTCGTGGCCGGTGCCGAGTGGCGCCCGCGCATCCTCGGCGCCTTCGACTGGCGGGCGCCGCCGGCCCCGGGACCGACCTTCCGGGTCGACGGCTGGATCGATCCGCCGCTCTATACCCGCCTGCCGCCCCTGGTCGTGACCATGAACGGCGAGCAGCAGCGCCTGCGCGCGCCGGTCAATTCCACCCTGATCGTGCGGATCGCCGGCCAGGGCGAGGCGGTGCTGACGCCGAAGGCTGGGCTGAAGGCGCTGCCGGGCAAGCCGCCCCATGCGGACCTGCGCGAGGACCGCTTCCAGCTCACCGGCGGCGTCGCCGACCTCACCGTCGCGGCCGGCGGCACGACGCAGCATCTCGTCGTCGAGACGATCCCCGACACGCCCCCCGAGGTGGAGCGCATCGGCGCCCTCGAAGTGAACGCGCGCGGGACCTTCAACCTGACCTACCGGGCCAAGGACGATTACGGCATCGCCTCGGCCGAGGGCCTGGTCGAGCCCCTGGCCAAGACCCGCGCGCTGGTGCCGACGCCGAAGATCGCGCTGGCGCTGCCAACCGATGCCACCGGCGAGCACGACACCAAGACCCTGGTCGACCTCACCGACAATCCGTGGTCCGGCGCCCGCGTGCGCCTGACGCTGGTGGTGAAGGACGAGGCCGGGCAGGAGGGCCGCACGCCCACCGCCGAGGTGACGCTGCCGGCCCGGGTCTTCGCTCAGCCGCTGGCCCGCGCCCTGGCCGAGGAGCGCCGGCGCCTGATCACCGCGCCGGACGACGGCCGCGCCCGGGTGCAGACCGCCCTCGACGCGCTCCTGATCGCCCCCGACCGGTTCACGCCCCAGCCGAGCATCTTCCTCGGGCTGAAGACCGCCTCCCGCCGCCTGCGCGCCGCCCGCAGCGACGAAGCCCTGATGGACGTGGCCGACCTCCTCTGGGAGATGGCCCTGAAGATCGAGGACGGCGACCTGTCGGACGCCGAGAAGAGCCTGCGCGCGGCCCAGGACAACCTGAAGCAGGCGATCGAGCGCAACGCGCCGGACGAGGAGATCAAGAAGCTCACCGAGGACCTGAAGCAGGCCCTCGACAAGTTCATGAAGGGCATGGCCGAGCGCCAGCGCAAGGACCAGAAGCCCCAGGCGGAGAAGAGCCAGCCCAACCCGAACGCCAAGACGGTGACGCCGGACGATCTCACCAAGATGCTCAACGACATGGCCGAGGCCATGAAGCGCGGCGACACCGCCGAGGCGCAGCGCCTCCTCGACCAGCTGCGCGAGATCCTGGAGAATCTGCAGACCGCGGAGCCGGGCGGCAAGTCCGACCCGAACGGCCGCGAGATGAGCAAGCAGGCCGACGAACTCGACAAGCTCTCCCGCGAGCAGCAGGACCTGCGCGACGAGACCTTCAAGGACGGCCAGGACAAGCGCGGCCAGCGTCCGCAGCGCGGGCAACAGGGCCAGCCGGGCGAGGGCCAGAAGGGCCAGCCCGGGCAGCAGGGCCAGGGTCAGCAGGGCCAGGGTCAGCAGGGCGAAGGTCAGCAGGGCCAAGGTCAACAGGGGCAGAAGGGCGAGGGCCAGAAGGGCGGCGCCGGCCAGCGCCAGCAGGCCCTTCGCGAGCGCCTGGAGGATCTCCAGCGCCGCATGAAGGATCTCGGCATGCAGGGCGAGGAAGGCCTGTCGGAGGCCGAGGAGGCCATGCGCGAGGCCGAGGGCGCCCTCGGCCAGGGCAAGGACGGCGAGGCGGTCGACGCCCAGGGCCGGGCGCTGGACGGCCTGAAGCGCGGCGCCGAGGGCATGCAGAAGCAGATGCAGGAGATGGCCGAGGGCGAGGGCGAGGGCAAAGGCGAGGGGGGCGAACAGCCGAGCCAGCAGGGCCAGGCCGGCAACCGCGACGACGATCCCCTCGGTCGCCCCACCAAGGGCCGCGACATGACCAACGGCAATGCCCGCGTGCCCACGGCGGACGAATCCGCGGTCCAGCGCACCCGGCGCATCATGGAGGAGCTGCGCCGCAAGCTCGGCGACCCGAACCGTCCGCGCGACGAGCTCGACTACTTCGAGCGCCTCCTGCGCCGGAACTGACCCGATGAACCCGCCCCCTGGGCTCCTCCCTCGAGGAGCCCATATGGGGGGCGACGACCCCCGACCCGACAGAACCGAGACCTGACGCCGTGATCTCCTCCAACACTCTCGTGCTCCTCGCCTGCGTCGCGGTGGCGGTGGTCCTGTTCCTCGGCCTGTTCAACATGATGCGCGGGGGCAGCGCCAACCTCTCGCAGAAGCTGATGCGCCTGCGCGTGCTGCTGCAGTTCATCGCGATCATCTTCATCATGGGCGTGGTCTGGTGGCGCTCGGCCTGATCGCGCGCCGATGGCCTCCGCTTCGTTCCTGAGCTCGGTCCTCGACCGGCGCGTCGCGGCGATGCTCGGCCTGGGCTTCAGCTCGGGCATCCCCTTCCTCCTCGTCTACGTGACGCAGTCGGCCTGGCTGTCGGAGGCCAAGGTGCCCATCGGCATCCTCGGGCTGATGAGCGAGCTCACCCTCGCCTACAAGTTCAAGTTCCTCTGGGCACCTTTCCTCGACCGCTACGATGCGCCCCTGATCAGCCGGTTCGTGGGGCGACGGCGCGGCTGGATCATCGTCTCGCAGCTCGGCGTGATGCTGGCCCTCGCGGGCATCGCTTTCGGCGACCCCGCCCACTGGCTCGCCTGGACCATCGCGTTCTCCCTGGCGCTCGGCTTCGCCGGTGCGACGCAGGACGTCGTCATCGACGGATGGCGCATCACCGTGGTGCCGGTGGAGCGCCAGTCGCTGATGTCGTCCTGGGCCGAGATCGGCTGGCGCATCGGCAACCTCGTCGCCGGGGCCGGCGCCCTCTATCTCGCCGACGCCTATGGCTGGCGGGCGGCCTACCTCTTCATGGTGGCCGCGATGGCGCCGGGGGTCATCGCGGCCCTCCTCGCCCCCGAGCCCGAATCCGACCGGACCGCGACCCACGACCATCCCGGCTTCGTCGAGACCATCGCGGCGCCGATCCGCGACCTCGTCCGCCGCCTGGGTCCGCTGGCGATCCCGATCCTGCTGATGGTGGCCGGCTTCCGCATGCCCGGCTACGTCGCCAGCGCGATGGCGATGCCGTTGTTCAAGAGCCTGCACTACTCGAACACCGACATCGCCACGGTGACCAAGCTGTTCGGCTTCGGCGTCGCCCTCGCGGGCACCTTCCTTGCCGGCTACGTCGTCCCGCGAATCGGCATGATGGCGAGCCTCCTGGCCGGGACCGTGTTCGGCTCGGCCTCGCATCTCAGCCTCGCCTACCTGGCGCTCCACGGCGGCGACGGCGGGACCGCGTTCTGGACCTTCGCGATCGCGGTGAGCATCGACAGCTTCGCCTACGCGTTCGCGTCCATCGTGCTGATCACCTTCATGTCGTCGCTCGCCGCCTCCGAGCACGCGGCGAGCCAGTACGCGCTCCTCACGTCCCTCTGCGCCCTCCCCGGCAGCCTGCTGGCCGGCGCCTCCGGCTTCGTCATCGAGACGACGGGCTTCGCCGGGTTCTTCGTGGCGACCTCGATCATCGGCGTGCCGGTCGCGGTCCTGTGCTGGTACGTCTGGCACCGGCAGGGCGAGACCGGGGCGATGGCGCCCCCCGCCGCGGCCTGAGACGCCTTGGACCGGGACGGGTGTTGCCCGGAGGGCTCACCGCACAGCTATCGCCGAGGCGAGGCCCCCGATGCCTGACGGTGCCGCGGGCGGCCATGCTAGACACGTTGGGTCAAACCGGAACCGTCTCGATGCATTCCCACACGTTCCGCCTCGCCGTTGCTGCCGCCGTACTCGCCACGGCCGTGCCGGTCCAGGCCGCAGACTTCCCGTCCGCGCCGCCGGCCGCCTATGTCAGCCCGGTGAAGCCCCTGAGCATCGTCTCCGAGGTCCGAATCGGCGGCGCCGTGCAGGATCCCGGCAGCGCCGAGCACGACACGAGCAACATCAACGGCGAAATCCTGTTCTCCAAGCCGCTCGTGAGCGTCGACCCGTTCTGGCAGGCCTTCGTGCCCCGGGCGACCGTCGGCGGCAGCTACAACTTCGGCGGCCGTACCAGCTACGCGTATATCGGTGCGACCTGGACCGTGGACCTCTTCCCGCAGACGCTGAACAACATCGTCTTCCTCGAAGGCTTCTTCGGCGCCGGCGCCCATAACGGCTACACCGGTCCCAAGTCCACGGCCCCGGCCGGGTTCAACACCCTGGGCTGCAACCCGCTGTTCCGCGAGGCGGCCGCCCTCGGCTTCCGGCTCACCGAGCACTGGAGCATCATGGCGACCGTCGAGCACATGTCGAATGCCGGCCTCTGCGCGAACAACCGCGGCCTCACCAATTTCGGCGGCAAGCTCGGCTACACCTTCTGAGTTCGCCGCGCTCGCATCCCGTATGAGCCTCGAGGGCCGGTCCCGCCGATGCGGGGCCGGCCCTTCGCGTTCCGCCGATGCGACTCGCAGCGGCGGGAAACTGCGCTAGGTTCCCGCTCCCGCCGGCCTCTCTCGCCAGCCCCGCTCAGGATCGGACGCCATCGTGGTCACCCTCAACCGCATCTACACCCGCACCGGCGACAAGGGGTCGACCGCGCTCGCCAGCGGCGAGCGGCGCTCCAAGGCGGACCTGCGCATCGAGACCTACGGCACCGTCGACGAGACCAATGCCTGCATCGGCCTGGTGCGGCTGCATGCCGATCCGCGCCTCGACGCGATGCTCGGCGCGATCCAGAACGACCTCTTCGATCTGGGCGCCGACCTCGCGACGCCGGAGATCGCCGAGCCGCCGAAATACGAGCCCCTGCGGATCGTCGCCGCACAGGTGCAGCGGGTCGAGCGCGACATCGACGCCCTGAACGCCGACCTGTCGCCCCTGAAATCCTTCGTGCTGCCCGGCGGGTCGCCGGCCTCGGCCGCCCTCCACCTCGCCCGGACGGTGTGCCGGCGGGCCGAGCGGCTGGCGGTGGCCCTGGCCGCCACCGAGGGCGAGATCGTCTCGCCGGAAGCGCTGCAGTACCTGAACCGGCTGTCCGATTTCCTGTTCGTGGCGAGCCGCACCGCCAATGCCGACGGCGCCGACGACGTGCTCTGGATACCGGGTAAAAACCGCTGAGGCTCAGGCATTTGGAATACCACCGGGCTGCGAGCCCGAGCCTGCGAGGCCGATCGCCGGCCCTCCAAGACTCGCGCCCGGACGGGCGGTCGCCGGGCGCGTTGACAAGGCGGAAATGAGGCCGTTACGGTCCGCCGCCTCAATGACCAGGGTTCTGGACCTCCGGTTGTCCCGGAGTTCCTTTGCGCGCCGCGCCGGCCTGGTCGAACAACATCATCCGCGCGGAGGATTGTGAACGCCATGAAGGTTCTCGTGCCCGTCAAGCGGGTCGTCGACTACAACGTCAAGATCCGGGTCAAGGCCGACGGTTCGGGCGTGGACCTCGCCAACGTCAAGATGTCGATGAACCCCTTCGACGAGATCGCCGTCGAAGAGGCGATTCGCCTCAAGGAGAAGGGCAAGGTCACCGAGATCGTCGCCGTCTCGATCGGACCGCAGCAGGCGCAGGAGACGCTCCGCACCGCGCTCGCCATGGGCGCCGACCGGGCGATCCTGGTGAAGACCGATGGCGTGGTCGAGCCGCTGGCCGTGGCCAAGATTCTCAAGGCCCTGGTCGAGAAGGAGGCTCCCGGCCTCGTCATCCTCGGCAAGCAGGCCATCGACGACGATTCGAACCAGACCGGCCAGATGCTGGCGGCGCTCCTCGACTGGCCCCAGGGCACCTTCGCCTTCAAGGTCGAGTTCGGCGAGGGCTCGATCGACGTCACCCGCGAGATCGACGGCGGCCTCCAGACCGTGACGCTGACCCTGCCGGCCATCGTCACCACCGACCTGCGCCTCAACGAGCCGCGCTACGCCTCCTTGCCCAACATCATGAAGGCCAAGAAGAAGCCCCTCGAGGAACTGGCCCCCGATGCCCTGGGCGTCGACGTGACCCCGCGGGTCACCGTGCTCAAGACGGTGGAACCCGCCGGGCGCAAGGCCGGCATCAAGGTCGGGTCCCCGGCCGAACTCGTGCAGAAGCTGAAGGGCGAGGCCGGGATTCTCTGAGCCCCCGCCCCTCCCACGGTTTCAAGAGCCCGCCGCGTCGCTGCGGCGGGTGAGACGGGGTCCGGGACCCTCCCGCTGATCGATTTCGAGGTTCGCACACCATGGCCACCCTTCTTCTCATCGAGCACGACAACGGCGCGGTCCGCGACGCGAGCCTGAAGGCTCTGACGGCGGCCGTCTCCTTCGGCGGTCCGGTTCACGCCCTCGTGGCCGGCGCCGGCAGCCGCCCCGCCGCCGAGGCCGCCGCCAAGCTCGACGGCGTCGAGAAGGTGCTGCTCGCCGAGGACGCCGCCTACGACCACCTCCTCGCCGAGCCCACCGCCGCCCTGCTGCTCTCCCTGGCCGAGCCCTACGACGTCGTCGTCGCGGCGGCTTCCACCACCGGCAAGAACGTGCTGCCGCGGGTGGCCGCTCTCCTCGACGTGGCGCAGATCTCCGACATCATCAGCGTGGTCTCCCCCGACACCTTCGAGCGTCCGATCTACGCCGGCAACGCGATCCAGACCGTGCAGGCCGGGGCCGGCAAGAAGGTGATCACCGTCCGCATGGCGGCCTTCAAGCCGGCGGCCGAGGGCGGCGCGGCGGCGCCGATCGAGCCGGTCCAGGCGGCCGCCTCGTCGGGCAAATCGAGCTTCAAGGGCGAGGAGATCGCCAAGTCCGACCGCCCCGAGCTGGCCGCGGCCAGGATCATCGTCTCCGGCGGCCGCTCCCTCGGCTCCTCGGACAAGTTCAAGGAGCTGATCGAGCCGCTGGCCGACAGCCTGGGCGCCGCCGTGGGCGCCTCGCGCGCCGCCGTGGATGCCGGCTACGCCCCGAACGACTGGCAGGTCGGCCAGACCGGCAAGGTCGTGGCACCGGAGCTCTACGTCGCCGTCGGCATCTCCGGCGCGATCCAGCATCTCGCCGGCATGAAGGACTCGAAGGTCATCGTCGCCATCAACAAGGACGAGGATGCCCCGATCTTCCAGGTCGCGGATTACGGCCTCGTCGGCGACCTGTTCCAGATCGTGCCCGAGCTGCAATCCGAGATCACCAAGGCCAAGGGCTGATCCGGAACGCCGGATCGCAGCGTCGGGGCGCGACCGGTGCGCTCCCAGGCGCATCGGTCTACCCGCGCGAACGGCGTTTCCGGCATGGAATTGCTCTAGGCCGCTGCCCTCGCGGGACGTTATAAGCGAGGCGGGCGCCCTCGGCGGCCGGGCGGGGGGCCCGGACCGCGACGGAGGCATGCCCCAGGGGTGCGAGTGCAGACGATGGGCATCGATATCAGGACGGTCGGCATAATCGGCGCCGGGCAGATGGGAAGCGGCATCGCCCATGTCTGCGCGATGGCAGGGCTCGACGTCCGCCTGAACGACCGCGATCCGGCCCGCATCCACAACGGACTGGCCACCGTCGACGGCAATCTGGCGCGTCAGGTCTCCAAGGGCAGCATCGCCGACGAGCAGCGCCGCGCCGCCGTCTCCCGCATCGTGGCGGCCGAGACCTTCGACGACCTCGCGCCCTGCGACCTCGTCATCGAGGCGGCCACCGAGGACGAATCGACCAAGCGCCAGATCTTCAGCACGCTCTGCGCGTCCCTGAAGCCGGATGCCCTGATCGCCACCAACACCTCGTCGATCTCGATCACGCGTCTGGCGGCCTCGACCGATCGGCCGGAGCGCTTCATCGGCATCCACTTCATGAATCCGGTGCCGGTGATGCAGCTCGTCGAGCTGATCCGCGGCATCGCCACGGAAGATCCGACCTACGAATCGGCGAAGGCGTTCATCGCCAAGCTCGGCAAGATCTCGACGATGTCGGAGGATTTCCCGGCCTTCATAGTCAACCGCATCCTGCTGCCGATGATCAACGAGGCGATCTACACCCTCTACGAGGGCGTGGGGTCGGTGGAGTCGATCGACACGGCGATGCGCCTCGGCGCGAACCACCCGATGGGTCCGCTGCAGCTCGCCGACTTCATCGGCCTCGATACCTGCCTGTCGGTGATGCAGGTGCTCTACGAGGGGCTGGCCGATTCGAAGTACCGGCCCTGTCCGCTGCTGGTGAAGTATGTCGAGGCCGGCTGGCTCGGACGCAAGTCCAAGCGGGGCTTCTACGATTATCGCGGCGAGACGCCCGTGCCGACCCGCTAGAGCCGGCCGGCACGGACGATCCGTCTCGGTCTTACTGCTTGTTGCCGTTGGCGGCCGGCTGGGCCGGGCTCGGATAGGCCGGGTTCGCGGCCGGTACCGAACCGGTGTTCGACGACGAGGTGGCGTTCGAGCTGCCCTTCACGGAGCCCGTGACTTCCTGACGGGCGGCGTCCTGGCTCTGGCTGGCGTAGTCCTTCGGCGAATTCGCGCCCTGCCAGGTCATCAGGCCCGTGATCGCAATCGCGAGCAGCACGAGGCTGGCGACGAGGACGTAGAGCACCGGCTTGCCACGATTGCCCTGCCGGGCTTCCTGACCGTGTAGTTTCTCGACCATGCGATCCTCGCTTGAACGGTCCTGAAGACCGATGTTTCGACCCGAGCGCCGATTTCCGTGAATCCGGCTCGTGATTCTGGCTCGGGTCTGAAACGCGACGGTCGAGAGCGGAGTTCCGCCCGGGTCCGGCCTTAGCGGCCGGTCACCAGCATGATCTTGCCGAGATGGGCGCTCGATTCCATCAGCTCGTGGGCCTTGCGCGCCTCCTCCAGCGGGAAGGTGGCGTGGATCACCGGGCGGATGGTCCCGGCCTCGAGCAGCGGCCAGACATCGCGGGCGAGGCCGCCGGCGATCGCCGCCTTCTCGGCCTTGGGCCGGGCCCGCAGGGTCGCGCCGGTGAAGGTCAGGCGCTTCATCATGATCGGCGTCATGCTGAAGGCATCGACCTTGTAGCCCTGCATGAACGCGATCTGCACGAGGCGGCCCTCGATCGCCAGGGCCGAGAGGTTCTTGGCGAGGTAGGGCGCCCCGACCATGTCCAGGATGACGTCGACGCCGCTGCCGTCGGTCAGCCGCTTCACCTCCTCGACGAAATCGGCCTCGCGGTAGTTGATGGCGGCCTCGGCGCCGAGCGCGCGGCAGAAGTCGCACTTCTCGGCCGAGCCGGCGGTGGCGAAGACGCGGGCGCCGTGGTGCTTGGCGATCTGGATCGCGGTCGAGCCGATGCCGCTCGATCCGCCGTGGACGAGGAAGGCCTCGCCGGCCTTTAGGCGGCCGCGCTCGATCACGGTGCTGTAGACGGTGAAGTAGTTCTCCGGCAGGCCGCCGGCCTCGACCAGCGAGAGCGAGGACGGCTTCGGCAGGCACTGGCCGATCTCGGCCACGGCGAACTCGGCATAGCCGCCGCTGATCACCAGGGCGCAGACCTCGTCGCCGATGGAGGCGCCGGAGACCCCCTCGCCGAGGGCGACGATGCGGCCGGCGACCTCGAGGCCCGGGATCTCGGTGGCGCCCTTCGGCGGCGGATATTTGCCTTCGCGCTGCTGGATGTCGGGCCGGTTGATGCCGGCGGCCACGACCTCGATCAGGACCTGGCCGGGACCGGGCTGCGGCAGCGGTGCGGTCTCCAGGGCCAGAACGTCGGGCCCGCCGGCACCGTTAAAGCGGATCTGTCGCATGGTCTTGGGCAGGCTGGCTGTCATCGGGGTCTCCTCCTCGGAGCCCCGTCATGTGCCGCTGGAGCCGCGCTTGGCAAGGTCGCGCGGTTCCGGTCCTCAGCGGGTGCCGTACATCCGGTCGCCGGCATCGCCGAGGCCCGGCACGATGTAGCCGTGGTCGTTGAGATGGCTGTCGATGGCGGCCGTCCAGACCGGCACGTCGGGATGGGCCGCCTGGAGGCGGGCGATTCCCTCCGGAGCGGCGAGCAGGCAGACGAAGCGCAGGTCCTGCGCCCCGCGCTGCTTGAGGAGGTTGATGGCCGCCACCGCCGAGTTCGCCGTGGCGAGCATCGGGTCGAGGACCAACACCGTCCGGTCGATGAGGTCCGAGGGGGCCTTGAAGTAGTACTCCACCGCCTCCAGCGTCTCGGGATCGCGGTAGAGCCCCACATGCGCCACCCGGGCCGAGGGCACCAGGGACAGCATGCCGTCGAGGAAACCGACGCCGGCGCGCAGGATCGGCGCCAGCACGAGCTTCTTGCCGGCGATCTGGGGCGCCTCCATCGACTGGATCGGCGTCTCGATCGTCACGGATTCGAGGGGCAGGTCGCGGGTGACCTCGTAGGCCAGCAGCATGCCGATCTCGTTGAGGATCTGGCGGAAGCCCTTGGTCGAGCGCTCGCGCTGGCGCAGCAGGGTCAGCTTGTGCTGCACGAGGGGGTGATCCACCACCCGGACGGTCGCGGCGGCTGCCTGCATCGCTGATCTCCAAGCGGCCGGGGTATGAGGCCGGGGTGGTCTGGGGCCGGGCTCCGCCGGGGCGCGGAGAACCCGAGGCAAGACCGGGACCGTTCCTAGAGCATCGCGCCAGCGCGAGCGAGGGTGTCCGATCCGCCATCGTCCACGAAAAAGGGCCCCCGACCTGCGCCGGAAGCCCTCGCGTTGCGGGGATCTGAATCCGCGCGTCAGACCGAGCGGGTCGCGTCCGCGCTGCGGCGCTTCTGCATGAAGGCGTCGAACTGCTCGCGGTCCTTGGCCCGCTTCAGCTCCTCGACGAACTCGGCGAAGGCGCGGCTCTCCTCCTGCAGCGCGCGGCGCTGGGCGTCGAGGCGCTCGATCTCGCTCCGGCGATAGTCGTCGAAGGCACGGTTGCCCGTGCTTCCGCCATTGGCGGCCTCGAACGCGGCGGCGAAGCGCGAGCGCGTGGCGCCCGCGTTCCACGAGAGGCCGCGGCCGGCCAGGCCCCGCAGCTCGCCGAGCGCGGGATACCCCGCCACCTTCCAGGCGACGTAGGCGGCGGCCAGGGGCCACCAGTAGACGAAGGCGACGACGATCGCGCCGATTTCCAGGGATCGCTTGGGGAAGGGGCCGCTACGGCAGACCTTCCCGGTGGTGAAGGGGGAGGAAGAGAAGCTCACGGCTCACGGCTCCAATGTAAATGTGAACGACATTCACTTGCGGATGGTCTCGCGCGCTTTCAAGGGGCGGTCCGGCGCCGGATGTCCTTATTCGCGGGACCGGTTGCCGGCCGCCGCACCGTGGACGAGGGCGAGGACGCCGGCCCGCAGGAGTTCGTACTTGTCCGGCATGCCGGCCGCCTTCGGCAGGTGCCCGGAGGCCGAGAGGGTCGCGAGGCCGTGCGCGAGGGCCCAGACCTCCAGGGCGATGAAGCGCGGCGGGGCGCCGCCGAACCCCTCGGGAAACGTCGATTGCAGCGCCTCGACGAGGAGATCGAACGGGCTCGGCCGGGCGGACGCGACCTCGTTGGGGACGGCGGCGGCGAGGCCGCGAGTCTCGAAGATCGCCGCGTAGTAGCCCGGCTCCTCCTCGGCGAAGGCGAGGTAGGCCTCCCCCATCCGGGTGAAACGCTCCAGGGGCGTGCCCTTCGCGCCCAGGGCCCGGGCGAGGCGCTCGGCCAGATCGGCAAAACCGCGGCCCGCCACCTCTTCGAGGAGCGCTTCCCGGCCGCGGAAGTGGCGGTAGAGGGCGGCGGGCGTGACGCCGACGAGGCGCGCGGCATCCACCAGCGTGAAGCCGCCGATCCCGCGCTCGGCGATGAAGCGGCGCGCAGCCTCGATCAGCGCCTCCTTGAGGTTGCCGTGGTGGTAGCTTCGCCGGTCGCCCGGTCCTTCGCGCCAGTGCCGCACGCCAAACTCCCCGCCCCCGCTCCGAATCGACATGACCGGTCGGATGGGCTCAAGGTTCCCCCTGATCCCCTCCCCTACCACGAAGGGCGCGGCTTTCGAGCCCTCCGGATGCCGGGTGGTTCCGTTTCGCCCCCGGTTTCCGTTATCCCATGGTCGGATCACGGGATTTTGCCGGTGACGCGGCTTGCCGCAAGCCGAGCTTTGACCGCATGGTGTTTACGATTCAGACACATGTGGATGCAGGGGGCCGTGCCGGATCGATCGGGACAGGACGACTTCGAGTCCCTGACGGACCTCATCTACGAGGCCGCCGTCCTGCCCGAGCTGTGGCCGGCGGTGCTCGACCGGCTCGCCGGGATCGCCGGTGCCCAGGGCACGGTGCTGATCGCGGCGGACCTCGAGTCGCACCGGTGGATCAACTCCGCATCGCTCGATCAGGTCATGGCGGATTTCGCCGCCGGCGGCTGGAGCGGCGCCGGGCAGCGCTCCGCGCGGCTCCTCGGCGCCCGGCATGCCGGCTTCATCCGCGAGCAGGACGTCTACACGCAGGCGGAACTGGAGCAGGACGTTCTGATCCAGCAGTTCCTGCGTCCGCGCGGCCTGGGCTGGGGCGTCGCCACCGCCTGCCCGCTCACCACCGGTGACACGCTGATCTTCAGCGTCGAGCGGCGCTACGTCGACGGGCCGGTGCCCCATGCGGCGACCCGGGTGCTCGACACCCTGCGGCCGCATCTGGGGCGGGCGGCCCTGGTCTCGGCCCGGCTGAAGCTCGAGCGGGCGCGGGCGGCCGTGAGCGCCCTGGAGGTGATGGGCCTGCCCGCCGCCGTGATGGGTGCCCACGGGCGACTGCACGACCGCAACGCGGGCTTCGCCAACCTCGTCCCACGGGTGGTGCGGGACCACCGCGAGCGGGTGACCCTCGCCCATCCGGGAGCGGATGCGCTGCTGGCGGACGTGCTCGCGGGACGGCGGGCGCAGACGGCGCGGTCGATTCCCATCCCGGCCGGCGAGGACGACCCCGCGATGGTCCTGCACCTGCTGCCGATGCGCGGACTGGCCCAGGATGTCTTCGGCGGCGGTACGCTGCTGATGGTCGCCGCACCGGTCCTGCCGCGTCCGGTCCCAGGCACCGAGCTTCTCGCCGGATTGTTCGACCTCACCGCCGCCGAGGCGCGAATCGCGCGCGGCATCGCCGACGGCGCCACGATCTCGCTCCTCGCGGCGCAACAGAGCGTCGGCGAGGGGACGATCCGAAGTCAGGTCAAGGCGATCTTCGCCAAGACCGGCGTGACCCGTCAGGTCGATCTGGCCCGGCTGATCTCGGGGTTCAGTCTGGTCCGGTGATCGCCCGCGGTCACCGGGCGTCGCGACCGCCGGCCCGATCGAAGGCCAGGGCGCGGAACAGGATGACGTTCGAGAGATCGTAGCGGGTGGACGGATCGGCGCTGATGGCGGCCTGCCGGATCTCGCCTGCAGGAATCTCGCCCGCGCTAATCTCGCCCGTGCGACGCGCGTCCGACGGCCCTGCGTCGTTCAGGATCGGGCTCGGCTGGGCCGCCGCCGCGGGATTGATCAGGCACGCGATCACCCGATCGCTCGTGCCGCGCTGAACATGCCGCGCAAGCCGCCGGCGCATCCACGGCGCCCTCGTCCACTTTTCAAGCATGACCGCCCTCGCTCATGGTTCCAGGCGACAGTGAAGCCTGCGGGCGGCGGCCCTTCATCCCCCATTTGGGGGAGGTTGAAGAATCCTTCCTGAAAGAGGGACATTCGTCACAAATCCTTCGGCCACAGGTGGTTCACAGGCGGAACAGCGAGCTTGCGCGTTCGAGCGCCGCCTTCTTGGCGAGGCGTGCCGCCTCCAGACGTTCCACCTCGGAGCGCAGCAGCGCGATCCGCTCCTCGAGATCTTCGACGGACAACGTGTCGAGCGGTTCGCCGACCCGGTGCGCGATCGTCTGCCCGGGAGCGCGGTCGTCCTCGTCCCTCATGATGGTCTCCCAATCGTGCGTCGGAGCCAGGATGTTCCCGCATCCAGTCGGGTCGTCCCGAGATGATGCGCCAGGGTCGCGCCGATATCGGCGAAGCTCTCGCGCCGCCCGACCGATCCGGGCGCGATTCCCGGCCCGAAGGACAGCACGGGAACCTGCTCGCGGGTATGCTCGGTCCCGCCCCAGGTCGGGTCGTTGCCGTGGTCCGCGGTGATGATGCAGAGGTCGCCGGGGCGAAGGACGCGGTGGATCTCGGGCAGGCGCGCATCGAAGCGTTCGAGTTCGGCGGCGTAGCCCGGCACGTCGCGGCGGTGGCCGTACTCGGTGTCGAAATCCACCAGGTTGAGGAAGACGAGCCCACCCTCCGGCAGCGCCGCGAACGCCGCCAGCGCCGCGTCGAGGCAGGCGGCGTTGCCGCCGGGCTTGATCTCCCGCCCCGTCGCCCGGTGGGCGTAGATGTCGCCGATCTTGCCCACGCTGACGATGCTCCGGCCCGCCGCGTCCAGCACGTCCAGCAGGGTCCGGCCGGGCGGCTCGACGGCGTAGTCCTTGCGGTTGGCGGTGCGCCGGAACCCCTCCACGGCGCTTCCGACGAAGGGCCGGGCGATGACGCGGCCGACCCGGTAGGGATCGCAGAGCTCGCGGGCGATCCGGCAGGTGGCGTAGAGGCGCTCCAGCCCGAAGCCGTCCTCGTGCGCCGCGATCTGGAAGACGCTGTCGGCGGAGGTGTAGCAGATCGGCTTGCCCGTCCGGACGTGCTCGGCGCCCAGGCCTTCGATGATCGCGACGCCGGCGGCGTGGCAATCGCCGAGGATGCCCGGCAGGCCGGCCTGCGCGATCAGCGCCTCGGTCAGGGCGGCCGGGAAGGTCGGGACCGCGACGGGAAAGTAGCCCCAGGGGTCGCGGACCGGAAGGCCGGTGATCTCCCAGTGGCCCGAGGGCGTGTCCTTGCCGGCGGCGGTCTCGACCGCGTGGCCGTAGGCGCCCGCGGGGTCACCGGAGAGGTCGAGACCCGGCGGCACCGCACCGGTCGCGCCCTTCGCGGCGAGTCCGAGGCCGAGGCGGGTCAGGTTCGGAAGGGCCAGGGGCCCCGCGCGCAGACCCGCCCGGTCCCCGCGCCCCTCGGCGCAGGCGCGGGCGATGTGCCCGACCGTGTCGGACCCGGCATCGCCGTAGCGGTCGGCGTCCGGGGCGCCGCCGATGCCGACGGAATCGAGCACGATGAGGAAGGCGCGGGCCATCGGGCGTCCCTCAGGCCGGGATCGGGTCGGCGACGGCGTCGCTCTGAAGATCGAAGGCGGCGGCGAAGAGCGCTTGGGTGTAGGCGGTCTTGGGCGCGGCGAAGATCGCCTCGGCCGGACCCTCCTCGACCACGTGGCCGTTCTGCATCACCAGCACGTAATTCGCGAGCGCCCGCACCACCTTGAGGTCGTGGCTGATGAAGAGGTAGGCGAGGCCGCGCTCGCGCTGGAGGTCGCGCAGGAGGGTGACGATCTGCGCCTGGACCGAACGGTCGAGGGCCGAGGTCGGCTCGTCGAGGACGACGAATTTCGGCTTGAGCACGATGGCGCGGGCGATGGCGATGCGCTGGCGCTGGCCGCCGGAGAATTCGTGCGGGTAACGGTTCATGGTCGCCGGATCGAGCCCGACATCGGTGAGCGCCTTGGCGACGACCGCCTGGCGCTCGGCCCGCGTCTTCACCACGCCCTGGACCACGAGCCCCTCGGCGACGATGTCGGCCACCGTCATGCGGGGCGAGAGCGAGCCGTAGGGGTCCTGGAAGACCACCTGCATGTCGCGGCGGACCGGGCGCATGGCGGCGGGCGGCAGGCCCGCGATGGAGCGGCCGAGGAAGACGATCGGACCCTCGCAGCCGGTCAGGCGCAGGAGCGCCAGGCCGAGGGTGGTCTTGCCCGAGCCGGATTCGCCGACGATTCCGACGGTCTCGCCGGCCCGGACGCGCAGGGAGACGCCGTCCACCGCCTTCACGTGGCTCGTAGTCCGGCGCAGCAGTCCCTCCCGGATCGGGAACCAGACCTTGAGGGGGCCGGCTTCCAGCAGGGGCGCGGCGTCCGCCGGCACCGGGTTGGCCCGGCCCTTCGGCTCCGAGGCGAGGAGGCGCCGGGTGTAGTCGTGCTGCGGACGGGCGAAGACCTCCGCCACGGGGCCGGCCTCGACGATGCGGCCGGCGAGCATGACGCAGACGTCGTCGGCGATGCGCTGCACGATGCCGAGGTCGTGGGTGATGAACAGCATCGCCATGCCGAGGCGCTTCTGCAGGTCCGCCAGCAGGGTCAGGATCTGCGCCTGCACGGTCACGTCGAGGGCGGTGGTCGGCTCGTCGGCCACCAGCAGGTCGGGCTCGCAGGCGAGCGCCATGGCGATCATCACGCGCTGGCGCTGCCCGCCCGAGAGCTCGTGCGGGTAGGCGTTGAGCCGGCGCTCGGCATCGCGCAGGCCGACGAGCTCGAGGAGTTCGAGGATGCGCGCCCGCGCCTTGCGGCCCGACAGGCCGCGATGCACCTCCAGCACCTCGCCGATCTGCCGCTGGATCGCGTGCAGCGGGTTCAGCGAGGTCATCGGCTCCTGGAACACCATGGTGATGTCGGCGCCGCGGATGCCGCGGAGCCGCTTCTCCGGCAGGCTCAGCAGCTCCTCGCCCTTGAACAGGATGCGGCCGCCGGGATGGTAGGCGCTGCCGTCGAGGAGCCGAAGGATCGAGAGGGCGGTGACCGATTTGCCCGAGCCGGATTCCCCGACGAGGGCCAGGGTCTCGCCGGCCGTGATCGTGAAGCTGACACGGTCCACGGCGCGGGTCTCGCGCTCCCGCGAGCGGAAGGCGACCGACAGGTCCTGAACGTCGAGGAGCGTTTCGGGCATCGAGGCCTGTTCTGAAGCGCGGCGGAGGTCGTCGCCCCCTCCGTTATAGCGTGGGCATCCCGGATCGGCGAACGCGGATCGGCCGCGGTCGCCGCCCTTTGTAATTGATCGGCGCCGCGCACGCTCTACAACCCGCCGGTGACCTGGTTCCTCCGCCGCCTCCCCGCAGCCCTCCTCGCCCTGCTCCTCGTTCTCCCACTGGCGGCCCGGCCGGCCGATGCCGCCGGCGAGGGTGCGACCGAGACGGTCGAGCAGGCCCTGTGCCGCCTCATCGAGGGCTCGGCCAAGGCGCGCGGCCTGCCCGTGCCGTTCCTGACGCGGCTGATCTGGCGCGAGAGCGCCTTTCGGGTCGGCGCGGTGAGCCCCGTGGGCGCGCAGGGGGTGGCGCAGTTCATGCCCGGCACGGCCCGCGAGCGTGGGCTGACCGACCCGTTCGACCCCGAGCAGGCGATCCCGCACGCGGCCCACCTCCTCGCCGACCTCAACCGGCAATTCGGCAATCTGGGCCTCGCGGCGGCGGCCTATAACGGCGGGCCGGGGCGGGTCTCGGCCTGGCTCGCGGGGACCGGGGGCCTGCCGGCGGAGACCCGCAACTACGTGCTGGCGATCACCGGCTCGCCCGCCGAAGCGTGGCGCCCCGGCGCCGCGGTCGAGATGCCGGAGAGCGACGAGCCGAAGGCGAAGGATTCGGCGGCCAAGAGTTCCGAAACCAAGAGTTCCGAAACCAAGAGTTCCGAAACCGCGAGTTCCGAAACCAAGGGTTCCGAGGCAAAGACCGGGACAGAGACGAGCTGCCTGAAGGTGACGGCGGCCCTGCGGATCCCGTCGCGCGGCGACCGCTTCGCCCTCGGCGGCAACGAGGGACCGGCGGCGCCCTGGGGAATCCAGCTCGCCGGAAACTTCTCGAAGTCCCTGGCCCTGCAGAGCTTCGCGCGGACACGGAAGCTCTACACAAGCGTCATCGGCGATGTTCGCCCGATGATCATCGGAACCCGCCTGCGCAGCCGCGGCACGCGTGCCTTCTACCGCGTCCGCATCCCGGCCCAGAGCCGCGAGGCCGCCGACGGGCTCTGCGGAAAGATCCGGCAGGTCGGCGGCGCCTGCCTCGTTCTGAGAACCTGACCGCGACATCGGATCGCGACGACCTCGGGGTCGCGGCGCGACGGCCCGGAACGCCATGAATCCGCCGCGCCAGCCCTGTCACAGGGGGGACGCGCCCCAACTGAGAGATGTATGAACCGGGTTCTCACCGTCCTTGCCAGCCTCGCCGGACTCGCGCTCGTCGCGCTCGGCATCACGGCCTGCTCGCCCCTCGCCTTCTTCGATGCGATCGGTCCCCGAGACCAGGGCGGACGGCTCAGCCTGAAGGACGCGGCCTTCGGCGCGCATCCACGCCAGCGGCTCGACGTCTTCACCCCCGTGGCCGGCCCCACCGGGGCGCCCGTGCTGGTGTTCTTCTACGGCGGCTCCTGGAAGAACGGCTCCAAGGAAGATTACGCCTTCGTCGGCCAGGCCCTGGCCGCCCAGGGTTTCGTGACGGTGCTGCCGGATTACCGGCTTTACCCGGAAGTGCGCTTCCCCGACTTCCTCGACGACGGCGCGCAGGCCGTCGCCTGGGTCGAGCGCAACATCGCCGCCTATGGCGGCGACCCGAGCCGGATCGTCCTCGCCGGGCACTCGGCGGGCGCCTACAACGCGGTGATGCTCGGGCTGAACCCCGCCTACCTGCGCCGGGCGGGCGTCGACCCGCGGGTGATCCGCGCGGTGGCCGGCCTGTCCGGCCCCTACGACTTCCTGCCCCTCGATGCCGGAACCGCCACCGAACTCTTCGGCGAGGCTCCCGACAAGGCCGCGACCCAGCCGATCACCTTCGCGGGTCCGCACTCGCCGCCGGCCTTCCTCGCCTCCGGCGACGGCGACACCACGGTGACGCCGTCCAACACCCGCAACCTCGCCGCCCGCCTGCGCGCCGTCCGCGTGCCGGTGCAGGAGCGGATCTATGCCGGCCTCGACCATGCCGACACGCTGCTGGCGCTGTCCGTGACCTTCCGCGCCAAGGCGCCCGAACTCGCCGAGATGGCGGCGTTCCTGCGCCAGAATGCCGGCGACCGGCCGCAGCAGGCACGGATGATCGCGCGCTAGCGGGTCAGGCGCCGCGCAGGGCCTCCCGTGCCCTGCGGTGGTCCGGCGCCTCCGAGAAGGCCCGGTGCATCGCCGACCAGAGCGGCGTGCGCGCCAGACGCTCGTCGAGCGGCAGGGCGCGCTGGGTCAGGCCGTCGGCGCGCCGGCGTTCCGGGTTGGTGTTCAGCCAGGTGTTGCGGTTGGTGATGTCCCAGGTGAGGACGTTGAGCACGGCCGCCTCGTCCAGCACCACGTCGAGGAAGCGGCGGGCGAGGTCGGACACCGCCCGGTCGCGGGCGCCGAGCTCGGCCGGATAGGTCCGGTCGTTGACGTCAAACTCCGTGACCTCGATGGCTAAACCCAGGCCGGCGACCTCCTTCAGGAAACGGCGGAGCTTGTCCTGGTTCAGCGGGTGCTTGGCGTAGAGATGGCCCTGCAGGCCGAGGCGGCGGATCGGCACGCCGCGCCGCCGCATCCCCTCGAGGGTCCGCAGCACCATGGCGCGGCGGGCGTCGATCCAGTCCGCGTCGAGCTCGAGGTCGTTCTCGTTCCAGACCCCGGCCGCACCCGGTGCGACCGCGTGCTGGATGCGGAACGCGAGATCGACGTAGCCGGGGCCGAGCGCCTCGAGCCAGGGCGTGCGCCGCAGCCCGTCCGCCCGCCCGTCCTGGGGACCGCAGATCTCGTTGACGACATCCCAGGCCTCGATCCGGCCGCGATAGCGCCCCGCCATGGCGCCGATCCAGCGGCGCAGGAAGGCCTCGCCCTCGCCGGCCGCGAGCCGTGCCGCGACCCAGGCCGGCAGGCCCTCGTGCCAGACCAGGGTGTGGCCGCGCATGCGCTGGCGGTTGCCGTCCGCGAAGGCCACGACCTCGTCCGCATGGGTGAAATCCAGGGAGTCCGGGGCGCGCCAGGCATAGGTCAGCTTCATCGCGTTCTCGGACACGAGGATGCCGGCCTCGCGCGCGAGCGCCTGCCCGTAGGCCGGGTCCTGCCGGAGGGTCGTCCCGTTCACGGCCGAGCCGTATGCCACGCCCGTGCGGGCGGCGGCCGCCTGCAGGCTGTCGGCCGACCACGACGCCGCTGCGGCCGAAGCGGGGCCCGCCGCGAGGCAGAACGCCCCGCCGACGAGTGCCCGGCGCGTGGGACCGGGGGGCTTCACGCCCCGGTGGTCTCGCTCTCCGGCGGAATCGCCCGGGGCCGCCGATCCGGTCCGATCGCCACGAAGGTGAACAGGCCTTCCGTCACCTTCATGGTCTCCTCGCCCTCGCGCTCGCGGCGCCAGACCTCGACCTGGATGCGCATGGATGTACGGCCGACGCGGAGGATCCAGGCATAGATGCTGACCTCGTCGCCGACGATGACGGGGCGGTGGAAGGTCATGGCCTCCACCGAGATCGTCGCGCAGCGGCCCCGGGAGCGGCGGGCGGCGATGTTGCCGGCCGCGAGATCCATCTGCCCCATCAGCCATCCGCCGAAGATGTCGCCCGCCGGGTTGGTGTCGGCGGGCATCGCGATGGTGCGGACCACCGGCGGCCCCCGGTCCTCGGGCTGGCGCGGTTCGGGTGCGTCGGTCGTCATGGACGGTGCGGTCTCTGGCTGCGCTGGGACGGTGCACGCAAGCCGTGGGCCGCCCGCGCCGTCATGTCACATCCACCCCGCAGCGGCCAGATCCTCAATCCGGCAGGGCGAACACCACCAGCGCATCGCCCGTGCCGAAGCCCGACCCCTTGGTGAAGGAGGCGCCGCCCGCCGCCACCGCCACGTACTGCGTGCCGTCGAGCGCGTAGGTGATGGGCGGGCCGCCGATCCCGGCCCCGCACTGGAAGCGCCACAGCACGGCGCCGGTCTCGGCATCGTGGGCGTCGAGGTGGCCGTCCTCCTCCCCGGAGAAGACGAGCCCCGAAGCCGTGTCCAGGGTCCCGCCGGAGAGGCGGCTGCCGCCCTTCACGGTCCACTTGATCGCCCCGCCCTTGGCGAGGTCCACCGCCGTCAGGGTGCTGAAGCTCGGTTCGCCCTTGGCCTCGGTGGTCTCGGTGTAGCGGATCGCCGGGCGGTCGCCCGATGCGGGAACCGTCCGCACCACGTAGGTGGTGGCCCCGTGGCGGACCTGGGCATAGGCGGTGCCGCCGCGGGAATCGTAGGCCACCGGGTGCCAGGAGATCGCGCCGAGG
Source organism: Methylobacterium sp. M6A4_1b (assembly GCF_053345175.1). Classification (NCBI taxonomy): domain Bacteria; kingdom Pseudomonadati; phylum Pseudomonadota; class Alphaproteobacteria; order Hyphomicrobiales; family Methylobacteriaceae; genus Methylobacterium; species Methylobacterium sp. M6A4_1b. Next base: position 284,177 of record NZ_JBKEZQ010000003.1, read on the forward strand.
GGGCCGGGGCTCACCACGGTGCCGGCCTCGGTCGGCGGTGCGTAGAGGTTCTTCTGCCGGATCAGCGGCTCGGACTTCGCCAGGAGCTTGCCCGTGCTGCGATCGTGGACGTAGAGCCAGCCGGTCTTCGAGCCCTGCGCCACGGCCTTGACCGGTCCCTGCGGCGTCGGCTGGTCGAGGAGGAAGGGCGGACTCGCCACGTCGTAGCCCCACTCGTCATGCGGCACCTGCTGGTAGTGCCAGCGCAGCTGCCCCGTGCGGACGTCGAGGGCGACGAGGCTCATGGTGTAGAGGTTGTCGCCCGGCCGCGAGAGACCGAAATTCTGCGGCGCCGGATTGCCGGTGCCGACGTAGATCAGGCCGAGATCCCGGTCGTAGGCCGGCGTCATCCAGAGCGAGCCGCCGCCCACCCGCCAGGCCTCCGAATGGGCCGGGGCCGCGGCCTTCTCGGCGGCGATGTCCCGGTGCAGCGGCACGCCGTCGGGCGTGGTCGCGGAAAACTCGCCCTCCCATCCGTCGGCCTTGGTGACGTACCAGCGCCAGCGCTCCGCCCCGGTGGCGGCGTCGTAGGCGGCGAGCCAGCCCCGGCGGCCGTAGCCGCCCTCGATGCCCACCACCGCGCCGCCGTCGAGGCCGCCCTTGGCGTCCTCGACATGAAGGCCGTAGCCGGCGCCGGCCACACCGACGATCACGAGGCCGTCGGCCACGAGGGGCGGCATCTTGAAGCCGAGGCGGCTCGACCCCTGGACCGCGCCGGCCCCCAGCTTGTCCGCCAGGGCCGAGGCGGTCTCGGACTCGCCCTCCTCCGGGCGCACGGCCTCGTGGTCCCACAGGACCCTGCCGGTGGCGGCGTCGAGGGCGATCACCCGCCCGTCCATGGTGGCCTCGAAGACCTTGCCGTCGGAGACGGCGACGCCCCGGTTCGAGGGCGGCCCGAAGATCTTCTCCGTGCGCGCCTTGTGGGTGTAGGTCCACAGCACGCGCCCGCTGCGCGCATCGAGGGCGGCGACGTGGTTCTGGGTGGTCGACACGTAGAGCGTCCCGCCCACCATCACGGGCTCGGCCTGGAAATAGCCCGTGATGCCGGTCTGGAAGATCCAGGCCGGGCGCAGAGCCTTCACGTTGCCCCTGTCGATCCCGGTGAGCGGCGAGAAATGCTGGTTGGTGTGGTCGCGCCCGAACATCGGCCAGTCGTCGGCCGCCCGGGCGGCGCCGGGCAGGCAGGCGACGAGGAGCGCGGCGAGGCCGCGGCGGAACGTGTTCGGCATGGGCATTCCTCACCTCGGTCGCCCCGTGGCCGGGCGATCCGCATCACTTCACGGGATGGGACGATTCCGGCTCAGCCCGTCATGCCCGGGCGTCGCGCTCCGGCGAGCTGCGCGGGCGTGTCTTCCGCCCCCATCGATTGCGCCAGGGTGGCGGCGGTCTGGCCGGCGCCATCCCGAAGATCGGGGTCGGCCCCGTGGGCGAGCAGCAGCGCGACCATCTCGGTGCGGTTGAACATCGCCGCGGTCATCAAGGCGGTTCGAGCGCCGTTTCCGGTGCCGTCGACCGCGGCTCCGCGGGCGAGGAGCAGGCCCGCGATGTCCATGTCGCCCTTGAAAGCGGCGCCGGCCAGCGGCGTCTGGCCCCGGTCGTTGGCGAGTTCGGGGTCGCCGCCATGCTCGAGGATCACCCGCGTCGCCGCGATCTGCCCGTTGTAGGCCGCGAGCATCAGCAGGCTGTCGCCCTTGTCGTTGCGCAGGTTCGCCGGCAGACCCTGCCCGAACAGCTCCGCGAGCTCCTCCGCGTGGCCCATGCGGGCGTATTGGAAGACCCGGGCGGCGAAGGCCAGGGTGCCGGCGTCGAGCTCGGGTTTCGGTGGCGTCGCGGGGTCCATCGGTCCGTCCGGTCTGGGGATGCGGCAGCGGTCTGGCCCGGAACCTAGCTCCGTTCGGCCCGGTGTCGAGGAACGCGCGCGCGATTCTCGCCCGCGCCGCCGCTCAGAAGCCGTGCCGGTCGAGGGTCTCGCGCAGGATCTCGACCGGGATGGTGTAGTCGGATTGCATGCCGAGTTCCGGCGCGACGCTGTCGCCGTGGATGGAGACGTAGCTCCCGCCCACGAGGCCGGCGAGATCGAGGAAGAAATCGTCGGGCATGTCCCGGTTGGTGAGCATCAGGCAGCGCACGCCGGGCTCGGAGAAGGCGAGGTTGCTGAGGGCGGCCCCCATGCCGCCGATCACGAGGCGGGCGGCGGCGAAGATCTGGACCTGTCGCGCGAAGGACTCCGCCTCCGGATGGACGGTTCGGTAGCCGCGCTCAGCCAGGAGAGCCACCACCTCCGCCTCGTTGACGAGCCGACGCCGGGCGTTGCGGTTGCGGCTGACGTAGATGCGGTCCGGCAAGGGCTCGGGGGGCGGTCCGATCCGTTCGCGCAGGTCCCGCGCGGCTTCGATGACGAGGGGCGACTTGGTGATGGGCTGCACGGTGACCGGGGTGGGATAGACCAGCTCCTCGAACACGACCTCTCGCTGCGTCAGCCAGACGATCCTGTCCGCGCCGATGCCGAGGGCCGAGAGCGACTCCCGGTATAGCGCCTCCATCGACGGGATGGCCTGGACGGTGACCCTGGCGCCGTCGAGCAGGCCGGCCCGAGCGGCCACGTGGAGCCGGGGCAGGCACTCGATGAGCCAGTGACCGTAATTCTCCGCCCATAGCTGCCAGAGATGCACGGTGCGGCCGGTGACCCGGCGGGGACGCGGGAGGGTATGGTGAACCGAGCCCGTCCCGTCGGCGTCGAGCGACAGGGCGCCGAGATATCCGCCGCGGTCGCGATTGATCAGGCTTTCCGCCACCAGGGCGTCGCCCACCTGCACCAGGGCGATGCCGAAGACGATCGCTTCCCGGAAGCGGTAGACGCGGGCCTCCGGGGGCACGGCCTCGGAGCCGGAAAACTGCGCCGCGAAATCCGCGATTCCGGGCGCGGCGCCGACCAGCACGGCCGTCGCCCGACGGTAGTTCGGCGCCTCGATGGCGACGGCCGGGGGCGCCGGGATCTCGGCCGCTGGCCGCAGGCGGATCGGTCGGGGCATGGCCTCCGGCTTGCCGGCGATCCGGTCGCCGTCCCGGCGACGCGCCGATCCGCCCGCGGCCGCGAGCCGCCGGTCGAGGGCCCGCGCCGACCGGTTCCAGATGCGGAGACGGTCCCACGGCCCTCCCTGCCCCTGGATCGCGTAGACGCCTCCCTCGGCGAGTACCGGGAAGAGAACGGCGAAGGCCCAGGCCAGCGCCCTGTCCGAGCCGGCGCGCTGGTCGACGATCAGGCTCGGTCCCTGCGCGACGGCCAGCGCGCGCAGCCAGCGGCGGTCTTCGAGGTCGCCGCACGCGACGGTCACGCCGGCCGGTGCGGCGCGCGCGAGATTCGGGTTCCCGGTCGCGAGACAGATCGGCGCATGGATGAAGCGCCCTGCGAACGCTTCGAGACCGGGGTCGAGGTCATCGCACAGGACCAGGATCGCGCTCGGCCGCGTCGCCATCGCCAGGACCGCCGGCAGCGTCGCGAGGCGCGATATATCGCCCCGTGTGGCGCCATTCGGCCGGGCGGATCGGAGCGAACGCCACATCCGGCCGGGGCGCACCCTTTTCCAAGCGGCCGGTAGAAACCATACTTGCACCATGCCGACTCCGAAGAAGCCACGCGCCGCGTCCGACCCAGCTCCCGAGGCCGAGGTTCTGAACAGGAACGTCGGGAATTCCAAGGGCGCGGAATCCAAGGGAGTGGAAACTAAGGGGTCGGGCGCCAGAGGTGGCGGCGCGAAGGCGTCGAGCCCCCGGACGCCGAACTCGAAGGCGTCGAAGCCGGAGCTTCAGCCGCTCGACGAGCACCTGGCGGCGCTGCTCAGCCCGGCGCTGAACCGGAATCGCCTGCCGCCGGTCGAGCCGCCCACCCCGGCGCGTCCGGGACAGCCGAAGCCGGCGCGCGGACGCGGCAAGAGCCCGGCCGCCCCCGACAAGACGTCCGGCATGGGCTTCGGCGAAGCCGCGCAGGCGACCTTCGCCCATGGCGAGGCGGCCGATGTCGATCCGCGCCTCGCCCAGGCCCTCGGCCTGCGCGCGCCGGAGGACAGCCCGGTCCCCGCCTCCCTCGACCCGGCCGGATTGGCGGATGACGGCGAGACGTCCCTGGCCACGGACGGCGTGTCGGCCACGGTGGACGCGCTCTCGCGCCTGCTGACCGAGGGCAACCCGCTGTTCCGGGACGGTCAGACCTGGGTGCCGCACCGCCCCGAACGGCCGAAGAAATCCGAGGGCGGCGTCCCCTTCACCCTGAAGTCCGAGTTCGAGCCGGCGGGCGACCAGCCCCGCGCCATCGCCGAACTCGTGGATGGCGTGAAGAAGGCCGAGCGCGACCAGGTTCTGCTCGGCGTCACCGGCTCCGGCAAGACCTTCACCATGGCGAAGGTCATCGCCGAGACCCAGCGCCCGGCCCTGATCCTGGCGCCGAACAAGACGCTCGCGGCGCAGCTCTACGGGGAGTTCAAGAGCTTCTTCCCCGACAACGCGGTGGAGTATTTCGTCTCCTACTACGATTACTACCAGCCCGAAGCCTACGTGCCGCGCTCGGACACCTTCATCGAGAAGGAATCCTCGATCAACGAGCAGATCGACCGCATGCGCCACGCCGCCACCCGCGCCCTTCTGGAGCGCGACGACGTCATCCTGGTCGCCTCGGTCTCGTGCATTTACGGCATCGGCTCGGTGGAGACCTACACCGCCATGTCGTTCACGGTGTCGCTGGAGGAGAAGATCGAGCAGCGTCAGCTCATCGCCGACCTCGTGGCGCTCCAGTACAAGCGCATCCAGTCGGACTTCGCCCGCGGCACCTTCCGGGTTCGCGGCGACGTCATCGAACTCTGGCCCGCGCACCTCGACGATCGCGGCTGGCGCATCGGCCTGTTCGGCGACGAGATCGAGTCGATCACCGAGTTCGATCCGCTCACGGGCAAGAAGATCAACGACCTCAAGTTCGTGAAGGTCTACGCCAACTCGCACTACGTCACGCCCCGCCCGACCCTCCAGCAGGCGGTCAAGGGCATCAAGACCGAGCTGAAGCAGCGCGTCGACGAGTTGACGAAGATGGGACGCCTGATCGAGGCGCAGCGCATCGAGCAGCGCTGCACCTTCGACATCGAGATGATCGAGGCCACCGGCGCCTGCAACGGCATCGAGAACTACTCGCGCTATCTCACCGGCCGGAAGCCCGGCGAGCCGCCGCCGACCCTGTTCGAGTACCTGCCCGACAACGCCCTCGTCTTCACCGACGAGAGCCACGTCACGGTTCCGCAGATCGGCGGCATGTACAAGGGCGACTTCCGCCGCAAGGCGACGCTCGCCGAGTACGGCTTCCGGCTGCCCTCCTGCCTCGACAACCGCCCCCTGCGGTTCGAGGAGTGGGACGCGATGCGCCCGCAGTCGATCCACGTCTCGGCGACGCCCGCCAAGTGGGAGATGGAGCAGACCGGCGGCGTCTTCGCCGAGCAGGTCATCCGCCCGACCGGCCTCGTCGACCCGGTGATCGAGGTGCGCCCGGCGCGCTCCCAGGTCGACGACCTCCTCGGCGAGGTGCGCGAGGTCGCCCAGGCCGGCTACCGCACCCTGGTGACGACGCTGACCAAGCGCATGGCCGAGGACCTGACCGAGTACCTGCACGAGAACAGCGTCCGCGTGCGGTACATGCACTCGGACATCGACACCCTGGAGCGCATCGAGATCATTCGCGACCTGCGGCTCGGCGCCTTCGACGTGCTGATCGGCATCAACCTCCTGCGCGAGGGCCTCGACATCCCGGAATGCGCCCTGGTGGCGATCCTCGACGCCGACAAGGAGGGCTTCCTGCGCTCCGAGACCTCGCTGGTGCAGACCATCGGCCGCGCGGCCCGCAACGCGGACGCCCGCTGCATCCTCTACGCCGACCAGATCACCGGTTCGATGGAGCGGGCGATGGCGGAGACCGAGCGCCGGCGCCAGAAGCAATTGGCCTACAACGCAGAGCACGGCATCACCCCGCAGAGCGTGAAGCGCGGCATCGCCGACATCCTCGACAGCGTCTACGAGCGCGACCACGTCCAGGTCGATACGGGGCTCGCCAAGAACGCCGTCACCATCGGCCACAACCTCAAGGCGGTCATGGCCGACCTGGAGAAGCGGATGCGCACCGCCGCCGCCGACCTCGACTTCGAGGAAGCGGCCCGCCTGCGCGACGAGCTCAAGCGCCTCCAGGCGACCGAGCTGCTGGTCTCCGACGATCCCATGGCCCGCCAGGGCGACGTCGAGCGCGAGGCCGGGCGCTTCGGCGCCAAGCGGAGCCGCATCTCCAAGCCGACCCTCGACAATATGGGGCCGGGCACCGACCGCGAGGTGCCCGTCGGCGCGCCGGTCTGGCAGGAGCGCCCGAAGGCCCGCTCGACGCAGGGGCTCGGCGGTCAGAAGCCGAAATACAAGGGTGGCGGCGGTCGAAAGCGCGGCTGAGCGCGGGCCCGCCGGCGGTTTACCCGCGGGCGGGCCGGAACCCATCGGCGGCGGCAGGGCTTGGTTCGGGATCAGACGTCCCCTCGTGCCCGGAGACCGTCCCGTGGACCGCATCCCGTCTCCCAGGTCGCGCTCGTCCCGTCCGGTCTTCCGGCCGCGCGCCGGCGGCGCGGTGACCGCCCTGTTCCTGTCCGGCCTCGCCCTCTCGGGCGCCATCGGCCTGCTCGTCGGCCCCGCGAGCCTGCGCCCGGCCACCGCGCAGACGGTGGCTAATCCGAACGATCAGCCGACCCCCGGCACGCTGCCGGGCCGCGACAACGCCGCCGGCGCCGCCGAGCGGCCCACCGGTCAGGTCGCGCCGCCGAAGGCGATCTCGGCCACGACCGCCGTCACCGCCTCGGGCGCCAAGTCGGGGGCGCGCACCAATCCGCTCGACCACCTTCCGGCGAAGGATCGCGCGGCCACCGGCGGAACCCGCCGCGACTAGTGCGCTTTCCGACGCCGCGGTTGCCGGCTCGTCGAACGAAAGTGCATCGAAACACGAGTCTCGAGGCGTGACCCGATCCCACGCGGTCGGGCGCGGCTCTCTCACCACCGCCCTCAGGCGACATACGGGAGAAGCGCAATGGGTCTGCTGGATCAAGTCATCGGCGGTGTCCTCGGGCAGGTGCTCGGCGGCGGGCGCGAGCCCGAGCGGGGCGGCCAGGGCGGTGGTCAGGGCGGCGGCATGCTCGGCGGCGCGATGTCGCCGATCGTCCAGGCGCTTCTCATGCTGCTCATGTCGAAGGGTGCCGGCGGCCTCGGCGATCTCCTCGGCGGCGGCCATCGCGGCGAGGCGCGCGCCCCGCGCGGTGACGACGGCGGTGACATCGGCGGCTTCGGCCAGGACTGTGGCCAGGGCGGCGGCTACGACCGTGACGACCGCGGCGAGGCACCGCCCCGGTCCGGCCGCGAGGGTGACTTCAGCGACCTGTCCGGCATGCTCGACGGCCCGGGCGACCGTGCCTCGGCCCCGGAGGGCCGCAGCGCCGGCGCCGGCCCCTACGCGCAGCTCGACCACGAGGCCCAGGACGGTCGGAGCGGCCTCGACGGGCTGATCGACCGCTTCCAACGGGGCGGCCTCGGCGACGTCATCGAATCCTGGATCGGGCATGGCGAGAACCGCCCGGTGGCGCCGGACCGCCTCGCCGACGCCCTCGGCTCCGATACGGTGAACGCCCTGGAGCAGCGCACCGGCCTGAACCGCGACGACCTGCTAGCGCAACTGGCCCAGGCGCTGCCCCAGGTGATCAACGGGCTGACGCCGCAGGGCCGTCGGCCGACGGGCGAGGACGTCCGCGGCTGGTGATCCGCCGTCAGGCCGGGCCGAAGCGCATGCCGGCCTCGTAGAGCCGGAAGGTGTTCCGGCCGGCATCCTTGGCCCGGAACAGGGCGAGGTCGGCATGCCGGCACAGGAGGTCGGGATCCGTCCCGTCCTGCGGCGCCACGGCGACGCCGACGCTGACGCCCACCGTCACGCTGGTGCCGTCGAGGTCGATCGGCTGAGACACCACCTCGATCAGCCGCTGGGCGAGGGTGCGGATGCTGCTTCCCACCACCGGGCCGGTCTGGATGATCACGAATTCGTCGCCGCCGATCCGGGCCACGGTGTCCCCGGCCCGGACCAGGGCGCGCAGGCGATCCGCCACCGCGCGCAGCAGGGCGTCGCCGGCCTGATGGCCGAGGGTGTCGTTGACGAACTTGAACCGGTCGAGGTCGAGGCACAGCACGGCGAAGCTGGCGCCTTGGCGCTGGCTCACGGCGAGTTCCTGGACCAGACGCTCGTGGAACAGCGTCCGGTTCGCCAGGTCGGTGAGCGCGTCGTGGCGGGCCATGTGGGCGATCTGGAACTCGGCCTCCTTGCGGGCGCTGATGTCGCGCGCCGCCGCGACGTAGCCCGTCGCCCGCGCACCCTCGTCGTCGTAGGTGAGGTTGAAGTTGATCTCGACCCAGATCCAGCTGCCGTCCTTGCGTCGATAGCGCTGGGTCGCCACCGCACGGGTCACGCGTCCCTGGCAGAGGTCGTCGAGCAGCCGGCCATAGGCCTCGGCATCGGCCGGATGGACCTGATCCAGGGGCTTCGTGCCGATCAGGTCCTTCGCCTCGTAGCCGAGGAGGGTCCGGGAGGCGGGCGAGACGTAGCGGCGCACGGTGTCGAGGGTCGCCCAGACCACCATGTCGGAGCTGTTCTCGGCGAGCAGCCGGTAATGGGCCTCGCGCTCGCGGAGTTCCGCCTTGGCCCGGTGGAGGCTCAACTGGGCGCAGACGACGGAGGCGAGATCCTGCAGCCGGGCGCAATCCTCCGGCGTGAACCGGCGCGGCACGCGGTCGAGAACGCAGAGGATGCCGACGCGCAGGCCGACCTGCGTGACGAGCGGCGCGCCGGCGTAGAAGCGCACGTGCGGCGGCCCGACGACCAGCGGACTGTCCCGAAAGCGCGGATCGGTCCGCGCGTCTTCCACGACGAACACGTCGTCGGACAGGATGGCATAATTGCAGAACGCGCCCTCGCGCGCCGTTCCGTCGAGGTCGAATCCGCACTTGGCGACGAAGCGCTGATGGTCCTGCGCCACCAGCGAGACGTAGGAGATCGGCATGCCGAACAGGGCCGCCGCCGTCCGGCAGAGGGCGTCGAAATGCGGCTCCGGTTCGGCCTCCAGGAGATCGAGGTCCCGCAGGGCCTTGAGGCGGTCGGCTTCGTTGCTCGCTTGGGGGTACATGCGTGCCCAGGATTCCCGCGGACCGGTGCACCCGACCGAGCCGACCCGGCGCCTCCCGCGGGCCGGAACCGGCCCGATTGTCTCGGGCCGAAAGCTCTCGTCGTGTGGTTGAAGATAGGTCTTCCGAAGAACCGGGTCGTCGTTCTTCGGACCTCATCCTCGCACCGAATCATCAAATCAGCTTTAACGGGCCGCATCCGACGATGTTCGGAACGAAACGACCGGCCTTCTTCGGACCCCGTTATTTTGCGGGGTGGGCCTGGCAGGTCGCGCAGAAGAACGTCGACCGGCCGGACTGGACGATTCGCTCGATCTTGCCAGTACATCCCTTGGCCCCACACGCATGGCCGACCCGGTCATAGACCCGAAAGGCGTGCTGGAAGGCGCCGCTGGCGCCGTCGGTCCGGGCATAGTCGCGCAGGGTCGAGCCGCCGGCCGCCACCGCTTCCGTCAGCACCTCGCCGATGACCTTGGCGAGGCGCCGGGCCTTCGGGGTCGGCGTCCCATCGGGCTTGGCGAGGAGCCCGGCCCGCATCTCGGGATGCAGGCCCGCCCGGTGCAGGGCCTCGCAGACGTAGATGTTGCCCAGACCGGCGATCAGGCGCTGGTCGAGGAGCGCGGCCTTCAGCGGCGTGATCCTGTTGCGGAACAGGCGCGCGACGGCGTCCGGCGTGAGGGCCTCGCTCAGGGGCTCGATGCCCATGCCGGCGAAGTGGCGGCAGGTGCTCAGCGACCCGGTCGGCACGAGGTCCATGAAGCCGAAGCGCCGCACGTCGTTGTAGGTCACCGTCGACCCGCTCGACATCGCCATGACGACGTGGTCGTGCTTCGCGTTGCCCTGCGCGCCCTCCAGGTAGAAGTCGCCGGGCGAGAGGTTGCGTCCGTCCGGAAGGGCCACGTCGAAGCGGCCGCTCATGCCCAGGTGCATGATCAGCGACTCGCCGGACTCGAGGCCGGCCACGAGGTACTTCGCCCGGCGGGCGAGGTCCGTCACGGTGCGGCCCTCCAGGCGCTCGGCGAAGCGGTCGGGAAACGGGAAGCGCAGGTTCGGGCGTCGCAGGATCACCCGGCTGAAGCGGGCGCCCACCAGGGCCGGCGCGAGGCCGAGGCGGACGGTCTCGACTTCGGGAAGTTCGGGCATGACATCCTTAATCGCGTGCGGAAGCGCTAGTCCTCCAGATGGGCATGGGGGAGGCCGCCGGCCATGCCGGAACGGTTGCTCCGGCGACGGAGCGCGAGCCGTCATTTCGGCGCCGCACAACCTGAAATTGGGTAATCCTTCGGGTTCACGCGTCAGGATGCCAACGGTCGCGGACATCGATTTCGGCGGACGCGACCTCAACCCGGCAGAATCGACGTGATCTCATCCCTGCGTCCAGGGCTGACGGCTCTCACCCTCCTGCGGCAATCGTCGGCATCGGCACCGGCGGGAAAGCCGGATCCCGGCCGGAACGTCCTCCTGTCGCCATCCGCGGACCACGGCCTGCGCAGCATCGACGCCGAGGCCAGCGCCGCCCTGTTCAGCGTGAACCGGCCGAATCCTCTGAAGGAGATGGTCGCGATCCTCGACCACGTCGGGCGGGTGTTGGGTATCGAGCGCGACGCCTGCGCGACGCAATCGGACTTCATGACGGCGGTCCGGGATGCCTTCACGGAGTTGAAGGCCCATCCGGACGACCCGGCCAGGATCGACGCGATCGCCGCGCGCCTGCATCTCGACCCCGACACCGTCTCGGTCCTGAAGCAGGAGAAGACGCCCGAGAAGCTCGTTGGATTGATCGAGAAAGTCCTCGGCCTGGATCGCCTCGGCCTGTCGCTGGCCACGGTGATCCGGGCGGGCGCCGATCCGGACTCCGTCGCGGCGGATACGGCGCGAGCGGCCCTGTTCGAGCGGGCGAAGAGTGGCGAGGACAGGATCACGTGGAGCCACCTGGGTCCGTATCGTCCGGCCACGGCCGTCGGCCGGGCACTCGGGTAGTTCGGGAGAAACCGGTCTGTGCGATCGCGCCTGATGGCACTCTCGGCCCGGCTTCGCTATGGAGGCGGCCATGGAGAAGCCCATGGCCACCGACGAGACCACTGATTTCGGCTTCGAAAGCGTCGCGCTCGACGAGAAGCAGGGACGCGTCGACGACGTCTTCCGCTCCGTGGCGAAGCGCTACGACCTCATGAACGACCTGATGTCGGGTGGCCTGCATCGCGCCTGGAAGTCGCACCTGATCTCGATGCTGCGGCCGCCGCGCAACCGGCCCTTCCGACACCTCGACGTCGCCGGCGGCACCGCCGACATCGCCTTCCGCGCCCTGGAGGCCGGCGGCCCCGGGACGCACGCCACCGTCCTCGACATCAACGAGGCCATGCTGCGGGTCGGCGCCGAGCGCGCAGGAAACCGCTTCCCGGGGCGGATCGACTTCGTGACCGCCAACGCCGAAGCCCTGCCGCTGCCCGCGGAACGGTTCGACGCCTACACGATCGCCTTCGGCATCCGGAACGTGCCGCGGATCGACAAGGCCCTGGCCGAGGCGCACCGGGTGCTCAAGCCGGGCGGCCGCTTCCTCTGCCTCGAATTCTCGAAGGTCGACCTGCCGGTGCTCGACCGGATCTACGACGCCTACTCGTTCCACGTGATCCCGCGGCTGGGCGCCCGCGTGGCCGGTGACGCGGATTCCTATCGCTACCTCGTGGAATCCATCCGCAAGTTCCCCTCCCCCGGCCGGTTCGCCGGCATGATCGAGGCGGCGGGCTTCCGGCACGTGAGCCACCGGTCGCTGACCGGCGGCATCGTGGCGGTCCATTCCGGGTGGAAGGTCTCGTGACAGCGGGTTCCTTGACGGCGGATCTTGTGACGGCGGATCTTGTGACGGATTGGGCCGCCTGATGCTCGGTGCCGTCGTTCACCTGGTCCGGGGCGCGCATGTCGGCTTCGTGCTCGCCCGCGAGGGCGCGCTCGCCCTGGTTGATTCCGCCGACCTGCCCCCGCACCTGCGCTTCGTCCTGCGGATCGGGCGGATGCTGGAGCGTCCCGGCCTCGGTGCCGGCGCCGGACCCCTCCAGCGCGCGCTGACGCGCCTCGGGCCCAGCTACGTCAAGTTCGGGCAGTTCCTGGCGACCCGCCCCGACATCGTCGGCATGGCGGCGGCCCGCGATCTCGAGACCCTGCAGGACCGCGTCCCCCCGTTTCCGCAGGCGACCGCGATCCGCCTCGTCGAGGCGGCCCTGGGCAAGCCGGTGGCGCATCTCTTCGTCTCGTTCAGCCCGCCCATCGCGGCGGCCTCGATCGCGCAGGTCCACAAGGCCCATGTCCTCGACGCCGACGGCGCCGAGCGGGTGCTGGCGATCAAGATCATGCGCCCGGGCGTGCGCGAGCGCTTCCAGCGCGATCTTCAGGTCATGCGCTTCATGGCCGGCGTGGTCCACGCGCTGTCGCCCCAGGCCGAGCGCCTGCGCCCCCGCGAGGTGGTGGAGATCCTCGCCCGCTCCGTCATGATGGAGATGGACTTCCGGCTCGAAGCGGCCGCGATGTCCGAACTGGCCCAGAACACCAAGGACGATGCCGATTTCCGCGTCCCCAAGCCCGACTGGGAGCTGACCGCCCGCGACGTGCTCGCCAGCGAGTGGATCGAGGGCATCCGCCTGAACGACCGTGCCGCCATCGTGGCGGCCGGGCACGACCCCAGGGCCGTCGGCCGGGCGGTGATCCAGTCCTTCCTGCGCCACGCGATCCGGGACGGCTTCTTCCACGCCGACATGCATCCCGGAAATCTGTTCGTCGATCCGACCGGCACCCTGGTGGCCGTCGACTTCGGCATCATGGGTCGGCTCGGCCAGATGGAGCGGCGCTTCCTCGCCGAGATCCTGCTCGGCTTCATCCTGCGCGACTACAAGCGGGTGGCCCAGGTGCATTTCGAGGCCGGCTACGTCCCGGCCCACCACTCGGTCGAGGATTTCGCCCAGGCGATCCGGGCGATCGGAGAGCCGATCCACCAGCGCAAGGCCGACGAGATCTCGATGGCCAAAGTGCTCACCCTGCTGTTCGACATCACCGCTCTGTTCGACATGAGCACCCGCACCGAACTGGTGATGCTGCAGAAGACCATGGTGGTGGTGGAGGGCGTCGCCCGCTCCCTCGATCCGCAACTCGACATGTGGACCGGGGCCGAGCCCGTGGTGCGCTCGTGGATCGCCCGCAACCTCGGTCCCGTGGGGCGCGTCGAGAGCCTCGGCCGCGCCGCGCTCACCATCACCGACGTGGTCTCGGACATTCCCGACCTCGCCCAGCGCCTGCGCCGCATCCTGGTGCGCCTGGACGAGCAGGGGGCGAGCGAGGCCGGCCGCCTCGACATCTTCGCCCGGGCCGAGCGCAAGCGAGCGGTCTGGTCGACGGTGGCCCTGTGGGGCATCGCCATCGGTGCGCTGGTGATGGCGTTCCGGTAGCCTGCCTCGCAACGATCCCTCCGGCTCGTCTCCCAAGGGTTTCACCCATGACCCGCCCGCTCCAGAACCGCCGCATCCTCCTCGTCATCGGAGGCGGCATCGCCGCCTACAAGGCGCTGGACCTGATCCGGCGCCTGCGCGAGCGCGGGGCGCAGGTGCGCCCGCTCCTGACCAAGGGCGCCCAGGAATTCGTGACGCCCCTGGCCGCGGCGGCCCTCGCCGGCGAGCGCGCGCATACCGACCTGTTCGACCGGGCCGAAGAAGCCGATATCGGCCACATCAAGCTGGCGCGGGATGCGGACGCCATCGTGGTCGCGCCCGCCACCGCCAGCCTGATGGCCCGCATGGCCACGGGCGAATCCTCCGACCTCGCCGCCACGGTGCTGCTGGCCACCACCCTGCCGATCCTGATCGCGCCGGCGATGAACGTGCGGATGTGGCAGCACCCGGCGACGCAGCGCAATCTCGCAACCCTGCGCGGCGACGGCGTCCGCGTGGTCGGCCCGAACGAAGGCGCCATGGCCGAGGCGGAGTTCGGACCCGGCCGCCTCGCCGAGCCGGCCGAGATCGCCGACGCGGTCGAGGCGATGCTCGCCGAGGCGCGGCCGGCCTCGGGCTTCGGCTTCCTCGCGGGACGCGGAGCCACGGCCGAGCCGCCGGCCGGTCCGCTGGCCGGCCGGCGGGTGCTCGTCACCTCCGGTCCGACCCATGAGCCGATCGATCCGGTGCGCTACCTCGCCAACCGCTCCTCCGGGCGCCAGGGCCACGCCATCGCCGCCGCCGCCGCCGCAGCCGGCGCGACCGTGACCCTGGTCTCCGGTCCGGTGGCGATCCCCGACCCGCCGGGCGTGCGGGTCGTGGCGGTCGAGACCGCCCGCGAGATGCTGGCCGCGGTGGAGGCCGCGCTGCCGGCCGACCTCGCGATCTTCGCCGCCGCCGTCGGCGACTGGCGCCCGGCCGAGACCCGGGACTCGAAGATCAAGAAGGACGGCGCCGCGCCGGCGCCCCTCGCCCTGATCGAGAATCCCGACATCCTCGCGACCATCGCGGAGCGTTCGGCCGGGCGGCCCCGCCTCGTCGTCGGCTTCGCGGCGGAGACGGACGCGGTCCTCGACAACGCCCGTGCCAAGATCGCCCGCAAGGGCTGCGACCTCATCGTCGCCAACGACGTCTCGCCCGCCGGCGGCGTCATGGGCGGCAGCGCCAACACCGTCCACCTCGTCGGGCGCGACGGCCGCGTCGAGACCTGGCCGACCCTCGACAAGGACGAGGTCGGACGCCGGCTGATCCGGCATTTCGCCGACCTGTTGGGCGCCTGATCCACAGTCGCCGCGAAAGCCGGCGGAGCCGATCCGGTGCTGGCGCGTTAAGGCTTGACTAACGTCTCCCGCCGCATCATCTCGGCGTCGTTCGCACGTGCAGCACATTCGCTCGCCCGCGCGGCTCCACAGGAACTCCCGACCCCAATGCCCAGCGACAGTAGTCGATGGACCGCGCCGCCGATGGCCCTCCGCGAGACCCGCGCCTGATCGCTTGATCGGGCTCGCCCGCGACCGGCCCCCGATGGCCCGGTCGAACGAGGTGAGCCGATGACCTTCTCGAATGCCCTTCCACGCCTGCGCGTCGCCGTAGCGCCCGTGCGGACCCTGAGCTTCCGCCGCGCCGACGGCGCGTCGCCGGTGCGCGTCAAGACGCGTCGCCCCAAGGTCCGCAAGGCGGCCTCGGGCGACGCCAACGTGGCCCTGATCATGGCCGTGATGATGACCCTGGTCTTCGGCCCGGTGATCGGCGTCCACCTGATCGCCGCCTACGCCCCCACCGCGCCGGCCTCCGACGTGGCGGCCCGCAGCACCGCAACGGCGCTGCCGCCGGGCTGAGGGCTTTCTCGGCCCCGTCGGACTCCCGGGATCGGCCCTGGGATCACCCCCGGGCCGCCTCCAGCTCCGCCGAGAGCGCGGCTTCGGCCGCCATGACGGTTCCGACCGCCGGCCGGGCGTTGATGCGGGCGAGGTAGGCCATGATCGCGGGCTCCTCCGGCACGAGCTTGAAGCTCGTGGTCCAGTTCAGCGCGGAGCCCCAGAGCACGTCGGCCGCCGAGTGCCGCTCGCCGAGGAGGTAGGGACCGGGCGTGAGCGCATCCACCACCGTCTTCAGCACCGCATCGAAATCGCCGTAGGGCGACATCGCCCTGGGGCCGGGCTCGCGCTGGAGAGCCCGGTCGACCACCGCCGGCTCGAAGCTCGATCCGTAGAACACCATCCAGCGCAGGTACGGTCCCCGCAGCGGGTCGCCGATCGGCGGGGCGAGGCCCCGCTCCGGAAACAGGTCGGCGAGGTACAGGTAGATCGCCGCCTGCTCGGTGATCAGCGCATCGCCGTGGCGCAGGGCCGGGACCTTGCCCAGGGGATTGACCCGCAGATAGGCGGCATCCCGCGCCTGTCCCGACCGCAGGTCGCGGACATCGAGCCGGTGCGGCGCGCCGAGCTCCTCGAGCAGGATGCGCACCCCGGAGGAGCGCGTCTGGGGCGAATGGTAGAGGATCAGGTCGGCGTCCAAGGTCGGCTCCTCCGAATCAGCGGTGCAGGCTTTCGATTCGGATCCCCCGCGTCAATCGCGCCGCAACGCGACGGCCTCCGCCAGGAGGCACAGGATCTCGAAGGCGAGGGTCGCCCCGGCGTGCGCCGTCACCCCGGAGGGATCGAGGGGCGGGGCGACCTCGACGACATCCGCGCCGACCAGGTCGAGGCCGCGCAGGGCGCGGACGATCTGCAGCGCCTCTCGGGACGTAAAGCCGCCCATCTCGGGCGTCCCGGTGCCGGGCGCGTAGGCGGGATCGAGAGCGTCGATGTCGAAGCTCAGATAGGCCGGGCCGGCGCCGACGACGGCGCGGGCCTCGGCCAGAATCTCCGGCAGGCCGCGCGCGAGGACCGCTTCCATGGGCAGGATGCGCACGCCCTGAGCGAGGGCCCAGTCGAGCTCGTCCGCCGAATCGGTGCTGCCGCGCAGGCCGATCTGCACCATCCGCCGCGGGTCGAGGACGCCGTCCTCGATGGCGCGGCGGAACGGGGTGCCGTGGGTCAGGCGGGTGCCGTCGTACTGACCGTCATCCGTGTCGCTGTGGGCATCGATGTGGATGAGGCCGACGGGCCGGGGCCGCCCGAGGGCGCGCAGCACCGGGTAGGTGACGAAGTGGTCGCCGCCGACCGAGAGGGGCACGATGCCGGCCTCCGCCAGGGGCCGGTAGAAGGCCTCGATCGCCCGGGCGGTCGCCGCCACGTCGATGGGATTGACCGGCACGTCGCCGAGATCGGCGCAGGCCGCGAGGTCGTAGGGCGCGATGCCCGTGACGGCGTTGCGGGCGCGGGTGCCGGTGGAGGCCTCGCGCACCCCGCGCGGACCGAGCCGGGCGCCGGGCCGGTTGGTGGTGGCACCGTCGAACGGGATGCCGACGAGGCCGATATCGATTCGCCCCGGTGCCGCCTCGGGATCGACGTGGGGCAGGCGCATGAAGCTCGCGAGCCCGGAGAACCGCGGCGTCGCCATCCCTGAGTGCGGGCGATGCCGCGCGATCCGTGCCTGATCCGCCGCGCTCAGCATGAAGTCTCCTCGTGACAGGGGATGGCGATGGCGGCGAACCGGCTTTCCGCGCCGGGCCGAAGACGGCACGATGACGTTCCGTTGACGGATCGGCAACGCGTGGCTATAGAGCCCACATCGCCGACGGGCGCGCACACCGCGATCGTCGGCTTCGCCATTGCCCGAACAACCTGCACGCGATCCACCGACATCTCAGCCCGCGGGCTCGTCGCGATCGCCTCAAACGTGACGAGGATGCCCCATGGCCAACACCGTGTCGGCCAAGAAAATGACCCGCAAGATTGCGAAGCGCACCGCGGTCAACCGCTCGCGTCGCAGCCGCATGCGCACCTTCGTCCGCAAGGTCGAGGAGGCCATCGCCACCGGTGATCAGTCGAACGCGCTGACCGCCCTCCGCGCAGCAGAGCCCGAGATCATGCGGGCCGCCCAGCACGGCATCGTGCACAAGAACAACGCCTCCCGGAAGGTGTCGCGCCTCGCCGCGCGGGTGAAGGCGCTCGCCGCCTGAGCCATCCTTTCAGCAGTGACGCGAAGAAGCCCGGCAGCGATGCCGGGCTTCTTTCGTTTCGGCCGTCCCGATGCAGTGTCCGGAGGCCGCCTTCCCGGTCCCGATCCGTTCCGTACGGTTCGGAAGGACGCAGTTGCGATCGGACTCCCGAATCAGGACAGTTTCGGTGATAAGACGTTAACGCTAACCGAAATCTGTCTCGTTGCGACCTGTCGGGGCCGAGTGTAGCTTAACGATGTCTCACGATGAACCAGCAAATCCTCCACACCGGTGAGTCCAGGCCGAATCGTCCACAAGGTGGGATGCTCGCCTCGACTCTGGCCCCGAACCCCAGGCCGGAATTGCTGCAATTTTTGCTATCCCCGTAAGTCCCGTTGTTAGGAGAACCGTAGCTTATTGTTGATAGGCTTGCTTCATCGACAAAAGCCACTCCAGAGCCTGTTGACTCTGGCCCGGCATTATGGGTCTCGCGAATACCTCGCGGGGCGCGACGTCAGTCAAGTGTGCGTACGTACCGGTGGCGGCCCTCCGCTCTCGGCACGAGGAGAGCGATGATGCATGTCGACGGAAGCGTGTCCGGCAATGCCGAGATGGGCATGAGCGGCGTGAGCGGTCCCGATATGGTGGCCGCCTGGGCCCGGGTGAAGCGCCGCCTGCGGGCGGAACTGGGCGAGGATGTCTTCGCGAGCTGGTTCGCCAGGCTCGAGCTGGTGGAGGTCGTCGACGGGACCGCCCGCCTCACGGTCCCGACCCGATTCCTCAAGAGCTGGATCGAATCCCACTATCTCGATCGGGTGCTGACCACCTTCCGCAGCGAGGTGGAGACCGTCTCTCGCCTCGACGTCTCGGTGCGCGGCCCCTCCGCCGCCGCCCGACCCGTCGCGAGCGTCCCGAAGACGGCGAGCAGCGCGGCGAGCCCCCTGGCCCGCCTGCAATCCGTCAACGCCGCGATGCCGTCGCACGGCAACGCGATGGGCGCCGCCGAGGGCGAGTCGATCCAGGCCCCGCGCGGCGACGCCGGCGGCGACCTCAACGGCGCGCCCCTCGACAATCGCCTGACCTTCGCGAGCTTCGTCGTCGGCCGCTCGAACGCCCTGGCTCACGCCGCCGCCGAGCGCGTCGCCCGTCACGATGGCCAGGGCGCGCTCTACAACCCGCTCTACTTCCATGCCGGGGTCGGCCTGGGCAAGACCCACCTCCTGCACGGCATCGGCCACGCGGCCCGCGAATCCGGCCGCCGGGTGATCTACCTCACGGCCGACCGCTTCATGTACGGCTTCGTGAACGCCTTGAAGACCCAGAACGCCCTCGCCTTCAAGGAGCGCCTGCGGGCGATCGACCTGCTCATCCTCGACGACGTGCAGTTCATCCAGGGCAAGTCGATCCAGGCCGAGTTCGGCCACACCATCAACGCCCTGATCGATGCCGGCCGCCAGGTCGTCGTCGCCTCGGATCGTCCGCCCACCGAGCTCGAGGCCCTGGAGGAGCGCGTGCGCTCGCGCCTGGCCGGCGGCCTCGTGGTCGAGATCGGCAGCCTCGACGAGCAGCTGCGCACCTCCATCCTGTCGGCGCGCCTCGCCGCCGTGCAGGTGTCGCACCCGAACTTCGAGGTCTCGCCGACGGTGGCCACCTACGTCGCCCGGGCGATCACGGCCAATGGCCGCGACCTCGAGGGCGCCGTGAACCGGCTCCTGGCGCACGCCACCCTCACGGGCACCGCCGTGACCATGGAGACTGCCGAGACCGCGATCCGCGACCTCGTGAAGAACCGCGAGCCCAAGCGCATCAAGATCGAGGACATCCAGAAGCTGGTGGCCTCGCGCTACAACGTCTCGCGCTCCGACATCCTCTCCGAGCGGCGCACCGCGGCCGTGGTCAAGCCGCGCCAGATCGCGATGTATCTCTCGAAGGTCCTCACCCTGCGTTCGCTGCCCGAGATCGGCCGCCGCTTCGGCGGGCGCGATCACACCACGGTGCTGCACGCCGTGCGCAAGATCGACAAGCTGATCGGCGAGGACAACGTGCTGAACGACGAGGTCGAGCTCCTGAAGCGCATGCTCCAGGATTGAGGCACGCCGGGGCGTCGCGGGTCGCCGCGACGCCCCGAATCATCTGCGGGATAGCCGGCCTCTCGCACTTGCGTTCGCCGGGAGGCTTCGCCAAGTTCAGCGGCCACGGTGCCAGGGCGCACGCGGGACCGGGGCGCGTCGATCGCGCGCCTCCCGGCGACGCCCGACGAGAGACCACGAGTTCAGACCATGAGAGTCACTGTCGAGCGTGCGGCCCTCCTTCGGTCGCTCGGCCACGTGCACCGCGTGGTGGAGCGGCGGAACACCATCCCGATCCTCTCCAACGTGCTCCTGCGCTGCCACGCGGACGGCCTCGAGCTGAAGGCGACCGACCTCGACATCGAGGTCACGGAAACGATCCCCGCCGACGTGGTGGATGCCGGCGCCACCACGGTGCCCGCGCACGTGATCTACGACATCGTCCGCAAGCTGCCCGACGGCGCGCAGGTCTCGCTGGAGACCAGCGGCGAGACCGGGCAGATGACGATCCGCTCCGGCCGCTCGCGCTTCTCCCTCGGCGCCCTGCCCGAGGGCGACTTCCCGGACCTCGCCGCCGGCGAGCTTCCGACCCGCTTCGTCATCGCGGCCTCGGACCTGAAGCGCCTGATCGAGAAGACGCAGTTCGCGATCTCGACGGAGGAGACGCGCTACTACCTCAACGGCATCTATCTCCACACCATCGAGGTGGAGGGTGCGCTGCGCATGCGCGGCGTCGCCACCGACGGTCACCGCCTCGCCCGGGTCGAGATCGAGGCGCCCGAGGGCAGCCGCGACATGCCGGGCATCATCGTGCCGCGCAAGGCGGTCGCCGAGATCATCAAGCTGGTCGAGGATGGCGGCGAGAGCGTCGAGATCGACCTGTCGCCCGCCAAGATCCGCTTCAAGTTCGCCAGCGGCGTGGTCCTGATCTCCAAGCTGATCGACGGCACCTTCCCGGACTACCAGCGCGTCATCCCCGCCGGGAACGACAAGTTCCTCACCGTCGAGCGCGAGGTCTTCGCCAAGGCCGTCGACCGCGTCTCGACGATCTCGTCGGAGCGCGGCCGCGCGGTGAAGCTCGCCGTCCAGGAGGGCCGCCTCGCCCTCTCGGTGAACAACCCGGATTCCGGCAGCGCCACCGAGGAGCTCGACGTCGACTACGACGCGCCCGCCCTCGATATCGGCTTCAACGCCCGCTACCTCCTCGACATCACCAGCCAGCTCGAGGGCGACACCGCCCTGTTCAAGCTCGCCGATCCCGGCTCGCCGACCCTGATCCAGGACCGCGAGGGCGCGCCGGCGCTCTACGTGCTGATGCCGATGCGGGTGTGATCGTCGCGCCGCCGCGTCGCGGCGCGAGACAGGCCCGGGCCGATCGGCTAAGGGCAGACGGGTGCGCCTCACCCGTCTGATCTGCCGCGATTTCCGGAATCACACCGACCTCGACCTCGCGGTCGACCGCCGCTTCGTCGCCCTGGTGGGCGAGAACGGGGCCGGCAAGACCAACCTCCTCGAAGCGATCTCGCTGTTCTCCCCCGGGCGCGGCCTGCGCCGGGCCGATCTCGCGGCCATGCCGCGCATCGGCGGGCCGGGCGGCTTCGCCGTCTCGATGACCCTGGCCGGGGACGAGGCCGAGCACCGGATCGGGACCGGCTACGAGCCGCCCGGCCTCGACGGGCGCGCCGCCCGCCTGTGCCGCATCGACGGCGCCACCGCGCCCTCCCCCGTGGCCTTCTCGGAGTTCCTGCGGGTGGTCTGGCTCACCCCGGACCTCGACGGCCTGTTCCGCGGACCGGCCGGCGACCGGCGCCGTTTCCTCGACCGCCTCGTCCTGGCGGTCGACGCCACGCATGGCGCCCGCGTCAACGCGATGGAGCGGGCCCTGCGCTCGCGCAACCGGCTCCTCGACGAGCGGCCGAACGACGGCCAGTGGCTCGACGCCATCGAGCGCGAGGTGGCCGAACTCGGAGTCGCGGTCGCGCTGGCCCGCCGGGAGACCGCCGAGCGCCTGGACCGCCTCATCGCCGAGGGACGCGACGATGCCCAGCCCTTCCCCTGGGCCGGCCTGCGCCTCGAGGGCGACCTCGACGATCTCGTGGCGGTGTGGCCGGCGATCGAGGCAGAGGACCGCTTCCGCATGGCTCTCCGCCAGGGTCGCAGCCGAGACCGGGCCGCCGGGCGCACCCTGAGCGGACCGCAGACCAGCGACCTCGTGGTCCGTCACGGCCCGAAGGACGTGCCCGCCGCCACCGCCTCCACCGGCGAGCAGAAGGCGCTCCTCATCGGCCTGGTCCTCGCCCATGCCCGCCTCGTCCAGGCCATGAGCGGCCTGTCACCCGTGATCCTCCTCGACGAAGTCGCCGCCCATCTCGACCCGCGCCGGCGCGCCGGGCTCTTCGACGCCCTCGAAGCGCTGCAGGGGCAGGTCTGGATGACGGGCGCCGACCCGGCGCTGTTCGGCGAACTGGACGGGCGGGCGGATATGGTGAAGGTCGCGGACGGGCGGATCGCCCAGGACTGACACGCGCCGGACCATGCCCCTCTCCAGCCTCGCCCTCTTCGCGCTGATCTATGCCGGTGCCGTGGCCTCTCCCGGGCCCGGGATCGCCGCGCTCGTGGCCCGGGTGATGACCGCAGGCACCCGTGGCATCGTCGGCTTCGTCCTGGGGATGATCGTCGGCGATCTCGTCTGGTTCGGCATCGCCGCCTGCGGCTTCGCGCTTCTGGCGCAGGCCTTCGCATCCGTCTTCGTCGCCCTGAAGGTGGGCGGCGTCCTCTACCTCGGCTACCTGGCCTGGAAGACCTGGAACGCTCCCGTGGACGCGCTCGTGCCCGTCGCCTCTGCGCGCCGGGATGCCCTGCGCGCCTTCCTGGGCGGGCTCGCGATGACCCTGGGAAATCCGAAGGTGATCCTGTTCTTCCTCGCACTCCTCCCGAGCGTCGTCGATCTTTCGCACCTTTCCCCGCTCGGCCTCGGCCTGATGGCCGCGACCCTGGTCCTGGTGCTCGCGACGGTGCTCGGCCTCTACGTCCTCGCGGCCGACCGCGCCCGGCGGGCCTTCACCTCGCGGCGGGCCCGCCGCCGGTTGAACCAGGGTTCCGCCACCGTCATGGCCGGTGCCGCGACCGCGATCGCCCTGCGCTGAAAGTCAGGCGAGAGCCGCGGGGATAGCGTCGGATGCCTCGTTTAGGTCTTTGCCGTCAGCCGACTCGATACCTGGTGCCGCTCCGAGTACTTTTTTGGATCGGGCGAAGTTGCATAGGGCCGAGGTGTGCGGCGGCCCGCGCTCCAGGCGCTCGACCTCGTGGGCCAGCCTGGCGCACCACCTCGGTCTTGCCGACCTTGGCCCGCGCCGCCACCTTCTCCGCGAGGCGATTGACCTCCTCGCTTCGGATGGTCAGAGGCATTATGCCGGTCCCCCGATAGACCCGTCGCCTGTGTAGACGCCGCGAGCGTATTGCCGACACACCGGGGCCCCAATCCGCCCGCCCGTTCACCGCCCGCCCGTTCACCGCCAGACCGTTCACCGCCAGACCGTTCACCGCCAAGCCAGGATGCCCATGACAAGCCGCCTCGACGAGGCTCGCGCCGCGTTGAAGACCACCTTCGGCTACGACGATTTTCGCCCCGGCCAGGGCGAGGTGATCGGCGCCGTCCTCGATGGAACCGACGTCTTCGCGGTGATGCCCACGGGCTCCGGCAAGTCGATGACCTACCAGCTCCCGGCGCTGGTGGAATCCTCGCTGACGGTCGTGGTCTCGCCGTTGATCGCCCTGATGCACGACCAGGTGCAGCAGATGCTCGGCTTCGGCGTCGCCGCCGCGACCCTGAACTCTTCGGTGGCCGAGGCGACGTCCCGCGAGACCTGGCGGCAGATCCGCTCCGGCGACCTGCGCCTGCTCTTCGTCTCGCCCGAGCGCCTGATGATGGAGGGCCTGATGGACGCCCTGCGGGGCGCGGGCGTGCGCCGGCTCGCCGTCGACGAGGCGCATTGCGTCTCGCAATGGGGGCACGATTTCCGGCCCGAGTACCGGGATCTCGCGCGGGCTCGGGAGGCACTGGGCAACGTCCAGACCGTGGCGCTCACCGCCACCGCCGACAAGGCGACCCGGGCCGACATCACCGAGCGGCTGTTTCCGGCGGGGCGCGCGCTGAAGGCCTTCGTCCATTCCTTCGACCGGCCGAACATCCGCCTGACCTTCGTGCCGAAGGACAACCCGACCCGCCAGATCGAGCGCTTCCTCAAGCACCGCCGCTCCGAGAGCGGGATCATCTACTGCTCGTCGCGCAAGCGCACCGAGCAACTGGCCGAGACCCTGGCCAAGGACGGCTTCAACGCCCTGCCCTACCATGCCGGCCTCGACCAGGGCACGCGCATGCGGAACCAGGACACCTTCCTGCAGGAGGACGGCGTCGTGATGACCGCCACCGTGGCCTTCGGCATGGGCATCAACAAGCCCGACGTGCGCTTCGTCTGCCACGCCGACATGCCCTCCAACGTCGAGGGCTACTATCAGGAGATCGGCCGCGCCGGCCGCGACGGCCTGCCGGCCGACACGCTCACCATCTACGGCCTCGACGACATGGCCCTGCGCCGCCGCCAGATCGACGAGAAGGAGGTGCCGGACGAGCGCCGCCGCGTGGAGCGGCGCAAGCTCGAGGCGATGATCGCGCTCTGCGAGGGCGCCACCTGCCGGCGCCAGTCGCTGCTCGGCTATTTCGGAGAAGGCAGCGAACCCTGCGGGCGCTGCGACCTCTGCCGCTCGGGCGTCTCGCTCATCGACGCCACGGTGCCGGCCCAGAAGCTGCTCTCGGCCATCGTCCGCACCGGCCAGCGCTTCGGTGCGGCCTATGTCTGCGACGTGGTCCACGGCAAGGACACCGACACGATCCGCCGCAACGGGCACACCGCGCTCAAGACCTTCGGAGTCGGCGCCGACAAGCCGATCGCCGCCTGGCGGGCCATGCTGCGGCAGCTCTTCGCCGCCGGGGCCGTCACCGAGAACGGCGACGGTTTCGGCGGCCTCTCGCTCACCGACAAGGGCGAGGCGATCCTGTTCGGCCGCGAAGCCATCCAGATGCGGCCCGACCCGGAACCCAAGGTGGCCGAGCCGCGCGACCGCAGGCGCGGGGCGGGCCGCGAGGAGGCAAGCCTCGACCTCGACCCGGCCACGGAGGCCCTGTTCCAGCACCTGCGCGGCCTGCGCGCCACCATCGCCCGCGCCGAGGGCATCGCCGCCTTCATGGTGTTCCCCGACCGGACGCTGATCGAGATGGCGCGCACCAAGCCCGTCGACCTCTATGCCCTGCGCACCGTGCACGGGGTCGGCGAGCGCAAGCGGGAGGCCTATGGCGAGCGCTTCGTCACGGCGGTGGCCGATTTCCTCTCCCACGCACCGGCCGTCCGATAGGGAACCGGACCCTCCCGGCCGGCACCGGCCTGATGCGCTTTCGCACTCGTCTTTCCCAATCGGCTTCGTGTAGGGACGGGCGCGGCCGGGATCGCAAGCAGAGAATCGAACGGGTCTCCCATCATCACGCCTTCAGAGCCGCCCGCCACGGTCGCCCGTCAGGTCTTCTACATGCCGGGCTTCGACCCCCGCGAACCCGAGACCTATTGGGGCCTGTTCCGGCGAGAGGCCCGGCTGACGGCCGTCCGCCGCGGAATGGCGATCACGGTCGGGGACCCGGAGCGGACCGCCGACGGACTCGCCGTCGACTGGCGCGTCGACCTCGACGGGCACGCGACGCACTACACCCTCCTGCGCTGGGACGACATCGTCGGCGCCCGCTTCCCGCGCTCGAACGGGCGCCGGCTCCTCGCGGTGCCGGCCCTGTGGTGGCGTCTGATCCGGTCCGGCTACATCCGGCCCTTTCGCCGCGAGGCCCGGCGCTTCGCCCGGGTCATCGTCGGCGTTCACCTGATCTACCTGTTCCTCGTCGTCCTGAGCCTCGGCCTCGCCGCGGTCGCGGTCGCCCTGGTGCCCGGCCCGGACTGGACCTGGAAGCTCCTCGCGATCCCGGTCCTGGCCTACGGGCTCCTCGCCCTGCTGATGCGGGCGACCCGCGGCAAGCCGTTCTACGTGGCGCACCTCGTCGACGACACCGCCTTCACCCACGATCATGCCGGCGGCGGCGATGCCGGCATGCGCGCGCGGCTCGACGCCTTCGCGTCGATCATCCGGGGGGCGGAGGGCAAGGCCTCAGAGATCGTCGTCATCGGCCATTCCTCGTCGAGCTTCCTCGGCCTCGAGGCCCTGGACCGGGTACTCACCGCCGATCCCGAATTCGGCCGGCGCGGCACGCCGGTCTCCTTCGTCAGCATCGGCAGCGTGATTCCCTGGATCACCCTCGACCCCCGCGCCGCCGAAACCCGCGGCGCCCTCGCCCGCGTGGCGGCCTGCGAGGCCATCCGCTGGCTCGACGTGCGGGCGAAGTGGGACTGGCTCTCGGTGCACCGGCGCAATCCGCTCAGCGCCTCGAAGCTGCCGGCGCCCATCGCCCATCGCCCCGTCGAGATCCATGTCCGGATCGAGGACCTGATCGAGCGGCGCATCATCGCACGGCGCAAGTGGAACCTGTTCCGGATGCACTTCCAGCTGCTGATGTCGAGCCGCGATCCGGAGGCGTTCGACTACATCGCCTTCGTGGCCGGCCCGGCGCCGGTCCACGATCTGATCCGGCGCTGGCGCGACGTGAAGGAGCAGCCCAAGGGCCTGATCTTCGAGGAAGAGCCGGCGGATTAACCCACCGGGAGCCGGCCCGATCCGCGATCGCGTGTTGCCAGGGCGCGGCGTTCCGCTTTAGAGCCGTCACGCACGGCCGGACCCGGACGGGGGCCGTGTCGAGAGGGTCGCATGTTCCGCAACGATGTTCCGATCACCCCCGAACTGGTCCGCCAGCACGGCCTGACGCCGGACGAGTACGCCCGCTTCCGTGGCTTGATCGGGCGGGACCCGACCCTGACCGAGCTCGGCATCGTCTCGGCGATGTGGAACGAGCACTGCTCCTACAAGTCCTCCCGCA
Organism: Methylobacterium sp. M6A4_1b; assembly: GCF_053345175.1. Classification (NCBI taxonomy): domain Bacteria; kingdom Pseudomonadati; phylum Pseudomonadota; class Alphaproteobacteria; order Hyphomicrobiales; family Methylobacteriaceae; genus Methylobacterium; species Methylobacterium sp. M6A4_1b. The sequence goes on from NZ_JBKEZQ010000003.1 coordinate 311,057, forward strand.
AACACCTGCGCGGCCTGCCGACCTCGGCGCCCTGGGTGATCCAGGGACCGGGCGAGAACGCGGGCGTCATCGACATCGGCGACGGACTCGCCTGCGTGTTCAAGATGGAGAGCCACAACCACCCGAGCTTCATCGAGCCCTACCAGGGCGCGACGACCGGCGTCGGCGGCATCCTGCGCGACGTGTTCACGATGGGCGCGCGCCCGATCGCGGCGCTCAACGCGCTCCGCTTCGGCTCGCCGGACCATCCGCGCACCCGCCACCTCGTCTCCGGCGTCGTCGCGGGCATCGGCGGCTACGGCAACTCCTTCGGCGTGCCGACGGTGGGCGGCGCCATGGGCTTCCATCCGCGCTACGACGGCAACATCCTCGTCAACGCCATGGCGGTGGGCCTCGCCCGCACCGACGGGATCTTCTACGCGGCCGCCACGGGCGTCGGGAACCCGATCGTCTATCTCGGCTCGAAGACCGGGCGCGACGGCATCCACGGCGCCACCATGGCGTCGGCGGAGTTCGACGACGCGTCCGAGTCGAAGCGCCCCACGGTGCAGGTCGGCGACCCCTTCGCCGAGAAGCTGCTGCTGGAAGCCTGCCTCGAGCTGATGGCGTCCGGCGCCGTGATCGCGATCCAGGACATGGGCGCCGCCGGCCTGACCTGCTCGGCGGTCGAGATGGGCGCCAAGGGCGACCTCGGGGTCGAGCTCCACATCGAGAAGGTGCCCGCCCGCGAGGCCGGCATGACCGCCTACGAGATGATGCTCTCGGAGAGCCAGGAGCGCATGCTCATGGTGCTCAAGCCCGGCATGGAGGCGCAAGCCGAAGCCATCTTCGTGAAGTGGGGCCTCGACTTCGCGATCATCGGGCACACCACCGACACGCTCCGCTTCGTCGTGAAGCATGACGGCGTCGTCATGGCCGACCTGCCGATCAAGGAGCTCGGCGACGAGGCGCCCCTCTACGACCGGCCCCACATCGCCAACGCGCACCGGCCGGTGCTCGATGCCGCCGACGTGCCCGAGACGGTGGGCAGCGCCGAGGCCCTGAAGCGCCTCGTCGGCTCGCCCGACCTGTCGTCGAAGCGCTGGGTCTACGAGCAGTACGACCATTTCATCGGCGGCAACACCGTGCAGAAGCCGGGCGGCGACGCCGCGATCGTGCGCGTGGAGGATGGCCCGCGCGGCCTCGCCATGACCGCCGACGTCACGCCGCGCTACTGCGAGGCCGACCCGGTCGAGGGTGGCCGCCAGGCCGTGGCGGAGGCCTGGCGCAACATCACGGCGGTCGGCGGACGCCCGCTCGCCATCACCGACAACCTGAATTTCGGCAACCCCGAGAAGCCCGAGGTGATGGGCCAGCTCGTCGGCTGCCTCAAGGGCATCGGCGAGGCCTGCAAGGCCCTCGACTTCCCCGTCGTCTCCGGCAACGTCTCGCTCTACAACGAGACCAACGGCGTCGGCATCCTGCCGACCCCGACCATCGGCGGCGTCGGCGTCCTCGACGACGTGACGCGCCACGCCACCCTCGACCTCAAGCGCGCCGGCGACGTCCTCGTGCTGATCGGCGAGACCGCCGGCTGGCTCGGCCAGTCGGTCTACCTCGCGGTCATCGCCGGGCGCGAGGAAGGGGCTCCGCCGCCGGTCGACCTCGGCGTCGAGCGCCGCAACGGCGACTTCGTGCGCGGGCTCATCACGTCGGGTCTGGTCGACACCGTCCACGACCTCTCCGACGGCGGCCTCGCCGTGGCGCTCGCCGAGATGGCGATGGCCGGCGGCATCGGCGCCGCCCTCCCCGAGGTGCCGCAGGGGCTGGCGACCCACGCCTACCTCTTCGGAGAGGACCAGGCCCGCTACCTCCTCGCCGTCGACCCCGAGACCGCGCCGGACCTCCTCTACAGCGCCACCGCACAGGGGGTGCCGGCCGCGGTGATCGGCGTGACGGGCAACGACCATTTGACCCTGCCGCACGGCGAGACCATATCGGTGGCCGAGTTGCGCGAGACCCACGAGGGCTGGCTGCCGGCCTACATGGCGAGCCAGCCGGCCGGCGTTCCCGCCTGAAGTCCCACCTTTCCGATCGTCAGGAGCCAACCCGATGCCGATGGATGCGCGCGAGATCGAGGCGATGATCCGCGAGGCGCTGCCCGACGCCCGGATCGAGATCAAGGACCTGGCCGGCGACGGCGACCACTACGCCGCCACGGTCCTGTCCGCGGCCTTCGAGGGCAAGACCCGGGTCGCGCAGCACCAGATGGTCTACGGGGCGCTCCAGGGGCGGATGGGGGGCGTGCTCCACGCCCTTGCGCTGACCACGGGCGTCCCGCAGGATTGAGGGGCGCGAACCCGGGCCGACCCATGGACCAGCCGAGCCTCTACGACGACGACATCGTGCGTTGGGCCGAGCAACAGGCCTCGACCCTGCGCGAACTCGCCCGCCGGCCGGACCTGTCGGACATCCTCGATTGGGAGAACGTCGCGGAGGAGATCGAGAGCGTGGGCCGGTCTCAGGTTCACGCGGTGGAAGGTCGCTTGCGCAGACGCTGGCCCACCTGCTCAAGCGTCTTTCCGCGCCCGATACCGGGGTCGTCGAGCACTAGCGCAAGGAAGCCGGGACGTTTCAGATCGCCGCGAGAGCCCGTTACGAGCGCTCGATGCGCCAGCGTCTGGACTGGGATAAAGTCTGGTCCCTGGCGCAGGCGCAGGCCAAGCTGGACCTCACAATCTACGGCGACAGTCTGCTCCCTCATCTGCCGTCCCGATGTCCGCTGGGGCCAGGCGAACTTCTCGCCAGCCCGTTCGACATCGATGCCGCCCTGCGGCGGATCGCGTAGGCGGCGGCCTTGAAATCCGAACAAGAATCCTGAACTCAAGCCTGAACGCCCACGACCCGAGACGAACGAGGACACCATGACCGACGTCAACACCGCGATCGAGAACGAGATCAAGTCCCAGGACGTGGTCGTGTTCATGAAGGGCACGCCGCAATTCCCGATGTGCGGCTTCTCGGGCCAGGTCGTGCAGATCCTCAACTACCTCGAAGTGCCGTTCAAGGGCGTGAACGTCCTCGACGACATGGCGATCCGCGACGGCATCAAGGCCTTTTCCAACTGGCCGACGATCCCGCAGATCTACGTGAAGGGCGAATTCGTTGGCGGCTGCGACATCACCCGCGAGATGTTCCAGTCGGGCGAACTGCACCAGTTCCTGTCCGAGAAGGGCATCCCCGTGAAGGCACCGACCGCCGCCTGAGGCGCGTCACCCCCGGGGACGGAACGAGGGCGCGGACGCGCCCTTTTTCCTGTCCGCGGGGCAGACGACCGAACATCCGCCCCGGTCGCGCCGTTGAGCCTCGGACAGTCCGGACCGGGGAGCGGCACGACATGCGCGACGTCATCATCGTCGGCGGCGGCCCCGCGGGGCTCAACGCGGCGCTCATCCTCGGCCGCTGCCGCCGCAACGTCCTGCTCTGCGATGCAGGGCACCCGCGCAACGCGGTCACGCCGCGGAGCTGGGGCGTCTTCACCCGGGATGGGACTCCGCCCCTGGAACTGCGGGCGCAGGCCGAGGCCGACCTCGCCCGGTACCCGAACGTGGAGCGGCGTGCGGCCGAGGTCACACGGGCCGAGCGCCGGGACGAAGGCTTCGCGGTCGTGCTCGCCGACGGGACCCGAGAGACGACCCGCAAGCTGATCCTCGCCACGGGCCTGCACCAGGCCCTGCCCTCGGTCGAGGGCTTCGGGGACTATTGGGGCCATGGAGTCCATTCCTGCCCCTATTGCGACGGCTACGAGAATCGGGACCGGCCCCTCGTGGTCTACGCCCATGGCAAGGCCGCCAAGGGCATGGCTCTGGAACTGACGGTCTGGAGCGACGACGTCACCCTCTGCACCGACGCCCATCCGACCGATTTCTGCGCGCACGACCGGACGCGCCTCGGCCGCCACGGCATCCGCATCGTCGAGGCGCCGATCCGGCGCCTGGAGGGCGATGGGCGCCAGCCGCAACGCCTCGCCTTCGCGGACGGCACCACCCTGCCCTGTCACGCGGTCTTCCTGATGCCGATGCCGTGCGACCCTTCCGACCTGATCACCCAGCTCGGCTGCGACCTGACCCACAAGGGCGTGGTGCCCACGGGCGAGTACGAGACCACGAACGTGCCCGGCCTGTTCGTCGCGGGGGACGCCTCCCGCCGGGTTCAGTTCGCCGTGGTCGCCGCCGCCGAGGGCGCCATGGCGGCCTTCGCGGTCAACACAGAGCTCCTGCGCGAGGACGTGGCCTGACCGTCGACGCGGCGGACCATCTCCGGATCTGCCACGACGGCGGATCGCGCCTCATCCGCGCCGATCCGGACGGCGACATCGAGCGCGTGCCGCCGGGTCGCGATAGGCCCACGGCCCCAGGGGCGCCTTCGGCGCGTGCGCCAGCGACCCCGTTCATCACCACCGGAACGCGTGGCCGCGACCCCGCCATCGACCCAATGGCCGGGCGCCGCCTCGCCGTCGGGACCGCGGTCGTCGGGCTGCTGGCCGGACTCTCCCGCGACGGGCGAACACTGTAATGGGTGCGCTGCCGCACGGCGTTAACCTTCGGCGGCGGGCATACGTAAATTAAGGGTAAATAATCGTCGGCTTTCGGAACTTATTGCCGTTGTCCACATTATCTGCCAATTACGGGTCCTGCGGCTCCCTCCGGGAGCCATTCAGGACCTCGGGTCCGGTGACCGCCATGCCAGTGTTCGAAGCCAAGAACCTCGATGCCGATTTCGAAGGCTTCGCCTTCCTGACGGCGATCCTGCATCCCTCCGCGGAGGCTCAGACCCGGGCTCTGACGCATGGCCGCAGCCGTGCTGCACGCGGCTCGATGATCGCCGATCCCCTGACGATCGAGCCACGGTTTCCCGCGCGTGGCGCCGAGACCGAGATCGAGGCGCAGGCCTCCTAGCAGGGTGTTGAAGAAGTCGGCCAACGGCAGGCGATGAAGGGGATTTCGTCGCCGCGGTGGACGCGGATTTCGCCGCGAAGCGAGCCGTCGGCCTGGACCTCGGCCGATCCCGAGCCGCAGACCGCGTCCATCTCGTCATTGCCATTCCAGTCGAACGCGATGGCGGCGCGTGCACTCCCGCGGGTGGCTCCGCCAGCGAAAGCTCCGGTGACACACCCGAAGGCGAACGCACCGCGGCCGTCCTCGAAGAGGATGTAGGCTGGCTCGACCATATCGGCGTAGTCGTCCTCGTAGCCGGGCAGCTCGACGATCCGGCACTTGCCCAGGACGCTCACACCGGAGCTCCGAGCAGCTTTGGCAGGCGGACGAGGTTGTAGGCCGCAGCCGTCAAGGCGAAGGCCCATCCGACCTTGTCGCGGCCTTTGAAGCGGGCCTTGCGCAGGCCGCCGACGGTCTTGATCCAGCCAAAGCCCTCCTCGATGCGTTTGCGGATCTTCTGGCTCCGACCGTAGCCGGCGTGGCGGGTGGTTCGTCCGTCGATGGAGGAGCGGCGGCCGTTGGTGTTCCGGGCCACGTGCGCGCGCACGTTCATCGACCTGAGCTCGTTGACGAAGTCCTCGGCGTCATAGGCCTTGTCGGCACCCACCGAGATCGCCTTGGGCCGATCCGCCCTTGGCTCGATCATCGACAAGGCCGCGATCCGCTCGGCGTGACCGTTCGCCAAGGTCAGGCGGGTGTCCACGATCAGGCCGGAGCGGTTCTCCATCAGGGTATGGCCGATGAAGCAGAGCTTGGCCTCCATCCCCGGACCCTTGCGGTAGAGGCGGGCTTCTCGGTCCGTGGTGCTTTCGTGGGTCTCGTTCGAGCGCGCCTGCCCCCTGAAGTCGACCTCGACGTTGCGCCCGCCGGCGGACGGCGGCGGCGGATCTTTCCCTTGATCGTTGCCGCCCTGATCCTTGGGCTTGAAGCTCTTGATCGACGCCCAGGCCTCGA